>JADLBR010000271.1 GCA_020847615.1 Verrucomicrobiia bacterium
ATGAATAGGCTCCAGCCCACCCGCGCGACGGTCCCCGAGTTGGAGCAGTGCGGTTGCCTGCACGCCAACATGGATCTCTACAAGTGGGCCTTCAAACTGTACCCCTTCGCCCCTTCCGATCTGATCGCCGATTGCCTCGCGCTGGCCATCGAGATTCGCGAGATCGACATGCGCGCCAGCCCCTACGACTTGCGCGCGATCGGATTTGAACCGATCCCCGTCGAGACCGACGCGGGACGGGCCGAATTCGAGCGCCTCCAGCGCGCGTTCGCCGCGCGGTCAAGACCCTTGCGGGAGCGCCTGATCGATCTCTGCGGGCGCCTGCTCCCCCTGGCCCCCGCATGACCGAGACCCTCGCCCCCTGCCCCGAAAATCCCCGAGCCGAACGCGCAAACGTTTGGCCCAAAGCCCTTGTCGACCGCACAGGATTTTCCCATCCCGGCGCCGCTGTCGGCGCATGCGCAACGCCGCCCGGTTCCACCACGGTCCATTAATCCGCGGGAGGTTGCTCGTTCGGCCCCACCGGCCTGACCCGCAGGTCTTTCGCGACGATCTCCATCCCCTTGAAACCCTCGCCCCCGTGGACCTGAAGCCCGATCTTGCCCTTGTCGAAAGTCATGTCGTGGCACTCGGCAAGCCGCTTGCCATTCAGCCACACGATGATGTGGCACGCTTTCGCCCAGATCCGCGCCTCGTTCCAATCGTCCCGGTTCTCCACCGACTCCACCAGATTCGTCCATAGGAAGAGCTTGCCCGGGCAATAGATCGAGCCGCTGAATGCCACTGGCTTCGGGTGCTTCAGGATGTCGAACTGATAACCCTTCTTGGTCTCGGGATCCCAGCGAAACCAGAAGCCGCTGTTCGCGGGCCACTTGACGCGATAGGTCGCGCGGAACTCAAAATCCCCATGATCGGTCTCCGTCCAGATGTCACCGCCCTTGCCCGTGTCCTGTGTCCCGACCAGGCACCCGTCCCGCACCAGGAACCGCGCGTCCCCCGCCACCTTCCAGCCATCCAGGTTCTCGCCATTGAAAATCGGCACGAACTCGGCGGGCTTCGGCCCACAGGAAGCGAGAATCACCAGGGCGGCACCGGCGAAGATCACCGAGGGGATGCGGAAGGACTGTCTCATCCGGGCATGCTCGCCCACCCGGGGCCGCAAGTCAACGCGCGCGCAGTTCGATCTCGAGCCGATCGCGACGCGGCTGGAGGACGCGCGGCAACCGCGAGGCCTGCACCTGATTGAGCTGGAGTCGCGCGTCGGCAAACCGGCCCGCGGCCATCAGCGACTCGACGTAGTTCAGGCGGACCTCGTCGCGCCCGATCACCTCGGCGGGCATCCGCTCGTAGATCGCCACGCCATCCGCCGCCTGGCCGTTCATCGCGAGCGCCCGGGCGCACGTGTCCATGAAATCGTAGGAGGCCCTGTCCATCTCCCAGGCCTCGCGCGCCAATCGCAGCGCGCGCGGACGATCCCAGCCGAGTTCCAGCAGCACCGAGGCCAATTCGCTCTGCACCGCGGGGTTTCCGCCATCGATCTGCAGCAGTTGCTCGCAGACCTGGAGCCGCTTCTGCTGGTCGCCCAGGCGCGCGTACAGCTCGTTCAGCTCCAGGAGTGCGGCGTAGCGCCTCGGGCTGTTCGGCCTCGACGCCGTCCTAAAGAAACCCTGCGCCTCAAAATCGAAGCCTCGCCCCACGAGCCACTTGCCGACCCGCAGCGCCCGATCCACATTCGTGCCCACCAGGGCCTCCAGGGCTCGAATCGCCGACTGGAATCCCGAGATGTCGGCCAGCGCGTGCCGGGCCACGCCCAGCCAGCACCACGCCGCGATCTGATCATCCGCTCCGAAAAGCGCCCGGCTCTCTGCCGACACCTCCGACGCCTCGACCAGCTCCGCCCACCGCTTCATGCCCGCCAGAAACTCCAGTCGAAGCACCAGGGCCTTGGCCTCCATTTTCTCGTTCGGCGACAGCCGCTCGATCAGTCCAAATCCCGCCTGCGGGCCGCCGATCTCCGCGGCCACAGTAGCCGCCTCCAGCTTGCGCCCCAGGTCCGTCGCCATCCGCCACAGCGCCTCCACGCGACCCGCAACCGCCCCCGGATCCACCTTGGAAACGGCCCTGAGATGGGCAAGCGCAGCACCCCAGTCGCCCGGATTCTCGGCCACGTAGCGCTCCCAGATTCCGACCGCCTGGCGGGGATCGGTGGACATCGCCAGATCGGCCATCGCCTCGGCGGCCCCGCGCCGGATCCCGGCGTCCGGACTCCGGCGCAGCACCTCCATCCGCTCCACGCCGCGCACGGCGACGTCCGCCTTCTTTGACCCCAGTTCCGCAATCGCCACATCCAGTTGTAGACGCTGGTCCCCGGGTGCCATCTGCGCCGCCCTCTGCCATGCCGCCGCGGCCTCCGCGGCTCGGCCTTGCTCCGCCAACGCCCTCCCAATCCAATACCACATTGCCGCGCTGTTGCCCGGATCGGCGCTGTGGCGATCGATCAAGGGCGCCGCCCTTCCCGAGAGACCGTTGGTCACACAGGCCGCCATGGCCGCCACCGCCAGCTCGACCCGGCCCGTCGCCAGAGACGCCGCCTGCACCAGCACCGCCGCATGGCGGGGCGAGCCCTCGGCCCGGAGGGCCTCGGCCAGCGCCTCCAGCACATCCACACGCGACGGCGAAAACTGGAGTGCCCCCTCGAGACTCGCCCGGGCCCCGGACACGTCCCCGCCCGCCATCAAGACCCGGGCCTTTTCCAACAGCCGATCCGCACGCAAATCCCGATACGCCGGTTCCGCCATCGGACGCAGAAGCACCGCGGCGCCCACCAGCGCCGCCAGGGCCGATATCAGCAACCACCTCCGGCGACGCTGTTCGGGAAACTCCTCGTCCTCGATGCTGCGCTCCGGCCAGAGCTTGATTCCAAATAGATCCACCGCTATTCGCTTCGCCCACAACGGCGAGCCTGTCAATCGCGATCTGCGGCCAGCCGGGACCACCCCCCCACGCTCAAAAATCCATCTGCAGTTGCGCGTATCCGAACCGCGCGTCGTCGGCGCGGCGCCTGTCGCCGAGCACGCCCGCCGTATCCAGCACGTAATCCCCCGCGAAGAAGTGGCAGTATCCGCCCTCCAGCTTCAGCCATCTCGTGACCTTCCACGAGATCACGAGGTCCAGTTCCGATCCCACGTAGCTGCTTGGCGCGCCCCGCAGGATGTTTTTGCCCAGGATCGCCGAATCGGGCACCGGGGTGCCCCCGAGCAGGGCGTTGGCGTATCGCCCCTGGCCGCCCACCGGCTCCTGCGCCGCGAAACGCCATGCGTCCTCGGTCTCGTCCACCCAGAACATGTGGTAATCCAGCGTCATCTTCACCGCCGACGTCGGCGACACAGAAACGCCCACCTCGGGGTTGTGCATGTTCTGCCAGGAGAACCTATCCATGTAGCCATAGAACTTGTGATTGGTCGGGAAGAGGTTCTGGAAGGTCCCGCACTCGCCATCCGAGGGATTCTCGTCGCCCGAGCCATAGCTGTACCCGACGTGCAATCTCGGCTTCCAGGCGCAGTCGATCGTGTGCCCGAACTCGATGTGCGCCGCGCAGGCCAGCAGGTCCTGCCGCAGCGTGTTGATCGAACGAGTCCCGATCCGGTCCACCGGCAGGTACTCGCCCGTGAGCGGATCCGGCACGTAGAAACCCAGTGGGTTCACCACGTCGCCCATCTGGATGGCAAACTCCCCATTCCAATCCCATGGCCCGATCGCCCCCGCCCTGGACTTCGCACGGGCGCCGAACGTGAAATAGTCGCCCGGCGGCGCGGGGTTGCCCCCGCTCTGCTGAGGGCGATCCGAGAAGACCGTCGAGAAATCCACATCCGACTTGCTGCGGAAGATAAGATACGCGTCAACCTCGTGGGCAGGGACCGCCGAGCTGGTGGCGTAGATGCCGGTCACGAGGTCCGCCATGTCCGGATCGTTGAAACGGTCGTTCTTGTGCAGCACGACGTGGCCGGCGAATGCGTCGACCTGGAACCCATCCCCCTTCCACTGGAATTTCGCCGCGTCGAAGGTCCGCGCGTTGTTGTCCCACTCGAATCCCCCAATCAGCCGCTCGTCGCCGTAGCTGAGCACCTGCCGCCCCAGCCTTAGCGCGAAGGCGCCCTGCTCCAACCCACCGAACTCGATCCAGCCCTGCCGGAGATCGATCGAGCTGTTGTGCACCACGAATTCCCGCGTTCCCACCGGCGAAGCCGAGTAGGCGCGCATGCCACGAAATGGATCGCCGATGTCGCCGTTGGTCTCGTCGAAGAAGGTGCGCGAGTCCTGCACCTGGCCATAGATCGTCAGCCACCGCGAAGGCTGTATCCTGAGGCCGAAGCGCAATCGCTGGAACAGCGCGACATCGTCCCGCAGGTCATAATCGTCGTTGAAGTCGATCCAGTTCTCGCGGTACTCGAACCGCTCGCGGGCCTGCATGTCGACGCCCAGCGCCCCTCCCATCCACCGGATTGGATCCCCGGGTCGCCAAGCCTTCGCCGGCCCGGGCATGTCGGTCGCCACGATCTCCGTGTCCAGGGACTTAACCCCGGCCCACGCGGGCGTCGTCATCAGTAGAAATACGCAGACCGTTACGGTTCTCATAGGCCCTCCTCCAGGCTGAAGCGCATCGTCGCCAGCCATTCTCGCCACCACCGGCCCCCTCGCGCCAGAGGATTCCCCATTTGTCTTGACCTATGTCAAGGCAGCCGGAAGCTGGGAATGCCATCGTTTCACCGGGATGATGGAGATCGGCCCCAGGGCAAAAGCCACCCGAAGGACAGCCCCCGTTCTTATCGGGATGGTGCTTTGTGCGGCGCCCCTCGCCGCCGGCGAACCCGCCTCCCCCAAGTTGCCACCCCTCCCCGTCGTCGAGAGACCCGCGCCCGCGAAACCCGCCGTGGGCCTCAGCGATGACAGGCACCTCGACAAAGATCCCCCGCGCACGACCAAAGGCCTCGACCTCGTCAAACTCGGCTGGACCTACAACTGCATGGAGTGCCATAGGCTCCTCGAGGCCAAGTGGCACTACGACCGCCCCATGGCCGAGCACCAGGACATCAGGCTCGCGCACGGCGAGAACCGATTTTGCCTCAACTGCCACCACCCCACCAACCGCAACGCCTTCGTGGACTACGATGGATCGGTGATCCCCGAAAAAGAGGTTGTCCGACTCTGCGCCAAATGCCACGGGCCCACCTATCGCGACTGGAAGGCGGGCGTCCACGGGCGGCTCAATGGTCACTGGGACACGGCCGCGGGCCCCCGCACCCAATTGCGCTGTATCCAGTGCCACGACCCCCATGCGCCCAAGTTCCCCACCATGAAACCCCTCCCGCCACCGACATACCCGCCCCGGGCCGCCCACGCGCCCACCACGAGCGCTGGCATACACCCGACGCCCCAAGGAGGAACCGCACATTGAACCCCCCAACCCCAGGCGACGGCGGTTCCCAGACGGTCGAGCAGGCGGCCCGCCCCCTTACCCGTCGCACGTTCCTCAAGGGTTCCGCCGCCTCGGCCCTTGGCATCGCCGCCATGGCCGCCGCGCTGAAACCCCTGCTCGCCCTCGAGCGCGAGAACCTATCCGTCGACGCGTTTCTGCAAAAGCACTACCAGGAACTCACGCCCCAAGAACTCCGGCGCATCCTCGATCGCCTTGAGAGCGAGTGCGAGCAGAGCCGCGGCATCCGGCCCGACATCCGCGACATCCGCCCCCGCGAGGACACCGAGTTCGCCTACGCCCTGAACATCGGCCGATGCATCGGGTGCCGGAAGTGCGCCCACGCGTGCATCCGCGAGAACAACCAGTCCCGCGAGTCCGACGACGACATCAACATGTCCTATATCCGCGTCCTGGAGATGGAAAAGGGCGGCATCGATCTCGAGACATCCGACCACTATTACGACGCGGACCAGGTGCCGCGGGCGGGCAAGTTCTACATGCCGGTCCAGTGCCAGCAGTGCCGTGAGGCCCCCTGCACCAAGGTCTGCCCCGTCAAGGCCACCTGGCAGGAGGACGATGGCCTCGTCGTCGTCGATTACAACTGGTGCATCGGCTGCCGCTATTGCATGGCCGCCTGCCCCTACGACGCCAGGCGCTTCAACTACTCCAGGCCAAAGCTCTCACCCGATCAGATCAACCCCTGCCAGAGCTACCTGAGCAATCGCCTTCGCCCCAAGGGCGTCGTCGAGAAATGCACCTTCTGCCTCCACCGGACCCGCGAGGGCAAATACCCGGCCTGCCTCGAGGTCTGCCCCACCGGCGCCAGGATATTCGGCAACATCCGAGACCCCGGGAGCGAGATCAACTATATCCTTAAGAATAAGCGCGTCTACGTCCTGAAGGAGGACGTCGGCACCCGCCCCAGGTTCTACTACTTCTTCGATAAATGAGGGACTACATCACATTCCTGTGGCGCGTCGCCAGGCTCTCATTCCAGGGCGGCTGGAAGTTCTACGCCTGGATGACCCTCCTTACCGCGCTGGCCCTCGTCGGGCTCAACGCCTACGCCAGGCAGCTGGTCGATGGCCTATCCACGACCGGCATGACGAACCAGGTCAGCTGGGGTGCCTACATCGCCAATTTCACATTCCTGGTCGGCGTCGCCGCCGCCGCCGTCATGCTCGTCATCCCCGCCTATGTGTACAAGAAGCAGTCCATGCACGAGGTCGTCATCTTCGGTGAGCTGATGGCGATCGCGGTCATCATCATGTGCCTCCTGTTCGTCACGGTGGACCTCGGCCACCCCGAGCGCTTCCACCACATGATACCGCCCTTCGGCATGTTCAATTGGCCCGGCTCCATCCTCTCCTGGGACGTCATCGTCCTCAACGGCTACCTGCTGCTCAACATGCACATCTGCGGCTACCTGCTGTACAAGCGATACCTCGGCGCGCCCCCGACGAGGGCCTTCTACATCCCCTTTGTATTCGTCGCGATCGCCTGGGCCATCAGCATCCACACCGTCACCGCATTTCTCTACGTGGGCCTGGCCGGTCGCGCCTACTGGCACAACCCCATCGTCGCCCCGCGGTTCCTCGCATCCGCGTTCGCGGCCGGCCCGGCCCTGCTCATCCTGACGTTCCAGATCATCCGGCGGGTCACACGCTATTGGATCGGCGATGAACCGATCTTCATGCTCCGCATGATCATGACGGTCGCGATGCTCATCAACGTCTTCCTCCTGGGCTGCGAGGTCTTCACCGAATTCTATGCGCCGACCGCCCACTCCGCCGCCGCGCGCTATCTCTACTTTGGCCTGCACGGGCACGAGGGCCTCATCCCGTGGATATGGACCGCCATCGCCCTGGACTTCGTCGGCCTCGGCCTCCTGATCACGCCCCTGACCCGCCGGATCGCGTGGCTCAATGTCGCCTGCGCCACCTGCTTCCTCGGCATATGGATCGAGAAAGGCATGGGCCTGATCATCCCCGGCTTCGTGCCGTCGCCGCTGGGCCAGGTGGTGGAATACCTGCCCACCCTCAACGAGACCCTCGTCTGCCTCGGGATCTGGGCGCTCGGGGCACTGCTCTACTCCTGGATGCTCCACGTCGCCATTCCCATCATGCGCGGCTCCCTCCGCGCTCGCCCCGGCGCGCCCGCGGCCCAGCCCCATTGATCACCCAAGCGAACGGAACCCCATGAAGAACCCAATGCCTATGAAAAACATGATACCGATCCTGACTTGCGCGGCGCTAATGGGAGCGGCGGCGCCGACCGTCGCCCGCGCCGGTTTCACGCTCAAGGAGATCTCGCCGGAGAGCGCGGCCTGCGCCGCATGCCACAAGAAAGAGAGCCCGGTCATCTACGAGCAATGGGGCACCTCGAAACACTTCCGCGCCAACGTCGGATGCTTCGAGTGCCACTCGGCGAACAAGGAGGACCCCGACGCCTACGAGCACTACGGGCAGCACATATCCACGATCGCGTCGCCCAAGGATTGCGCCCGCTGCCACGAGAAAGAGGTCCAGGAGTTCAACGACTCCCACCACGCCAAGGGCGCGCGCATCCTCGGCTCGCTGGACAACACTCTCGCCGAGGTCGTCGAGGGCAATCGCGCCTTCAAGACGACTGCGTTCCCGGATGGGGTCAGCGCCGCCGCCGTCAATGGCTGCTGGCAGTGCCACGGCGCGGAGGTCAAGGTCCTGGAGACCGGGCGCCTCGATCCAGCCACCTGGCCCAATACCGGCATCGGCCGCATCAACCCCGACGGCACCGAGGGCTCCTGCACCGCGTGCCACTCCCGCCACGCCTTCAGCGCCGCCCAGGCCCGCACCCCCGACACCTGCGGCAAATGCCACATGGGGCCAGACCACCCGCAGATTGAAATCTACAACGAGTCCAAGCACGGGATCGCCTACCGCGCCAATGTGGACAAGATGAGCCTCGACAACCCCAAGTGGATCGTCGGCGAAGACTACTCCGCCGCGCCCACCTGCGCCACCTGCCACATGAGCGCGACCAAGGACCAGCCCGTGACCCACGATGTCGGGATGCGCATCTCGTGGAATAATCGCCCCGAGATCTCCATCCGCCCAGAGATCGCAGACGCTAAACTCGGCCTGCCCGGCAAGGACGTCCCCTGGGAGAAGCGCCGCGCAAACATGATCAATGTCTGCATCAACTGCCACAACGAGAACTACGTCAAGGCGTTCTACCAGCAGTATGACGGCCTCATCGACCTCTACCACGGCAAGTTCGCCGAGCCGGGCCTCGCCCTTTACAAGGCGGCCAAACCCCTGCTCGCCGGACCACAATTTTCCAGCAAATTGGACTTCGTCTGGTACGAGATATGGCACCACGAGGGGCGCCGGGCGCGTCACGGCGTCTCGATGATGGGCCCCGACTACACCCACTGGCATGGCACCTACGAGGTCGCCAAGCACTTCTATTCCGAGTACATCCCCGAGCTGCAGGAACTTGCGGAGCGCCACATGAACTCCTCGAGCGCCGAAAAGAAGGCCGCCGCCGAGGCCCTTCACAGGCTCATCGAGGACACCCTGAACCACGACAATCACAAGTGGTTTCTCAACAAGATGGATGCCTCGGAAAAGGCCCGTCGCGAACAGCAGGTCAAGGAGTTCCAGAAGCGCTACGCAAAATGACCCGGCGCAACGATGATGGCCGCACCCGACATTCGGCGGATGTCTCCCGAGGCGTTGGCGCGACTCGGCCTCGATAGCCTGCGCGAGCACATCCTCGCGCAGGCCGCCGTCGCCCATCAGCGTTACGCGCCCCTGACCGCCAAGAGCCTCGGCGCGCTCCTCGGGGACCCGGGGTCCGTCCGATACCCGGTGCGCGTGCTCTACGAGCTCGGCGATATGGCCGCCCATCAGTTCGTGCACCCGGGCCCGCGCCCAACGCGCCCCGGCAAAGAATCCATGGTCCTCTTCGTCCACCCCTCCCTCCTAGAACATCGGGAGGCCGTGCCGGCCGCCATCGCCTACGCGATCCCTCAGATCAACTACGGCGATCCTGTCACCGACGAACACTGCCTGCTGTACGGCGCCACCCTGCTGGGCATCACCGCCGACGAATACTACACCCGCCTCTGCGCCATCGCGGACGCGGTCGGGGCAACAGCGAGGTATCGCTGACTCGAAAATCTGGGGTGTAGGCACGGTCGTTAGACCGTGGACGCGCTGCCCGAGCGCCGGGGCCCATCTGTTACCAGATGGGCTACATTCTCTGCGCCGGTGGTGCCGCCACGGGCGGCACCGGACCTGACTCAAAAATCGGAGCCTCTGGCCCTACCTCTTCCCGAACGCCCAGTTCGGCGACGGGACGTGCGCCTCTTTCATGGCGGCCTCGATCTTGGCCAC
The DNA here is from genome assembly GCA_020847615.1 of Verrucomicrobiia bacterium. Lineage (GTDB taxonomy): Bacteria > Verrucomicrobiota > Verrucomicrobiia > JADLBR01 > JADLBR01 > JADLBR01. The sequence continues at coordinate 9,856 of JADLBR010000271.1, forward strand.
GACATCGGGGTGCTTCGCCGCGATGTCTTTCTCTTCGGCAATATCCTTGGTGACGTCGTACAATTCGATTGGCCCGGTCACTCCGGGCTTCCGAACGCCCTTCCACGGGCCCATCCGCACGGCCTGCGCGCCCGCCTTGCCCTCGTAGAACTCCCAATAGAGATAGGCATGCTGCTTCTGTCCCGCGGCATCGCCGCGAAGCAGCGGCAACAGGCTGATACTGTCGGTCGCCGCGGGACAAGAAACCCCGGCCATCTCCGCCGCGGTCGCCATGACGTCCCCAAAGTAGCCGATATGGTCCGAGACCGTCCCCCCCTGGATCGTGCCCGGCCACCACGCGAGAGCCGGCACGCGTATGCCGCCGTCGTAAAGGTCCCGCTTGTTGCCCCGAAGCGGGCCGTTCGGATCGAAGAACTCTGGGTCCTGCCCGCCCTCCTTGTGCGGGCCGTTGTCCGAACTGAACATCACCAGCGTCTTCTCCGCGACACCCAGCTCCTTCAACAGATCCAGCACGCGCCCGACGTCCCTGTCCATGCGGGTGATCATCGCCGCCTGGCCCTTTTCCGGATCGGGCCACCCCCTCGACGCGTACTCCCCGTAATCCGGCACCTCCTGCCCGTTCTTCAGCGCCCGGGTCGCCTCGTTATTCGCATGCGGGATCGTCAGCGCCAGATACAAGAAGAATGGCCCGCCCTTGTTCTCGCGGATCCACTTCACGGCCTCCTCCGCGATCATGTCGTGGCTATAGTCGACCTTGTTGGTGGCATAGCCCGCCCCGGGCGCCCCGTAGATTTCCTGGCCCATCGGGACCACCGCGTTTTGAAACCGCACCATCTCCTCGTTACGCCACAGGAAGGCGGGGTAGTAATTGTGCGCGTGGCCCTGGTTCAGGTAACCGAAGAAATAGTCAAATCCCTTTCTGAGCGGGTGCCCGGTCGAACCGAGTTCGCCGAGACCCCACTTGCCGATGAGGGCCGTGCGGTATCCCGCGCCCTTGAGCACCTCGGCAACCGTCTTGTCCTCCGGCCGCAACGTCTGGACCTCGATGTTCTTCGCCCCCGCGTTGCCCCTGACCCAAGTGTGCCCCATGTGCTGCCCGGTCATGAGCACCGACCGCGAGGGCGCGCAGACCGTGCATCCCGCATAGAACTGCGTGAGGCGCATGCCCTCCGACGCCATCCGATCGAGCCTCGGGGTCTTGATCAGTTTCTGGCCGTAACAGCCCAGATCCCCATAGCCGAGGTCGTCGGCCAGGATAAACACCAGGTTGGGCTTCGATTCGGCCCGCGCGCAGGCGACCGCGCACAGGAACATCAGGGGCAGGGTCCGGAGGAGGGTCACGGTCCCAGTCTGGGCGGACGCGCCGCCGATGACAAGCGCGCTGGCTCGAAGATTCCCGTGACCGACGCGCTTCCCGTAGCCGAACGCGTGAGCACTTGGCCGCCAAAGCCTCAGGGCTTCGGCTACATTGACGCTTCCCGTAGCCGAACGCGTGAGCGTTTGGCGCCCGGGCGCCGCTGGAACGCGCCAAACGCTCACACGCTCGGGCACAGTCTCGCGCCCGGTGGTGCCCGCCACGACGGGCGCGCAAAGCGCCTTGGCCTCCCCTCACCACTGCCCTACCGTAGTCCGATGCGATACCGGGCCACCTCTCTCCTCGCGTTGGGATCGCTCGCCATGGTCGCGAGCGGAGCGGAGCCGGGACGCCCGGCTATCCAGGAGCGATCCTTCGGCGCGATGCCCGACGGGTCGCCGGTCCGGCAATTCATCCTCTCGAACGGCCGCGGCATGGTCGCGAAGATAATCACCTACGGGGCCATCCTCTCGGAACTCCATGTCCCCGATCGCGCAGGCAAGGTCGCCAACGTCGTCCTCGGCTTTGACACGTTCGAGCCCTATCTGGGAAAGCACCCCTGCTTTGGCGCGGTCGTCGGACGGTTCGCCAACCGTATCTCTGGCGCGCGATTCGCGATTGACGGAGCAGTCGTCGAGGTGACGAAGAACGCGGGCGCCCACCACATCCACGGGGGCAAGGTCGGCTACCACAGGCGCAACTGGGAGGCCGCCGCCCTCCCCGCGACGGGCGACTCCGCCGCGGTGCGGCTCTGGTTGCTCAGCCCTGACGGCGACGAGGGCTACCCCGGGAACCTCCGCGCCGAAGTCACCTACACCCTGACCACAGGGGGCGAGCTGCGCATCGATTATGCCGCGACGGCGGACAGGCCCACCGTCGTCAACCTGACCAACCACAGCTACTTCAATCTCCGCGGGTCCGGCGATATCCTGGATCACGTCCTGATGATCGCCGCGGATGCCTACACGCCCGCCAATGAAGCGAACATACCCACCGGGCATATCGCCCCCGTCGAGGGCACACCCCTGGATTTTCGTCAGCCAACCCCGATAGGCGCGCGCATCGGGGCGCTGCGTGCCACCACCCGCGGCTACGACCACAACTTCGTCCTGCGCGCCGCGGGGGGCAAACTCGCACTCGCCGCGCGAGCCACCGATCCAACGACTGGCCGCGTCATGGAAACGTGGACCACGCAGCCGGGCCTCCAGCTCTACACGGGCAATGGTCTCGATGGAAAACTCATCGGCCCAGGCGGCATACCCTACCCCCTCCATGGCGGTTTCTGCCTCGAGACCCAGCACTTTCCGGACTCCCCCAACAAACCCGACTTCCCCTCCACCGTCCTGAGGCCGGGCGACACCTTCCGCAGCACCACCGCCTTCCGTTTCACGAGCGAGTGACCCATCCCGCGGGACCCCCATTTCAACGCGCGGCCGTGCCCAACGAGGCTGCCGGACAGGGGCCGACAGAGGAGTTTGCCGGACAAAGTCCGACAGATTCCTAGAGCACGACCTCCGTCCCCACGCCGGCGTCGGTGAAGATCTCCAACAGCACGGAGTGGTTCACGCGCCCGTCAACGAAGGAGACTTTCTCGACGCCCGCCCGTATGGCGGCCACGGCGCTGTCCACCTTTGGGATCATCCCCTTGTCGATGATCCCGGAGCCCTTGAGTTCCGCGACATCCCCGGTCCGGAGATGCGAAATCACGGTGGCGGGATCCTTCGGGTCGCGCATCAATCCGGGCACGTCGCTCATGAACACCAGCCGGCGGGCACGCAGGGCGATCGCGGCCTGCGCCGCCGCGATGTCGGCATTGCAATTGTAGATGTCCCCGTCCTCGCCCCGCGCCGTCGGGCTGATCACGGGCGTGATGCCGCGCTCGATGCACTCCAGCAACGGGCCGGTATTCACCCCCGTGACCTCGCCCACGAAACCGGGGTCGACCTTCTCGCCCCCGGGCCCCTCCAGCCACAGTTTCCGGCACCTGAAAATCTCCGTTCCTGAAAATCCCTTGGCCATGCCCCCGATCGCGTTGATCATCCCCACCACCTCGGGATTGATCTCCCCCGAAAGCACGCGCTCCACCACACCCACCGCCGCCGCATCGGTCACCCGCTGCCCCTGCACGAATTTCGCCTGGAGGCCCGCCTTCTCCATCGCCCGCGTGATGGCCTTCCCGCCGCCATGTACCACCACGGGGTTAATCTCCACGGCCTCCAGGAAGACGATGTCGCGGGCCACGCCGCCCCGCACGGCGGGATCATCTGAGTCCATGAAACTCCCGCCGTATTTCACGACGAATGTCGCCCCGCTGAACCTCTGGATATAGGGGAGAGCCTCCAGCAGGGTGGCCGCCTTTGCGATGAGATCCTCCATGCGGCAACAATCTCTCCATTGCGCGCGCGCGGTCAAGGGGCATGTTCCCGCATGCGACTCTATCTCATCCGCCACGGACAGGCCACGGATGAATCCGTCAACCCGGATAGACCCCTGACCGACGGGGGCCGCCGCGATGTCGCCGCCCTCGCCTCACAGCTCCAAGCCGCCGGCCTCGTCCCATACCAGTTCCTGCACAGCGGAAAAACGCGGGCATCGCAAACCGCGGAGATCCTCAACGGGCGTCTCCGGGCGCCCGCCGGCGTGGATCGCGGCAAGGGCCTGAAACCCAACGATCCCCCCGATGCCATCGTGGCCCGCATCGAAACATGGCAGGAGGACACCGCCCTCGTCGGCCACCTCCCCTCGCTGGCGATCATCGCCAGGGCCCTCATGGGACCGGGGCTCCCGTTCACGGAGTTCCCCGTCGCGGGCGCCGTCGTGCTGGAGCGGGATGCCGCCGGCCACTGGCGGCTTCTGGCCCAGTTCGCCCCCTGATCAATCGAGCGGATCGCGCCAGTCCAGCGACGGAAACCTCGCGAAATCCGCGTCGCTCGAACACAGGCGACACCCGTTCTCGATCGCCAGCGCCGCGAGATGCGCGTCCATGATCAGATTGCCCCGCGCGTCCCCCTCCTCGATCAACCGGCCAAAGATCTCCCAGTGCGCATCGGTCTCCCCGATGACGCGGACACAGGGTTGCTCCAACCAGCTCTCGACACGCGCCACGGCCTCCCGGCGCGTGAGCGGCCGACGGTGCAGACGGACGTTCGTCGCGATGCGCAAGAAGGCCGTCAGCGTCGGCCACGCCAGACACACCGGATCCGGCCCCGACAACTGACGATCCCACCACTCCCGGGCCAACGCGTGCCGGGCAGAGAGGCTATCCTCCGCGTACAGCAGGATGTTGGCGTCCACCAAGATCACTTGAAATCCTCGCGCTCCGCCGCCGCCAAAAGGTCCCCGACGTTGTCGTAGCTCAGACCCTCCCGCAGCCCCATCGGTCGCGGCTGCGTGCGATATGGACGCGCGGGCCGCGCCTCCTCCATCGCCGCCAGACCCAGCCGCAGCGCCTCGTTGATCACGTCCTTGAAGGGTCGCCTCGTCTTCGCCGAGCGCGCCCGCGCCTGGCTCGCCACATCATCCGAAAGAGTCAGTGTGGTCCTCACGAAGACATCATGATGCGTCACTTTTGAATGTCAAGATGCCGCAGGGTCTCATGCGGACTCTCCCCGTATGGCACCATCATTCATAACTCGCTCAATATCAGGGAAAAGGAGATCTTTGCCAGAGGGGTTGGCCGGACGAAGTCCGAAAAACTCCTAGGCCTTGTTCCCCATCGCCCGGCGCATCACGTCGATGGGGGGCTCGACGCCGGTGTACATCTTGAACTTGTACACGGCCTGCCAGAGCAGCATCTCGTCGCCATGCACGACGCGGCATCCGGCGGACATCGCGTCCTGAAGCAGCCGCGTCTCGCGCGGCGTGGTGACGATGTCCATGACGGTCATGCCCGGACGCAGCAGATCCCGCGGCACCAGGGATCTCCCCTCCAGGGGCGTGTTGACCATGCCCATCGGCGTCGTGTTGATCACGATCTCCGACCGCGCGATGCTCGCCTCAAGCATCGACAGGTCGCCCCACGGGCAACCCACGCTCGCGCCGAGCGACTCGGCCATCTCGATCTCCTCGGCCCGATTCAGGATGGTCAATGCGGCGCCGGCCTCCTTCAGCGAGAAGGCCATCGCGCGGGCCGCGCCCCCGGCCCCCACCAGCGTGATGCCCTTGCCCCGGACCTCGGTCTTCTCCTGGAGCGCCTTGAGCGCGCCCCTGCCATCGGTCGTGCCACCGATCAGGCGCCCCTCCCGATTCATGACGACGGCCACCGCCCCCACGTGCCTCGATTCGTCATCCAGCTCGTCCAGATGCGGGATGATGGAAATCTTGTACGGGATCGTCACACCGGCGGCCGCGATCCCCAAGTGACGGATCCCGTCCACGGCCTTTCCCAGGTCGCCCACGATGAATGGCACATAGATGTAGTTGAGGCCCAGCGCCTCCATCGCCGCGTTGTAGATCGCGTACATCTTGCTGGTCCTGTAGGTGGAACCCAGGAACCCGATCAGCTTTGTCTCCCCGTCAATCTTCAAGGCCCATCTCCTTCAGTTGCCGCAGGATCTTGCCCGCGTTGACCTCCGGCGCCTCCGCGCCGCACTCCACCCGCACCGCAGCCAGAGACGAATACACGGGCCTCCGCGCGGCCAATATCTCATCCAGCGACCGCCTCGGGTCGTCGGGATACGGGAAAAACGCCGGGATCCCCCGCGACACGATGCGCTCCAGCAGCACGTCCTCGCGCACGTCGATGAACACGATCGTCCCCATGCCGCGCAGCAGCTCCCGGTTCTCTTCCGCCAGCGGCAATCCCCCGCCCGTCGAGAGCACGTAGGACTCCTCGCGCAGCGCCCCCACCAGCGCGCGGAGCGCCGCCGTCTCGATGGCGCGGAAATACTCCCCCCCGTGCCTCTTGAAGATATCGCGGAAGGGCAACCGCTCGCCCTTCTGCTCGGCGTGGAGCCGCTCGATCTCGGCGTCCATGTCGATGAACCTGACACCCAGGCTTCTCGCCAACAGCCGCCCGGCGGTCGTCTTGCCGCTCGATTTCATGCCGATCAGGATGATCTTATTCATGATGGCCGCCCGCCCGGTGAACCGCTATGGCTCTTCGACAACCTCGAAGTCCGCGCCCGATTGCCGCATCTCCTCGACGTAGGTGCCGAAGGATTTCTCCACCATCTGCGCGTCCGAGATCTTGGTCTCCCCATCGGCGGCCAGGCCCGCCACCGAGAACGCCATGACCATCCGGTGATCATAGTAGCCATCGATCCCAGCGCCCTTCAGGCGCCAGCTGCCGTCCTGATGGATGACCATGCCATCCTCGCGCTCGGTCACCCGCGCCCCCATCTTCTTCAGCTCCTTGCAAACCGCTGCGATCCGGTCGCACTCCTTCCAGCGCGCGGTCAGCGCGTTCTTGATGACCGTCTCCCCCCGGGCGAAACAGGCCGCGACCGCCATCGTCGGCACCTGGTCGGGCAGGGCGTTCATGTCGGCCTCGATGCCCCTGAGTTCGCCCGATCTCGCGGTGATGAGATCTTCCCCGATCGAGATGTCGGCTCCCATCCGCTCGAAAAGGTAGATCATCTGCTTGTCGCCGTAGGGATCGCCCAAGTCCATGCCGCGAACGCTCACCTCGGAGCCCGGCGTGATCATCGCCGCCAGCAGCGGATACCCCGGCGCCGACCACTCGAACGGTATCCTCGCGTCGAACGGCCGGGGCGCCGCGTTGCCGGGCAAATGGTAATGCCGGTATGCCCCGCCCACGTTCTCGTAGGCCAGGCCGGCCCTATCAAACCAGTAGAGCAGCAGGTCGATGTACGCCGTTTCGCCTGGGTTCTCGACATGCACGTCGACCGGGCGCCCCGAGAGCGCCGCCGGGATCAGGACGCTAAAGACAGGCTGGCAGCCTATGCCGTCCATGTGGGCCACGCCGCCGTCCACCCGCCCCTTGAACACGAAGGGCGCCATGCCGTCGCCCTTCGTTGAGATGACGGTCACCCCAAGCTCCTCCAGTGGCGCGATGAAGTTCTTCGTGATCTTGCGCAGTTTCCGAAGCGACTCGTCCCCCGTGAGCACCGTCCAGCCGGGGCAGGCCGCCGCGACGCCGGCCACGAACACCAGCATCGTGCCAGAGTTGTTGACATTGATGATGTCCTCCGGGGTCTGCAATTGGCCGGCCACGCCCTTGACCCGAAATACGCTCTCCTCGGGCTCCGCGATCTCCGCCCCGTACATCCGCATCGCGCGCACCGCCTCGTGCCAGTCGCTGCTGACCTTCGGCCCGCGGATCATCGAGACCCCATCGGCCAACGACGCCAATATCAGGGCCCGGAACGAGTGCGTCTTGGACGCCGGCATCGAGATCTCGCCCCGGATCGGGCCGCTCGGACGGACTTTCAGGTATCGCATGTCTTCGCCCTGATGTGAGCCACGATCTCTTTCAACCCCTCGTAGTAGCTCGCCTCCTTCAACCCGGTCACCTGCCCGATCCGCACGTCATCCAATATGTTCACCGAACGGTTCACGCCCGTGGTCGCGATATCCGACATGTGCACCTCCACCACCGGTTTGCCCAGGTCGATCAGCGCCTGCCGGAAACAATACGCGTACCGGATCAGCGCGCCGGGGTTGACGACCACGCCATCCGCCTCCCGCGATGAGTCCTTCTGCAAAAAATCGATGATGGCCCCCTCGTGGTTGGACTGGAAAATCTCGATGCCAACCCCAAGCTCGCCCGCCAGTGCCCTCAGCCGCCCGTCGATCTGCTCCATGGTCACGGTCCCGTACTTCGACGGGTCGCGCTTCCCCAACAGATTCAGGTTGGGGCCATGGATGATCAGGACCTTGGGCATCGCGGGAGGCTACCAAGACCGCGCCCCACGGGCAAGGGGACGGTTTGGGATCCCGGAAAACACTTGCGCGAAAATTCCCGCATCGCTTCCCGTAGCCGGACGCGTAAGCGTTTGGCCGCCAATCGCTCGAAGCGATCGGCTACACGTTCGGCGCCGGGGGCGCCCCCGCACCACAGCTCACCTCTTCGGGGGCACCGGCTCGCCGTCGGGTCCCGCTTCGACCGCCCTGCCAAGCCGGATCTCCGGTCCCGGCCCCGTCGCCGGCACCGCCACATGAACGATAGCGGTCGCCGTCGCCACCACCGAGCCCCCAGAAGCGGGCGCGCCCGACGAGTCGGGATCGGGCGCCGAGCGATATGACCCGCCATCGCCACGCTCGCCGCAGGCCGCGAGACCCATCACCGCCAGCGCGCACCCGCAGCACCACGGGCATCGCCAATGGCCCAGCAGCCACGCGAGAAACAATGCCCTCATTCGATCACCTCGATCAGCCAGCGCATGAAAGCCTTCGGCCCGGCCGGTGCCGTGAACACGTGATTTGTTCCCGACCCCGTGTCCGGCAGCACGACCCAATGGATCAGGTTCGTGGAATGCTCTGCCCCATAGATGACACCGGATACCCCGGCCGGCTCAATGCAGCTCAGTCTCAGTTGGCCATCGACGCGCGTGGGACCCGGCGCCGATCCCCCATCCGACGGATCCGTCGGATCCATGCCGAACGCGTACTCGATACCGTTCGCCCGCCCGTCGCGGTCATGATCCATCGAGGCGCCGCCCACGATCGGAGCGAAAGACCACGCCGGATACCCCGATGGCGCCACCGCAGTCACGTACAGCGCCTCGCTGAAGGGGAACGCCTTGCACCCCAATGTCGGGCGCACCCGCATATGGTACTGCTGCCCCGCGACCAGCGACCCGCCGGCGGACGTCGCGTTCAGCGTGAAGTTCGACGATGTCCCGATGTCCGTGATCGTCGGCGACCCCAGTTCCTGGCTGGCTGTGACCCGGATGTCTTCCAAGAAACAACCGCAGTCGTTGCCGGAATTCGTGACCGTCGAGCCGCTGTACCGATAGACGAATCGGGCCCGCGTCGACTTTCCCGCGTAGGCGGTAAGACTGACATTGACCGATTGCCATGATGTGTCCCAGTTCGCGCTGCTGAGGCCAACCCCGTTGCGCCCCCAGACCTCCGACCACGACGCACCCGAATTCGTCGACACTTCCGCACTGAGCCGACTCGTCGTCGAGCTGAATCGAAAGATGTTGTAGAAACTCAGCGAACTCGATGCCGACGGCAGGATGTCCCGATCGATCTCGAAGCTCTGATTGGCGAATGCGGGGAATGTCAGGTGAAAGACGTTCGTCCCCGTTCGATTTCCCGGCGAACCATAGAGCGCGGTCAGGTTCGTCCTCAGCAGATAGGACGCCCCAGTCCCATCGAGCACCCGCGGGGCCGGGCTGTCCTCCGCGCCCTCGAGCCATGTCCCGGCCACCACCTGCCCCACCCCGACCTCGTACTTCTCCGCGCCCACCCCCGTGATCTGCGTCAACACGTACCCCGCCCCCGTCGTCGGCGGCGATGTCGTGCCCGTCAGCGCATACGGGTCCGTGATGACATCCGGATTGATCGCCGTCACCCGATACGTCACAGACGTCGGCGCCCCGCTCGCGCCCGGCGTGATTCCCGTCACCCGCACCTCCACCTCCTGCTCCAATGGCGCGGAGCCTCCGAAGGATGTCCAATTCGGCTCCCAGGCGATGGTCGGATCACCCGCCAGCCCCCCGCCCGTGTACCTGTGTATCACGGTGACGGGGATGTTCGACCCGCTGCCCACATGCGTCATCGATACCGACGCCCCACCGAACGTCGGCGCCTCGAACACCGGCGTGCTGAAATGCAATGACCAGCGCGGATACACCGTCCCCGACGGCACAAATCCCGCCGGCGGCCACGCGTAATACTCCCCCTGCACCGGATTCGATGCCCGGTGCGACCCGGAGTCGATCACGTACACGCAGTTCGCCGCCGGTTGCCCCCCCGACGGGATATCACCCGTCCCCATCTCCGCCTGCTTCGGGAACAACAGCCAACGGCGGTGCCCCACGGATGTGTTCCCGGCGCCCGGATCCTGCACGTATCCGTCCATCGCGCCCACGCCAAACATGCCGATCGCCAGATTCCCCCGCGACGCGGCCTCCTGCCCAGCGGGACTCCAGCATGCGGTCACGCCAAAGTCGTTGCTTGGATTGTGGGACAGCGCGTTGTTCTCGGACATGATCAGCGCGGCCGCCTGGGCCTTCGCGCTCTTGTTGGTATCGAATTCGATGTCGGCAGGAACCTCCGCCATCGCCCGAAACCAATTGATCCGACGCCGCACGTCGTCCTTGAATGCCGAGGCCGTCGTCCCCGGATTGCACCCCGCCACGCTCCCCGTCCACGCGATCTTCGAATTCCCGTTCGTCGACGCGACGTAGGCGCACTGATAGAAGGACACCACGTCATTGCGGTCGCCGATGTCCACCAACAACGGCACCGCCGCATCGCCCACGGCATTGGAATTCCCCACCCCAGGGCTCCACCCGAGCGCCGCGGGGGCGAATCCTATGGCAACAGCCACCACCGGCCCCGTCGGGCGAAACCACCCCCGGAACCGCCGTTGCCACAAACCACTGCTCATGCGCGGAAAGAGGCTCCCCCGCCAAATACGTTCTGTCAATTCCGGCATGCCAGAATTGCCTGACAACCCGGTCGGCCCTAAGACAATCCGCGCCCCATGGCAGACGGGCATGCGATCTGGCGCCGCCCAAAGGCAACAGTCGGGCAGAATTCTGGCTCCCCGCACCCGGTTTCCGCTATGACCGAGTCACCACCGGTTCCGCCGCGCCATTGCTGGAGCATCTGACTTACCGAACCGCATCCCATACCTGATGCGGCGGGGCACCACCGACGCCAAGAATGTAGCCGAAGCCGTGAGGCTTTGGCCGCCAAACGCTGACGCGTTCGGCTACGGAAATTTGCGAGTCAGCCGCTGCACCACCCGATACACCCCCACCGGCAGGAATTCCGCGCGTGTGACCCGCAGGCATACGCCGTCCGCGCACCGCCAGCCGACCGTTCCCCCATCGATGCGCTCCGTCGGGACCAGTCGCGTCACGGGCCACGCCACGCCGCCGACGCGCGCCCACACGCGCGCAAAGCACCGGATGCGCCAAAGCCACTCTCCCGACGTGAGGCGCCCGGGATTCTCGACATGCGTGATCGCCTCATAGTCGGCGCGTGTAAACAGCCGAGCCTCGCCCCTCTGGGGTTCGCCGGGATCGCCGCCCAGCCACCTGTCCAGCAGCTGGGGCAACTGTCCCACCGCCTGCGCGGCCTTGGCGTGCTCGATCTCAGCCATTCCAGAGCGTTCTCCGATCGGGACGGCGCCCGCCGCCAAGACGTTGCCGGCGTCCAACGCGTCGGTCATGTGATGCACGGTCCAGCCGCTCGTCGGCTCGCGCAGGTACGCGGCCCAGTGCGTCGTGCGCATGCCCCGATACCGGGGCACCTCGCCATTGTGGTAATTGATCGCCGAACGAAACACGCACAGCAGACTCTGGGGCAATTTCCTCGGCATGTAGAAACTCATGGCGGCCGTGGCGCCGAGCGACGAAAGCCGCCGCGCCATGGCATCGATGCCCGGAGCCGTCCAGTCCGGGGTGACGATCTCGCACCCGGTGCGTCGCGCGAAGCGGGCCAGGCCAATCGGGGCCGGACCCCACCGGTACCAGGGCAACGCGGGATCGATCGCGCGCTGGGCCGCGCGCAGCAGTCCCGTGCCCACCCAGTCCCCCCACTCCGCCCAAGAACCCCTCGCCCGGTACGGGCACAGCGCCACGATGCGGGCATCCGACCGGGCACCGAGGGCGGAAACCAGTCCCCGCAGCAACGTCCGGGCCATGGGTGATCCCACGTCACAGAAGACCGCGATGCGATGCGAGGTCACGGGCACCATCGCCTCAGCATATCCTCGGCAACTGCTCCCCGCTGAGCATGTCGATGACGCGGCGGGCGCCAATCTGGCTGGTCATCGTCACGCGGCCCCCCGGCCCTTCGGTCACCCTCCCCACGATCACCGCCCCCGCGCCCAGCGGATGCGCCCGCAGCGCGTCCAGGGCGGCACCTGCGCCATCCGCCCCGACGAAGGCGACCATGCGTCCCTCGTTGGCCATGTGCAGCGGATCCATGCCCAGCAACTCGCACGCGCCCCGCACCGGCTCCGACACGGGAACCGCCGCCTCGTCTATCTCTATGCCCATCCCCGACGCCTCGGCGATCTCCACCAGCGCGCTCGCGAGCCCGCCGCGCGTCAGGTCGCGCAGGCAGTGCACGCCAACGCCAGCGCGCAGCAGAGCCTCCACGAGCCCGTGGAGCGACGCGCAGTCGCTCTCGATCGGGCACCCGAACTCCAGGCCCTCGCGCTGTGCCAGGATCGCCACCCCGTGACGCCCCAGATCCCCGCTCGCGATCACCGCGTCGCCCGCCCGCACCTCGCCGGGGGCAATCACCACGCCCGCATCGACGACCCCGATCCCTGACGTGTTGATGAAGACGCCATCGCCGTGACCCCGATCCACCACTTTCGTGTCGCCCGTCACGACGCTCACCCCCGCGGCCTCGGCCTCCGACGCCATCGAGCGCACGACCCGCCAGAGATCCTCCATCGGAAACCCCTCCTCCAGAATGAACCCCGCCGAGAGCCACGCGGGCCGAGCGCCGCACATCGCCAGATCGTTCACCGTGCCGCAAACAGCCAGCTTGCCGATGTCGCCCCCCGCAAAAAAGAGCGGCCTCACGACATAGGAATCCGTCGTGAACGCGAGCCGCCCCGCGCCAACACCCAGAACGGCCCCATCGTGCCCCCGATCCAGCGGATTCGTGAACGCGGCACGGAACATCTTGCCGATGAGATCATGCATCAGCCGCCCGCCGCCGCCATGCGCCATCTGCACCGTCGGGTGATCCCGGATCGGGACGGGGCACGAGGGCAAAAAATTCACCCCATCAGCCATGTCGGACCTCGTGCCTCCGATATTTGTAGTACGCCGCGCACGCACCCTCGCCCGAGACCATCGTCGCGCCCAGGGGCCGCTCCGGGGTGCACCGCGAGCCGAACGCCGGGCAATCCACCGGTTTCTTCAGACCCCGCAAGATCAGGCCGCTGATGCACTCCCCGCTCTCTTCCACGGAAACCGCCCCCACCCCGAAACGCGCCTCCGCGTCGAACGCCTCATAGGCCTCGGCCAACCCGAGCCCGCTCTGCGGTATCATCCCGATCCCGCGCCACTTCCGGTCGATCACCCGAAACACCTCGCCCATGATCCGCCGCGCCTCGCGGTTCCCCTCCCGGCGCACCACCCGTGAATACGGATTCTCGACATCCGCGCGCCCCTCCTCCAGTTGCGTGGCGCACTGGAGCACGCCCTGCAACAGATCCAATGGCTCGAACCCCGTCACCACGACCGGCACACGGTACTTCGCCGCCAGGGGCTCATACTCCTCATAGCCCATCACGGCGCACACGTGCCCCGCCGCCAAGAAACCATTCACGCGATTGCCCTCCGAGGACAGGATCGCCTCCATCGCCGGCGGCACCCGCACGTGCGCGCTCAATATCGAAAAATTCTTCACCCCTCGCCGCGCGGCCTGGTAAACGGCCATCCCGTTTGCCGGTGCCGTCGTCTCAAACCCCACCGCGAAAAACACCACCTCGCGCGACGGATTCGCCTCCGCGATCCTCAGGGCGTCCATGGGCGAGTACACGATGCGCACGTCACCGCCCTCCGACTTCACCCTCAGCAGGTCCTTGCCAGAACCCGGCACCCGCAGCATGTCGCCGAATGAGCACAGCGTCACCCCGCGCCGCTCCGCGATCTCGATGGCCCGGTCGATGATCTCCAGCGGCGTCACGCACACCGGGCACCCGGGCCCGTGAACCAGCGTCAGGCCCCCCGGCAGCAGCTCATCGATCCCAAACCGCACGATCGCGTGCGTCTGGCCCCCGCACACCTCCATGATCGTCCACGGCCGCGTCACGACCCGCGCGACCAGATCCGCCAGTCGGCGCGCCCCCTCCGGATCGCGGTACTCGTCGATATATCTCATCCGGTGCCGCCGCCCGGCTCAGCCTCATCGGCCAACTCCATCTCCCGCAGGTACTGGAAAACTTCCTTGGCCTCCTCCTCGTCCACCTTGTTCAGCGCGAAGCCGACGTGGACGATCACGTAATCCCCCACCCCGGCCTCCGGGACATAGGCGAGATTCACGTCCTTCAGGATGCCCCCAAAGCTCACCTTCCCAGTCCGGCTCATGGGATCACCGCCCGCCTCGACGCTCTCGATCCTACCGGGCACGGCCAGACACATATGCGGGAACCATAGGGCCTGCGCGCCACCGCGCAAAGCCGCAATCAGTCCGTTCCCCGCGCCCCCGCGTCCCTGCGGGAGAAATTCTTCGGGCGCAAGAGCGCCGCCATCTGCCCCAGGGCGATGCCGCCATCGTTGGGCGGCACCCGCTGGTGCCACGAGGGCGCGAAGCCCGCCTCGCGCAAACGCGTGACGGCACCCTCCAGCAACACGCGATTCTGGAAACACCCGCCGGTGAGGATGACTCTCGGAACATTCGCCTCGCGGGCAACCGCCACGATGCCCTCGGACAATCCCGCATGAAAGGCCGCCGCAACCTCGCCCGCCAAGCGCCCCCGGAGGATATCGGACACGACCGCCTCCAGCATGGGCCGCCAGTCCAGCACATGCCGCGGCCCACCATCGCTCGCCGCGGCGCGCCCCATCTTCACGGGATAGGGGGGCACATCCCCGGAATCCGCCGCCGCAAACTCCAACAACATGGCGGCCTGCCCCTCGAATCGGTTCACCTGCCGCGACCCGGACAGCGCCGCCACCGCATCGAACAGGCGTCCCGCGCTCGTGCACGGCGGCGCGTTCAGCCCACGGCGCAACATGCCCGCCAACACCCGCAGATCCCCATCGGAAAATTCCCGCAGCGGTGCGAGGCCACCGATCCGAAACGCCCCCTCGCCATAACACGCGTACAGCGCGCCCAGCGCAGAGCGCCGCGGTTCGCGCACCGCGGCCTCACCTCCGGGCAAGCGGAACGGGGCCAGCGCCGCAAAGCGCTCCTCGTCCCCGGCCGTGACCAAGAAGAACTCCCCGCCCCAGACCGCGCCATCCACGCCGTATCCCGTCCCATCCCACGCCACGCCGAGATACGGCGGCGCCACCTCATTCTCCGCCGCGCATGCGAGCACGTGAGCCACATGGTGCTGGACGCGAACAACCCTCAACCCCGAGCGCCCCGCGCGCGCCGTCGACACATAGTCCGGGTGCATGTCGCAGGCCACGACCGCCGGCCGGACGCCGTATAACCCGGGGAGATCCTCGGCCGCCCGCGCCATCGCATCCGCCGCCTCGGGCGTCTCCAGATCCCCGATGTGCTGGCTCAGGAATACGTCGCGGCCCACGGATACGGCCACCGTGTTCTTCAGGTGCGCCCCCATGGCGAGCGCGGGCGGCGGCGCCCCGGCCAACGTCACCGGCAATGGCGCGTGGCCGCGGGCGCGGCGCAACAGCAGTGGCCTCCCCATCACCACGCGCGCTATCGAGTCATCGACGTGCCGCGCGATCGGCCTGTCGTGCACCAGCAGCAGGTCGCACATGCCACCCAGCCGCCGCAGGGCCTCGCCCTCATCGGTGCAGATCGGTTCCTCCGAGGCATTGCCGCTCGTCGCCACCACGGGAAAGCCAAGGTCCCGCATCAGCAGGTGGTGCAGCGGGGCATACGGCAGCATCACCCCAAGGCAGGGATTTCCGGGCGCCACCGCATCGCTCACGCCAAGCGCCCCCCGCCGCCGCGCCAGCAACACGATCGGCGATGCCGGCGAACGCAAGAGCCTCAGTTCTTCCCCCGAGACATCGCAAAGCCCGCCGATCACATCCGCGGATGGCGCCATCACGGCAAAAGGCTTCTCATCCCTGCCTTTCAATTCCCGCAGACGTGCCACCGCGCCGCCATCCCCGGCATCCGCCATCAGGTGGAATCCCCCCAGCCCCTTCACCGCCACGATCTTGCCGGCCCGGATCGCCTCTCCGGCCGACCGCAGCGCCGCGTCGCGCTCTCCCAGAACGCGCCCCGACGTGTCCCACAGCGCCAGCTGCGGGCCGCACGCCGGGCACGCATTCGGCTGCGCGTGAAACCGCCGGTTGCCCGGATCATCGTATTCACCCCGGCACTCGGGGCACATCTCAAACCCCCTCATCGTCGTGCGCGCCCGATCATACGGGATCCCCACGATGATGCTGAACCTCGGCCCGCAGTGAGTGCAGTTGGTGAAAGGGTAGCGATAGCGCCGGTCCGAGGGATCCAGGATCTCCCGCAGGCACTCGGGACACGTCGCGATGTCTGGAAGAATGACCGCGCTCTTGTCCCCTCCCGAACTCTCGATGATCCGAAAACCCACCTGCCCCGACACCGCCAGCCAAACCACCTCCATCGCCTGGACCACCGCGTGCGCCGGACGATCCCTCTCGATCCCGGCAAGCAACTCGCGCAGCGCCCCATCGGCGCCCTCCGCCTCGATCTCCACACCGCCGCCCGTGTTCCGCACCCAACCCGCCAGTCCCAGCCTCCCCGCCAAACCGTGGACAAACGGCCGAAATCCCACCCCCTGCACCGCCCCGCGGATCAATACGCGCAACCGCTGGATCGGGGCATCGCTCATCTCCAAAAACCCAACCTAGCAGCCTGCCGGACTTAGCCAAGTCCGACAAGGCTGCTAGAAAGCGGGAAAATCGGTAGCCCGGGAATCTGCCAGACTTCGCCCAACAGGCTGACTCGAAAATAGCCGCAGCGCATCCCGTAGCCGAACGCGTGAGCGTTTGGGCGCCAAGGCCTCACGGCTTCGGCCGCATTCTTGCTTGTAGCCGCCGACGTGAGGAGGCGGTCGGCGACTGCGACGCATCCGAAGTTTCACCCCGAATGATCCGGCGCGTGGAGAACCCTGGCAGCGCGCCGCCCGCGCGCGCCGGCGGCTTCGCCACATTTCATCCCTGGGTGAACACGAGAGCCTGTTGCGCCTTCGCGTCGGCCCGCAGCCAGACGGTTTCCCCGGCATCCCCGCAGTCGATCACGCGGACCACTTCCGCCAGGCCTCCGCCCGCGGGCACGAGGTCCAGCAGTCGGCTGGGCGCGCTGCGGAACCATCCGTCATCGATGCTGTTGCCTGCCTTCTTGGGAAAATACGCCAGATACAGCATGTCGTGTTCCACCAGATCGTTGAAGAAATGCGTCCCGAGAGACACGTCGGGGATCAGGCGCTCGTGCATGGCGACCACCTCGCACACCACCGAGGCGCGGCTGATCTCGGTGAATGAGACCGGGATGCCGAGCGACGCGCTATGCGTTCCCCACCGCCCCGGGCCAATGAGCATCAGTCCCCGGTCGTCGGCCGGATGCATCCGGTTGATCTGGCCAATGAGGCGCGCCACCGCATAGCGGTCCTGCTCTGGCAGCGCGGCATACCTCTCTGTCACGATGTACACGATGCGGCTCAGCGGTTGCTCTCTGCTGACGCCAATGACCGCGCCGTGCGCGGCCAGCAACGTCGGCCGCGTGGCCGGCGCCGCCGGAGACATCCCCCCGATCTCCCGCCGGATCTGAAACGTCCGGCACTGCAGCAGGTGGATGCGGTAGGACCCGTCGGCCAGAAAATTCAGCGCGAACTCCACGTCCACCGGATGCTCGTAGACCGCCTCAAGAACTTCGAGCATCCGGCGCAGGTCGCCCGCCACCGGCGTCTCGGTCAGCAGGCGATCGAAGGTCACCAGAGGGAATCCCTCCTCGGTCTGGCTCAAGTACAGATCGATTGGAAACTCATGGCCCGCGGCGATGACGTCCTGAAACGGCAGAGAGACAAACTGGCCCTCCCGCAGGTCCAGGCAGTCCATGCGGCGCTGGGAGTGCTCGCGCACGTCGTCCAGGTCGGCCTCCGGCCTCCGGGATGGCGCGTTCAGCGCCACCAGCCGCGTGTAGTCGTCGTCCGAGCGATCCACCGCCCGGCTGCCAAGCCCGAAAACCAGGCGCACGATGCCCGCCTCCGGATCGATGTCCTTGTGCCACACGAACGGATTGAACGAGAGGCCCACGCCCGCCGCCTGCGGGTAATAATACCGGCCATGCGGCGCCCCCGACACCCGCATGATGAGCAGCGCCATCCGCTCCTCGCTCTCCAGCAGGCCACGCCGCTTGCGATATCCCAAAGCCTCCTCGTCCAGCACGCTCGCGTAGACCCGCCGCACCGCATCCAGCAACGACTGCATGCGCTTCTCGCGAGAGCCGCGATTTGCCACGAACACGCTCTCGTACTTTCCAGAAAAGGCGTTGCCCCTGGCGTCCTCCAGGATCGAGCTCGAGCGGACGATGTACGGCGACTCGCCAAAATAATCCAGCATGCCCTGGAACTGCTCGACGATCCCCTCGGGAAATTGCCCCTCCATGATCCGCCGCCGGCCCTCGTCCAACCCCTGCAGGAAAGTCTCCGGATTCTTCTGCTGCTCGCGCAGCCACCACACGCCATTCTGAACGAGGAAGGTGATGAACACCTCCGCCCCGACAAAGAACGAGTCGTGCACCTCCAATCGGGCGGACAGCTCAGGGTCGCGCTCGCGCACGATCGCCCGTGCCACCAGCATGCCCAGCGTCTTCCCGCCCACCGAGCCGATCCCGATCATGCGGTCGCGGATCGCGAGGAAGTCCTCCAGGGTGAGGAAGCGCTCGACCAGCGGCGCGATCCCCGAGCGATGCACGCGCAGCGCCCAGCGCACGCGCCGCAGCATCTCCTCCGATCGCTCGGGACCGCACCGGCCCTCCCGGCTCTCCTCGGCCACGGCCTCCGCATCGCGAAACAGCCGCCTCCAGTAACCCACCCGGCGGTCGCTCTGCAGCCTCGGCCACTGGGTCCGCGATAAGATCGGCGCCAGCACCGCGCTGTCCTTCACCGGCAAGAAGACCTCCCCGCTGCGCACGTGGATGGTGTTCATCACGTCGCGGGAACGATGCTGCACCTTGATCGGCCGGATGTAGAACCTCCCATCCAGGCGAAACACGTCGAGCATGAACTGTGTCGTCCCCCGGATGGGATCCAGCGCGTACGCCGAGTGGCGATCCCGGTAGAGGCCAAAATAGGTCACCGTCTCCAGATCCCACAGCCGCGGGCACGTCAGCACGAAGAAGTTGCCGAGGCTCTGGTCCGAGCCCCACGTGGCGGCGAGATGGGAGAGGCAATCGAAGACGTATATGGCCCCGCGCCCCTTTCTCTCGATCACCTCGTGCACGCCCCGCACGAAGGACTCGAATCCCTTCGCGGGATCGAGATCGTGCTCCTCCGCGCCCGAGTCGGACGAGAGCAGCGCCGGGTGATCCGCGAATCGGAAATACACCAGGGCCCGTTGGCCCGCGCGCGCCGCCGCCGCATAGGGGACCACCAGTTCCTGGTAGTCGGCGATGTTGTCGATCTCCCAGACGATGTTGTCGCCCGGCTCGATGCCGTGAACCACGGCATCGAGCCCGGGCAATCCCGTCGTCGCGGAAGGCTGGACGCGCGCGCTCACGGACAGGTCCAGGGGGTCGCCCCGCCGGCGGGCCTCAGACCAGGCCCTGGTCCAGCATGGCGTCCGCCACTTTCGTGAACCCGGCGATGTTGGCCCCCAGCACGTAGTTCCCTGGCGCGCCGTACTCGTCCGCGGTCGCCTGGCAGACGGCGTGGATGTCCACCATGATGCGGTGCAGGCGCTGATCGACCTCCTCGCGGTTCCAGCTCAGCCGCATGGAATTCTGCGACATCTCAAGGCCGGAGGTGGCCACGCCGCCCGCGTTGGCCGCCTTGCCGGGCCCGTAGCAGATGTGCGCGGCAAGGAACTGGTGGACCGCCTCGGGCGTCGACGGCATGTTGGCGCCCTCCGAGACCAGCGTGCATCCGTTCTTGAGCAGGGCGGACGCGTCCTCGCCCGTGATCTCGTTCTGGGTCGCGCTCGGAAACGCGCAGTCGCAGGGGATGCCCCACGGCCGCTGCCCGGGCAAGAACTGGCAACCGAAGTGGTTCGCGTACTCGCGGATTCGCCCGCGGCGCACGTTCTTCAGATCCATCACCCAGGCGAGCTTCTCCGTGTCGAAACCGACCGGGTCGTGGATCGTGCCATCGGAATCCGACAGCGTCACCGGCTTCGCGCCCAACTGCAGCAGCTTCTCGATGGTGTACTGCGCCACGTTGCCAGACCCTGAGACGGTGCACACCTTGCCCGCCAGGGAGTCCGACCGTGTCTTGAGCATCTCCTCGGCAAAATAGACCGCCCCGTATCCGGTCGCCTCGGGCCGGATCAGCGAGCCACCCCATTTCAGGCCCTTTCCGGTGAGAACCCCGGAGAACTCGCCCCGCAGCCGCTTGTACTGCCCGAACATGAACCCGATCTCCCGACCGCCCACGCCGATGTCGCCCGCGGGCACGTCGGTGTCGGGGCCAATGTGCCGATACAGCTCCGTCATGAAGCTCTGGCAGAACCGCATGATCTCGTGGGTCGACTTGCCCTTCGGGTCAAAGTCCGACCCGCCCTTGCCTCCCCCCATCGCGAGCGTCGTCAACGAGTTTTTGAAGATCTGCTCGAAACCGAGGAATTTGAGGATCCCGAGATTGACACTGGGGTGGAACCGCAGGCCACCCTTGTACGGTCCGATGGCGCTGTTGAACTGCACGCGAAAACCCCTATTCACCTGCACCCGTCCCGCATCGTCCTGCCATGGGACGCGGAACAGGATCTGCCGCTCCGGCTCGACGATCCGATCCAGCACCCGCGCGTCCTGGTACTTCCGGTGCCTCTCGATCACCGGACCAAGGCTCTCGAGCACTTCGTGGACGGCCTGCAGGAATTCCGGCTCACCGGCATTGCGGCGCGCGACTGTCTCCAACACTTCAGACACATAGGCATTCATCGTTGGGCTCCGTGGTTTCAAGTTGCTCTCAAAGGAGGCACGCCGCCGAAGCACCGCCGCTTCCCGCCAGATCCACCGGGCCGCCTGCCCGGCCATAGCATCTGTCGGGACGGTCGAAAGCGTCGGCGGGCACTGCCCGCCATTAGTGAAGAAAGCCCAAAGCCGACCCCAGATCCAGAAAAATTCATGCGGGGTCTGCCCCCATGCCCGAGGGCCCGGGCATCCAACGGCCAACGGCCACGCCGACCGGATGGTATCTATCTTGTCCCGAGGGCGCCGCGGACCATCACCAGCTCGTGGAGATTCTCCGCGGTCACGAGGCCGACCAGGGTTCCCTCGCGCAGCACGGGGATATTGGACGCGCCGCTCTCCCGGATGAGGCCGAGGGCCGCCTCGATCGGATCCAGTTCGGACAAAGACGGGATGTTCCGCAGCATGAAATCCGCGACCGCCGCATCGCGGCCCGCCGAGGCCAGTCCCCGGACCAGCTGCGGTCGGGTCAGGACGCCCACGACCCGGTCGGATCGCATCACGGGGAAATCCTGCTGCGAGCCCGCCAGCAGTTCCCTCGCCGCATTCTCCAGCGTGTCTGCCTCCACCAGCGTGCGGAACCGCGTCAGCATCGCGTCCGCGACCCGCAGGCCCCGGAGAGACTGGTTGGTCTGCACCGCGTCCGCCTCCGCCTGCGCCCCAAGGAAAACGAACAGGGCGATGAAGACCAGCAGCGGGTTGCTCAACCAGATCAGGCCCGCGAACCCAAAGAGGACGGCGAGTGCCTTTCCGATGCCCGCCGCGATCCGGGTCGCCGCCGCGTAGTCCATGGTGCTGGCCAGGAGGGCCCGGAGCACGCGCCCGCCGTCCATGGGAAACGCGGGGATCATGTTGAACACGACAAGGGCCACGTTGGCGGCCGCCAGCGACATGAGGAAATCCCCGCCCAGGATCTCGATCCCGTGAAACACCTGGAGCCCGCTGCGCAATATCAACACGCAACCGAGCGTGATCGCGATCACCACGTTGACCGCCGGGCCCGCCAGCGCCACCAGCAATTCCTGCGACGGCTTGTCGGGCATCCGCTTCAGTCGCGCCACGCCCCCGATCGGCAACAGGATGATGTCCTTGGTCTTGATCCCGAACTGCTGCGCCATGATCGCGTGCCCCAACTCATGCAGCAGCACGCATCCAAAAAGCGCCACGAGGAATCCGGCCCCCTGCAGGGCCATCCCCACGCCCTCCCCCTTGAGCAGGTACACCGTGAAAATAAACCCCAGGAACAACAGGAACGTCCAGTGGACGAAAATGTCGATCCCGCGCACCCGTCCTATCCTGATGGACCACGTCATATTCCAATCTCCTGAAAGCCCAGATTCTGCGCGTTCCGGGCGACCAGTCAAATGCCCTCACGGGCGCAGGCGGAACTCCAGCCGCACCCTGGGCGCCGCCGCCAGGGCCGCCCGCATGGGCTCCACATCCACGAACGTCCCGTTCAGCCTGCGCCCCTCGCAAAACACATCGACCCCCTCGGCGCGAAATGGCCACGGGACGACGCGCCAGTCGCGCCCGGAGTCGCCCTCCGGTGTCATCCGCAGCGTGCAGCGGCCCCCGGCATCCGGCACGTCGGGCGCAAGCCACTCCCGCGCCGAATTCATGCAAAGTCCGAGCGAGAGCCAATCCCACGCGGCGACCAGCGCCTGATTGCGCGCGATGGCCGCACCCGTGCAATGCGGCGCGAGCGCCCCTTCGCGACGCAGCGCATCCAGCAGCGTGTCCCGCGCCAGCTGCTGGCACTCCACGAAACCGCGCACCATGTGCTGCTCGGCGGGATCCTTGGGCTCGTCATTTCGCTCGCGCAGCCACAGCCCGTGCAGGCACACCAGCAGTCCGGCGTACCGGCTCATTCCGCCCACCATGCCGACGCCCGCCGGCCAGACGCGCAGGTGCTCGCGCAGGGGCATCTCGTCAAAGTGGTGCGGCAGCCCCGTGCCGCGATCCAGCGTGGGCGCGATCTCCCACTCGTGCCACCCGCAGTCGTGCTGTTCGGCGGCAAGGCAGACCTCCTCATGGGGCTCGAACGACCCGAATCGCGCATTGCCCCAGGCCCTCGCCAGTTGCCCCGATATCCACGCGTGGGCCGGTTGCGTCACCACCACCAACCCGCTTGCCTCCCGGCGATGCACCATGGCCAGACTCTCCGCCCTTTACTAAACCACCACTTCGGCGTCCCGATAGGTGCCGCCGCGCAGTTCCGCGGGTCCGCCGGCCCGCACCGTCACGTCGCCCTCGATGACGACACCCGCCGCGAACCGCACCGGACCCTCGACGCGCAGCGAGCGACAGCGACGCAGCGACGGGGCGCCCGCCGGGAACATCCTCTCAAAATCCGCGAGCGCCTTGTAGTGGGCTGGATCCAGTGACACGTGCGGCGGTTCCCCGCAGAAAGCCGCCTCGACCCGCCCGTCATCCGTCACGCGGAATGCGTCGGACCTGAGGACCAGCAGATCCGCCGTCGTCTTGACGGGCGCGAACCTGGTGCGCGGCACCACCACCGCCAAGGAATCGGGAAAACACTCGATCGCCGCACCCATCGCCGTCTCCAACTGGATGACGGGTGTGCTCCCGGCGTCGCGGGGATCGACCGTCTTTCGGTTGATGATCACCGGCAGCGGCACCGCGCCCCCGCCCGCGAGCAGACCCCGCACGGCGTCCAGCCGAAGCCAGAGGTTGTTGGTGTTGAAAAAGGAGTGCCTCCCGATGTCCTGAAAGGCCTCCATGTCCTCCGCGTGGCACTGCGCCACCTCGCGGAGGCAGAGCCGGCCATCCGCCCTCCGCCGGCACAGGTGCCCGCCCTTCCTGTCCGATTCGGTGCGCCGCGCCACCTCCATCATGAAGGGCGCGCCCGAATCGGAGAACAACCCAAGCAGGCCGAGATCCGGCGTTGCGCCGAGATTGTCCGCATTCGACACGAAGAGGTAGCGGATGCCCTCCGACCACAGCCTGTCAAGCCACCCCGAACCCGCCAGCGCGGGATAGATATCCCCGTGCCCCGGGGGACACCACTCCAACCGCGGATCCTTGGGCCACGAGACCGGCCCCAGCGTCGCGGCGTCGACCTTCGGCACCTGATTCTGCATCAGTTCCCAAGCCTCTGGCGGCCCCAGCGGCCCCCCCTCGCCCAAGTGGGCGCGGCAATCCGCGCTCGTGTTGAACGAGTCCATCAACAGGAAGTGCGCGTGTCCCCGGCCGCGCTGCGAGGCCGCCTGCCGGGCGATCAGATCCAGGAACGCCACCCCCGGCTTCACCTCGATCAATGACTTGGCGCGATCGAGACCCATGCCCGTGCCGAGCCCGCCGTTGAGTTTGACGACGGCCGCGCGGCCCAGCAGCGAATCATCGCCGCCACCGCCAGCGGGCGCCTCCGCCAACCCCGCCACCGGCTCGATCAAATCCTCCCCGACGTGCTCCGCGCCGCCCGCCAACAGCAGGTCGTAGCTGCGCCGAAACGCCGCGACGCACGCGTCGCTCACCCCGGCGGCCCTCATCTTCTCATCAAAAAGCTCGAAACCCATGTTCGCCTCGATGCGCCAGCGCATGCTG
>JADLBR010000272.1 GCA_020847615.1 Verrucomicrobiia bacterium
AGATTCGTCGTCCCGGGCGCCCGGCACACCGACGCCAGATCCCGCGCCATCAGCGCCATCGCGTCCCGCCCCATCCGCATCATCTCCCCGCGCTCCCTCGCGCGGCCCCAGGCCCGCGCCGCCGAGCCAATGAGCTCCATCATCATCGCCAGCAGCATCGCCAGCACGGCCACGGCGGTCAGGACCTCCACCAGCGATGCGCCCGCCGAGCGCGCGGAACGCCGCCTCATGGCCGCGCCTCTGGGCCACCGCCGGCGCGGGCCGTCATCACGCGCAACCGATTCCAGCGCCCGGGGGGCCAAGAGATGGTCAGGCATTCCGTCGCGCAACGCCCTCCCCCGGATGCACCGCACGGCTCAACCTGGATCCGAAACACCGCTCCGGGAAACTCACCCTCCCGGATCTCGGTCCCCCCGGCATCGGAATACCACACCCCCGCGTCACCCGCCGCGAACTCCCCCGCCCCCGCCAGCCACCTCCGCGCGATCTGCGTGGCCCGCGTCATCGCCACCGCGTCGCGCGAGACTCCCGCCGCCACCGAAACCGCCGCCAGCGCGCCGGACAGACCCGTGGCCGCGACCCCCAGCGCCACCACCGCCTCGGCCAACGAAAAACCTCGCCGCCGGCGCGACGCCCGCCCCGCGATTGCCCGCAATCCCATCACCTCTCGCCTTTCCGGGAATAGGGCACACGACCGCCCACGCGGCCAAGCACTTGCCCAAAACCCTATGTCGATCCCGGCGCGAGGATACGGCGCGCCGGGCCCCTGTCAATCACCGGCGCGCTCTCACCCCAGGTAGGCGCCCTGCTCGCGCAGTAGGGCCTGGACCTTGGAGACGTCCACATCGCGCGGGCGGCAGCCGCTCTTGACGGCGACCGCCGCGGCGGCGCCCGCCCCGTGTCCCGTGATGAGGCACGCCGCGATCAGCCGCATGTCCTCGATGAGCTTCTGGTCGCAGGAGATGCAGCGCCCCGCGGCGAGGAGGTTGTCCAGCTTCTTGGGCAGCAGCGCGCCATACGGGATGGGCCAGCCCACGTGGTTGGCGCCCTGCGCGCCGCCCACGCCGATGGCATCGGGGAACTTCTTGCCCTCGCGCGAATCCTTGAAGGTCAATTGGTGCACGCCGGCCAGCAGGCGCGAGGTGCGCACCCCGAGCTGGGGCGCGGTCTGCAGCAGGAAGAGCGCCTCGCCGCCGGGGGTCTTGCGCAGCTTCTGCACGCGCTCCCAGATCGAGCGGCGATGCTCCATCTCCAGCCGCGTCAGTTCCCCGATGTCGAGGTTGTCTGTGCTCGGCCCGCGGAGGTTGATCCACCGTGCGCTGGGCTCAGGCTCTGGGCCCCCCAGCTTCGTGATGCCGGCGGCCTTGAGTTTTTCCCTGTCCGCGCGGTCGAAATTGCCCACGCGGTGCACCAGCCCGATGGCGTGGAGCCGCTGCTCGTGCTCGGCCCCCGCCGCGGCAAAGACATCGCCATCGCCGCTGGCGTCGACAACGACCTTGGCGAGGATCGCCTGTCTCCCGGCCTTGCTCTCGATCACCGCGCCGCGCACCGCGCCGCCCTCCATGATCACGTCGGCGACCCAGCTGTGGAGGAAGACCTTCGCCCCGCACTCGCCGATCATCTCATCCATCATGTACTTCGTGGCCTCGGGGTCGGTGGTGGGGTTGAACTTATCGGGGGACTGGTTGATCGCGCCGCCGATCTTGTTGACGCGCTCGACCAGCTCGTCGCCGATGCCGCGCATGACCTTCACGCGCTCGCCATTCTCCTTGGCGTGCGTGCTGATGACGAGAAGCACCAGCCCGCCGGTCCACAGCCCGCCGAAATAGCCGTACCTCTCCACCAGGCACGTCTTGGCCCCGGCGCGCGCCGCCGACACCGCCGCCGCGAACCCGGCCGGCCCGCCGCCGACGACGAGCACGTCGGTGTCGTGGATCACGTCCAGCGGCCGCTCCGGCTGGATGACCCTGCCGCCGCGCAGTTCGGCCGGATAGCGCGGGCGCTCCCGCACCGTCATGGACTGCAGCTCCTTGGTCTTGCCATCGGGAGCCGCGTGCTCCGATTCCTGCGCGACCACCTTGCTCGCGAACGGCGCGCCCAGGCCCGCCGCCGCCATCACCCGTAACAGCTCTCTTCTCGTCATAAAGTCCATCCCGCTCGGTATTCCGGGGCCACGTGGCGATTGGCCCCCTCGTTGTTAGTGACGCGCATCGCCGCCGCATCCCAGTCGATGCGCCCGTCGATGCGCTTGGCCACGTTGCCCAAGAGGCAGATCTCGGTGAGGTGCGCGCCGTATTCGAAATCCGCGCTGGCCTTGGCCTGGCCCTTGCAGGCCCTGGCCCAATTCATGTAATGGCCCTCCTCGATGCGCGGCAGGCTGGGGGCCGGACGATGCGCGAGAAACTCCTTCATCGCGCTCTCGGGGATCAGCCGCGGGGAATCGCCGTAGACCCCGCAGGCGAGCATGCCCTTCGATCCCTTGAACAGCGCGCCGCCCTCCTTGTTGCCGAGCACGCGGCCCTCCTCCAACTGCGGCGGGCGCGGGGGGCGCAGGCCATCGTACCACGTGAGCTTCACCGGCGGCCTATCGCCCTTCGCGGGGAAGCGGAACGTCACGATCGAGGCCAGCGGGTGCGTGTCCGGATTCAGGCCCAGCGACGTGGCGTCGATGCTCTCGGGCAGGCCGAGGTCCAGCGCCCAGACCACGGGGTCGAGCGTGTGGACGCCGCGGTCGCCCATCATGCCATTGCCGAAATCCCACCACGCGCGCCACGTCCTCGGATGATAGGCGGGATGGTACGCGCGCTGCGGCGCCGGCCCGAGCCACAGCTCCCACTCCAGTCCCGCCGGCATGGCCGGCGCATCCTCCGGGCGCGTCATCCACTTCGGGCTCCAGCTCGCGTGCCCGGGCGGGTGATACGAGAGGCTGCACCACGCGTCCACCTCGCGGATCTCGCCCAGCACGCCCCCGCGGACCCACTCGTGGATCAATCGCGCACCCTCCATCGAATGCCCCTGGATCCCCAGCTGCGTGCAGACCTTCGTCTCCCGGGCGATCCGCGCCAGCGCCCGCGCCTCGCGGATGTCGTGCGTCAGGGGCTTTTCGGAGAAGACGTGCTTCCCGGCACGCATCGCGGCGGCGGCGATCACCGCGTGGGTGTGGTCCGGGGTGCCGATCAGCACCGCGTCGATGCCCTTCTCCTTCTCCAGCATCTCCCGATAGTCCTTGTAACGCCTCGCGTCCGGGAATCTCTCGAAGGTCTTGGCCGCGTAGTCGTGGTCCACGTCGCAGAGGGCGACGATGTTCTCCTCGGCCAAGTTCTGGATGTCGCGCCCGCCCTGGCCGCCGACCCCGATGCCCGCGATGTGCAGCTTCTCGCTCGGCGGCGTCTGCCCCGAACCGGCCACCACGTGCCGCGGCACGACCTGGAAAAGGCCCGCGGCCCCCGCCGCGGCACCGAGGAACCGCCGCCTCGACAGCGGCGAGCGCCCGTGCGTCTGCATGCGCGACAGCCTAGACATCGGCGCCCCCGCGCCGCAACCGCGATGTGGCACACCGCTCATGAGGATTCCTTGCCGCGGTTGTCAGCCCGCCTTACGGCGCCCGGGCGGCATCCCTCCCCGCGTGGGATGCCGCCCCCCGCGCCACCGATCACGGCCGCGCGATGTAGTAGTAGTTCTGGATGTCGTGTGGGAGCGTGTGGCGATCCACGGCGCGAAACCCGGCGTCGGCCAAGAAGCGTTTCGTCTGCTGTTCGCCCCAGGCCGCCCCCAGACCCATCCCCCCCTGCGCGAGGGACACGGTCATGCAATGCATGCACGATATCGTGTAGATCAGCGTGCCGATCGGGTGGTCCCGGTTCTCGGCGACGTTGCTGGAGACGCCGATGTCCTGCATGAGAAACAGCCCGCGGCCCCGCAAGCTGCGCCGGATGCCCCGGAGCACCCGGTCCGGGCGCGCCTGATCGTGGATGGCATCAAACGCCAGCGCGAGATCGAACTGGCCTTCCTGCGCGTCCTCGTCGAAGGCGGTGAGGTCGCGGACCTCAAAGCGCAGATTGCCGATTCCCTCGCCGATGGCGCGGTCGCGAGCGAAGCGCACCGCCTCCTCGCTCAGATCGTAGCCCACGAACTGGCTCTCGGGGAACGTCTTGGCCAACAGGTGCAGGGCGGCGCCCCGGCCGCAGCCGACGTCCAGCACCGCGATGCCGTTCTTGAGCGCCAGGGCAAGTCCCGGCACGAGGGGGATGATGTGTTCCAGCAGCGCCTCGACGACGGTCTGGCGGCTCTCCTCGAGCATGATCTCTTGGAATCTCGGATATGCCGAGTAGGGCACGCCACCTCCCTCCCGGAAGCACTCCACCACGCGATCTTCCACGGCGCCCATCATTCCGATGAACTGGGCGAGGTGTCCGACCGTCGGCGTGCCATTCCCCCCCACCAACAGGGCGCCCCATCCGTCCCCGAGTTCGAACGTGGTTCCCGACTCGTCGCACTCCACGAACCCGGCGGCGGTCATCGCCCCGAGCCACTCGCGGACATAGCGCTCCTGCAACCCGGCGGCCTCGGCCAACGCGGCGGATGTCGCGGGCCCCCGCGCCACCATCGTCGCGAAGAGGCCCGTGCGGTGACCCACGGATACCATCAGCGCGGCCGATGCCCCGTTGATCATTTCGAGAAACCGGTCGCACAGGTCCCCGGGCTCGGTCGCAGTCTGTTTCACTGTCTCACATGCCATGCACATAGTTGACTCCTTTCGTGTGTTCTCTGTTTCGATCTGACGCCGACATGATCGGCCCGATCACCAATTCCCGATAGATCGGTGAAATACGGTATTTCGAGGGGCGGGCTACGGTAGGGATCGGGGGGGCGCGCCCCGGTTCGCGGGGATGCGTGCGCTAGCCTGCATATTTCACGCGCATGCGCGAAATATGCAGGCTCAAAGGAAAACCGCGCTCTGAAATACGTGTCCCCGATCGGTTTTCGGCACTGGAAACGCGGCCAACAGTTTGTGATTTCGAAAAA
>JADLBR010000273.1 GCA_020847615.1 Verrucomicrobiia bacterium
AGCATCGACCTGATCCGCTCCGTGCTGCGCGCCACGTTCGAGGCGCGCGGATTGCCCCCGGCGGTCGTCGCGGGAAAGCTCAACCTCTGGGCCGGCATCGCCTCGATCATGATCAACGTCGGCGCGTTCGCCGGCATGTGGGCCTTCAGCCACGTCACCCAGCGCATCGGTCGGCGGCCCGCTTTCGCGCTGGCCTTCGCGCTGGCGATGATCAGCACCCTCTGGGGCTTCTGGTCGCTGCGGGGCGCTTCCGATATCTTCTGGGTCGTGCCGCTGATGAGCTTCTTCCAGTTCGGGCCATTCGCGGGATACGCGATCTACTTCCCGGAGCTCTTCCCCACGCGCCTGCGCAGCACCGGCGTCTCGTTCTGCTACAACGTGGGGCGGTTCCTCGCGGCCCTCGGACCGCTCACCCTCGGGCTGCTGACGAGCCACGTGTTCCGCGAGTACCCCGAGCCCATCCGCTACGCCGGCATGACCCTGTCCGCCGTCTTCCTCGTCGGCCTCGTCGCGCTCCCCTTCGCCCCGGAGACCCTGGGCCGCGGCCTCCCGGAGGACGAGTGACCCCGGGCGGCCCAAGATTTTTTCTTTGACAATTTATAGAGGCCCATATTTTATCTTCAAAGAAATATGACGGCCCCCGCGCCCCAGAAGAACCGGCCCTTCGATTTCTCGGTGCTCCGGGCCCTGCGAAAGCGGGAGGGGCTGACGATCGGCGAGCTCTCGGGGCGCTCGGGCATCTCGCCCGCGGTGATCTCGAAGCTGGAGAGGAACCAGACCCGGGCGGAACTGGAGACGCTGTTCCGGCTGGCGCGGGTCTTCGGGCTGACGGCTGCGGACCTGCTCTCGCTGGTGGAGCGGCGCTCGGCGCATCGGGTGAAGGGGTCGGGGTATCGGTCTGACGGTTTCGCGTTCCGCACGGTCTCCTACGCGAACGCGCGCCTGTTTTTCGGGGATGCCGCCAAGGGGGCGAGGACGCACCGCCCCGAGATCCACCACGACGACTACGAGATCTGCTGGGTGCTGGAGGGTGCGATGGAGGTGGCGCTGCCGCGCGAGAAGCACCTGCTGAAGGCGGGCGACGCGGTGCAGTTCGACGCGGTGCTGGAGCACACCTACCGGGCGCTGTCGCCGAGCCGCATGGTCATCGCCCACATCACGAAGGGAAAGAGGTTCTAGACATGAGGATCGACGAATCACTGAAGCCCGCCGACCTGCGCGACAGGCTGGCGCGGTTCTGGGACCTCTCCGGCCAGAAGATCCGGCTCATCGCGCGCGAGTACGACGAGGCGAAGGGCTCCCCGGTGTTCACGGTGGGCGGCAAGTACACGACGCGCGGATGGACCGAATGGACGCAGGGCTTCCAGTACGGGGCCGGGATCCTGCAGTTCGACGCCGCCGGCGACGCGGAGCTGCTGGAGGCGTCGCGGCGCGACACCCGCGCGAAGATGGCGCCCCACGTCACCCATGTCGGGGTCCACGACCACGGTTTCAACAACGTGAGCACCTACGGGAACCTCCTGCGGCTGATGCGCGAGGGGCGCATCCCGGAGGATGCCCGGGAGCGGGACTTCCTGGAGATGGCGCTGAAGTGCTCGGGGGCGGTCCAGGCGCGGCGCTGGACGCGGATCGCGGACGGCGGCGGCTACATCTACTCGTTCAACGGCCCGCATTCCCTATTCGCCGACACGATCCGGTCGCTGCGCTCGCTGGCGGTGGCGCACCGCCTCGGTCATCCGCTGATGGAGGAGAACGACCGGCGGGTGTCGTTGCTGGAGAGGCTGGTCGGGCACGCGCGGACGACGGCGCGGTTCAACGTGTACTTTGGCGAGGGGCGCGACGCCTACGACGTGCGCGGGCGGGTGGCCCACGAGAGCATCTTCAATCTCAACGATGGCCAGTACCGCTGCCCCAGCTCGCAGCAGGGCTGGTCGCCATTCTCCACATGGACCCGCGGCCTGGCGTGGATCATGTGCGGCTACGCGGAGCAGCTGGAGTATCTCGCAACGCTGCCCGACGCCGAGCTCGCGGCCCTCGGGGGCCGCGCCGAGGTGGAGGGTTTCATGCTCCGGGCCGCGGGCGCCACCTGCGACTTCTACATCGAGAGCGCCGCGGCATCCGACGGGGTCCCCTACTGGGATACCGGCGCCGCGGAACTCCATCGCCTCGGCGACTGGCGGTCCCGGCCCGCCGACCCGTACAATGATCACGAGCCGGCGGATAGCTCCGCCGCGGCCATCGCCGCCCAGGGCCTCCTGCGCCTGGGCCGTTTTCTACAGGTTCGCCCGGGATCCGACGGCGCCGCCGCGAGGCGGTACTGGCAGGCGGGGCTCACGGTCCTGCGGACGCTGCTGGACGAACCCTATCTCAGCACGTCGCCCGACCACCAGGGGCTGCTGCTCCATTCCGTCTACCATCGGCCGCGCGGCTGGGACCACGTGCCGCCGGGCCGAAAAGTCCCCTGCGGCGAGTCGTCGATGTGGGGCGATTACCACATCCGCGAGGCCGCGCTCCTCGTGCAGCGCGCCGCCGAGGGCAAACCTCACCCCGCGTTCTTCAACATCTGACCCCGTGGAGGCACCCATGATTGTCGCAGACCTAGAGAAGATCGAAGGCAGGCGCTACCCCGCCCGCCGCCGCACGCAGAACCTCGTCGGCGGCCTCTCGCCCATCCAGGCCAAGAATTTCGCGATGGGTTTCGTGACTCTCGACGCGAATGGCGGCCAGGTGCCATGGCACAACCAGGAGCAGGAGGAGGTCTACTTTATCATCGAGGGCACCGCCGAGATGTGCCTCGGCGAGGAAAGGCAAACGCTCCGATCGGGCCAGGCCGTCTCGATTCCGCCCGGCGTCTTCCACCAGATCACCAATGTCGGCGAGTCGCCCATGAAGATGATCTACGTGTATGGGCCGGCGGGCGACGTGGCCCACTGGCGACAGGAACTCGCGGGCACCCTACCGAAGGCCGGGGTCGATGTCCCCCCTCTCCCCGCGGGCGCCCGGCCGCAATGCACCGAGAAACCTTGAGTCCACCCCAACAACGAGCATCCAACAGCCAGCGTCCAACCCAGTACCCAGAACCCCGCGCCCAGAACCCGAATCCGGAGGAACCATGAGCGAAAGCAAGACACAGAAGATCGGCATCATCATGAATGGCGTCACAGGCCGCATGGGCACGAACCAGCACCTGATGCGGTCCATCGTCGCCATCATCGACCAGGGCGGCGTCAGGCTTCCCGACGGCACCCGCATCATGCCCGACCCCGTGCTCGTCGGGCGCAACGCCGACAAGCTGTGCGCGCTATCGGATCGCGCGCGCGGCGCGAGATGGACCACCGACCTCGACGCCGCGCTGGCCGACAAGGCCAACACCATCTACTTCGATTCGCAGACGACGGACCGGCGGGCCGCGGACGTCAGGCGCGCGGTCGCGGCGGGCAAGCACATCTATTGCGAGAAACCGACGGCCACCGACACCGCCACGGCGCTGGATCTCTATCGCGTGGCCAAGAGGGCGGGCGTCAAGAACGGCGTCGTCCAGGACAAGCTCTGGCTCCCCGGCCTGATGCGGCTCAAGGAGCTGATCCACCGCGGGTTTTTCGGGCGCATCCTGTCGGTGCGCGGCGAGTTCGGGTACTGGGTCTTCGAGGGCGACACGATACCCCTCCAGCGACCGTCGTGGAACTACCGCAAGGAGGACGGAGGTGGCATCATCATCGACATGCTTTGCCACTGGCGCTACGTGCTCGATAACGTGTTTGGCGCGGTCAGGGGCGTCTCCTGCCTGGGCGCGACGCACGTCCCCGAGCGCTGGGACGAGGGCGGCAAGCGGTACGCCTGCACGGCCGACGATTCGGCCTATGCGACCTTCGAGCTGGAGGGAGGCGTCGTGGCGCAGTTCAACTCCTCGTGGTGCGTGCGCGTCCGGCGCGATGACCTGCTGACGCTCCAGGTCGACGGGACGCTCGGATCCGCGGTCGCCGGGCTGC
>JADLBR010000274.1 GCA_020847615.1 Verrucomicrobiia bacterium
CAGGACCGGAACCCCCACAGCCCCACCTACGGGTGCTTCGACCGGAATTTCTGGCTGTATCGGATCATCGATTTTCCGAGCGGCATGGCGCAGGAGTTCTGCTGGCCGCTGGCCCTGGCCCACGAGACGCCGCTGCCGGACAACCCCTACTACCGGCAGCCCGAGATCCGCGAATGGGCGGCCGCCGGGGTGCGCTACGCGGCCCGCAGCGCCCATGCCGACGGTTCGTGCGATGACTACTTTCCCTTCGAGAAGGCCGGCGGCGCCGCGGCCTTCTCGCTGCTGGCATGCGTGTCCACCTGCCGCCTGCTCGACCTGAAGGAGCCCGGGATCGTGGCCTTCCTTGAGCGGCGCGCGGATTGGCTGGCGTCGCATCAGGAGAGCGGCCAGTTGACCAACCACCACGCGCTCATCCTGCTGGGGCTCCATGAGCTGGGGGCATGGCTCGGGACAGACCGATGGTCCGGGGCCGCGGGCCGCCGCCTCCAGCAGGTCCTGGATTGGCAGCATCCCGAGGGCTGGTTTCCGGAATACGAGGGTTGCGATCCCGGCTATCACACGCTCACGATCTCCTGCCTCGCGGCCTACCACGCCCAATGCCCCGACCCGCGCGTCGAGGAGGCCCTCCGCCGCGCCGTGGGCGTGGCCCGGCTCTTCATCCATCCCGACGGCACCTTCGGCGGGGAGTATGGGAGCCGCAACACGCTGAATTTTTTCCCGCATGGTTTCGAGCTCGTCGGCCAGTGGATGCCCGAGGCCCTCGGGATCAACGACGGCTTTCTCGAGGGGCTGCACCGCGGGCTGCAGCCCTGCTACGCCGATGACCACATCGTGGGCCACCACACCTGGAACTACCTCCTGGCGTGGCGCGATTTCGTCCCGGAGCGCGGGACGCCGCAGCCGACCCCGGACGGCCGCACGCACCTCGAGGGCGCCGGCATCCTCGTGGAGCGGCGAGGCGACGCCCTCCTCTACGTGGCGCTCAACAAGGGCGGTGCCTTCAAGCTCTTCCGCGGCGGACGTCTCGTCGCCTCCGACACCCACCTCTCCGTGCGCGCCGGCGGGCGCAACGCCGTCGGCCACCTGGTCGATCGCTACGACTGCTCGGTCGATGCCGACCGCATCGAGGTCTCCGGCACCCTCGGATGGGCGAAACACAAGCTCATGAATCCCCTCGCCATGGTCATCTCCCGCGCCGTCATGCTCACCGCCGGGAGGTTCTTCGCGGACGCGGTGCGCCGGCTCCTCCAGCGGCTCCTGGTCACGGGCAAGCGGCCGGCGCCCTTTCGATTCCGCCGCGCCCTGGAGTGGGAGGGCGAGAAACTGGCCGTCACGGACCGCCTCGAGGCCGATTCCTGGGAGGGCGTCGAGGCCTGCGGCATCGGGGGTCACCAGACCTCGATCTGCGTCGTCATGAGCCGCACGTTCCAGCCCGCGCAGCTCCAGCCCTGGTTCGACATGACCGATGACGTGCGGCGGCTCGCCCCCGGCGAGGCCCTCGCCATGCGCCGGGAACTCTGAGCGCCCGCTCATCGTCATTGACCCCACTGCCCGGACCCACCATACTGCCCGCATGGCCGTCACGAGGGAGTCGGAGCTCACGCCCCGGCAAAGAGAGAGCATCAAGAAGGCGCGCCAAGCCGCGCAGCGCGACAATTTTGATTACGTGGTGACGCTGCTCCAGCAGTTGCTCAAGGAGGTTCCGGGATACCTCGATGGCCGCAAGCTGCTGCGCGAGACCTGCATCCGGAAATCCAAGGCCGGCTCGCGCATCATGCAATCGCTGAGCTCCCTGTCCACCGCGCCCGCCATCATGAAGGCGCAGGGCCTGGCCAAGAAGAATGGCCAGGAGGCCCTCAACGTCCTCGAGCAGGTGCTGGTCGATGACCCGTTCAACGAGCAGGCCAACAGCCTCATGAGCCAGATCGCGCGCGACCTGGACATGGCCGAGACGGCCTGTTTCGCGCACGAGATACTCCAGCGCGCAAAACCCAACGATATCCCGAACCTCCTCCTGCTCGGAAAGCTGTACCTCGAGCTCAGGGACCCGCGGGCGCTCGAGGTCTTCGAGGCGGTCCTCGACGTCGATCCCCGCAACAACGATGCGCTGAGCAACCTCAAGGCCGCCGAGGCCATCCGCACCATGGAGAGGGTGGGCTGGGGCGAGGCGGGCGATTACCGGCAGCTCATCAAGGATTCGGACGAGGCCGAGCAACTGGAGCAGACCGCCCGCATCTCCAAGTCGCACGACGCGATCGACAAGCTGATCGCCGAGCACTACGACCGGTTCCAGGCGGACCCCAACAATGTCCTCGAGGCCCGCAAGATCGGCGAGCTCTATCGCCAGAAGGGCGACCTGCCCAACGCGCTCGCTTTCTACGAGCACGCCCACGAGCTCGCCAACAAGGCCGATCCCCACATCGAGCGCACCATCTTCGAGATCCGCGTCCAGCAGTACGACGAGCTGATCAAGCAGTGGGAGCACTTCGTCGCCGAAAACCCGGATCACCCGGATCACGCGCAGCACGCCCAGACGCTGGAGACCAACCGCAAGGAGCGCGCCGACCTCGTGCTCTCGGAGGCCCGCGCGCGCGTCGCCAAGTACCCCAACGATCTCCAGTTCCGCTTCGAGCTGGGCGAGGCGCTCTTCAACGCGGGGCAGCACAGCGATGCCATCCCCGAGCTCCAGGCCGCCCTCCGGCAGCCCAACGTCCGCGTCCGCGCCATGACCCTCCTGAGCCTCTGCTTCCGCGCCAAGGGCATGCTCGATATGGCCGCCAAGCGCCTCGAG
Organism: Verrucomicrobiia bacterium; assembly: GCA_020847615.1. GTDB lineage: Bacteria > Verrucomicrobiota > Verrucomicrobiia > JADLBR01 > JADLBR01 > JADLBR01. Next base: position 2,792 of record JADLBR010000274.1, read on the forward strand.
GAGGCCGACGCCGAGCTGCGCGCGATGGACGACTCGAAGAAGGACATCCTCTACAACCTCGGGCTCATCTACGAGGACATGGGCGACAAGGCCAAGGCCATCGATGCCTTCAAGAAGATCTACGAGGTCGACTACGGATACCGGGATGTCGCCAGGCGCGTCGAGGATTCCTATCGCGCGTGACGCCCGACGCGCTCCAGGGCCCCGAGGCGATACGGGACATGTTCGCCCGCATCCGCGGGCGCTATGACCTCCTCAACCGGCTGCTGAGCCTCGGCCAGGATGTGGGCTGGAGGCGGCTCATGGCGCGTCGCGTCGCGGCCCGGCGCCCGCGGCGCATCCTGGACCTGGCGACCGGGAGCGGAGATGTCTGGCTCGCGCTGCGGCGCGCGTGCGCCGGCGCCGAGCTGATCGTCGGCGCGGATTTCTGCCAGCCGCTGCTGGCATTGGCGGGCGCCAAAGGGGCGGCCCCGCTCGTCGCCGCCGACGCGCTGGCGCTGCCGTTCGCCGATGGCTCGTTCGACGCGATCACGGTGGCCTTCGGGGTCCGGAACTTCGCCGACCGCGCGGCCGCATTCCGCGAGTGCGCCCGCGCCCTCCGTCCCGGGGGACGGCTGTGGGTGCTGGAGTTCACGCCGCCCCCGCGCGCGATCGCGCCCGCCTATTTTTTCTACGTGGGGCGGGTGGGGCCCTGGGTCGCCAGGGCGGTGGGCGCCGACCCCGCCGCCTACCGCTACCTGGGCGAATCGATACGGCACTTTCCCCGCGCGGAAGACCTCGCGGGCGAGCTGGCCGCGGCGGGCCTCACGGGGGCGGGGTTTGATCTTCTTTCTTTCGGGACCGTGGCGCTTCACTGGGCGGAATGCCGCCCCCGGGAGTGAGCACCGCCGGCGGCTGCGTTCCCGTGAGCGTGTCCCCGGCACCAAAATCCTCGCGGCTCAGTCCCCCGACCAGCTCGACCTGGCCCCCCTGAGCCACGAGCCGGGGGCGCGTCTGCGTCTTGGCTAGGTCCTTCTTTTCGGTGACCTTGCCATCGATGTCGAACTGGTAGTAGCCGAAGGTGTTCGCGCCCGAGCGAAAGAGCACGTGCCACCCGTACCCCGCGTCGAACAGCGACTCGATGCGCTCGCCCTGCACGATGGGGCCGAGCTGCCTGCACGCGAAAACCAGGTTCTCCGCCTCGCTCTCCACCTGCGCGTAGAGATAGGCCCGGTCCAGCCGCTGGCCCTCGTCCCGCACCAGGTGCGTGATCAGGCTGTACTTCCGGGGCTGGCCCACGCCGGGCGCCGTGATCTCTTTGGACCAGACCTCGTGTCCCCGGAGCACGTTGAACTGAGCGGCCCGCGACATGACGTCGCCCGCGAACCCGGGAACCCTGACCACCGCCTGCACCGAATACCCGCCGGGATCGCGCAGCCGATAGTATGGCGTCAGGTTGAACGTGAATCGCGCCACGTCGCCCGGCTCGAGCACCATCCCCGGCTGCGAGAAACCCTGGGCCGGCTTGACCATCATCGCGCCGCCGCGCGTCACCAGAAATCGCAGCCAGCCCTGGCCGGCGGCGTCCTTGAGTTCGACCACCCGGCCGGTGCCATTGGCGATCTTGATCTTGAGGAGGATCGGCTCAAAGAGGAGGTAGTTCTCCTGGGGGTCGACGATCTCGACCTGCAGCTGCGCGCGGGCGGCGGGCGCCGCGGCGAGCAGGAGGGCCGCGAGGGGCAGGGCGATGCCGTGGCGCATGGCGGAACCTATCACCTCATCGGCCCGCCGCCAGCCGCTCCGCCAGCCGGCGCGGCAGGCCGGCCGCCACGATCTTCTTCTGGGCCTTGACGACGTCGTACTCCATGCGCCGCAGCTCGATGAGCTCGCGCTGGCTGTCGTAGATCGCGTAGGAGCAGCGCCAGTCCCCGTCGCGGGGCTGGCCGACGCTGCCGACGTTGATGAAGTACTTCCGCTTAGGCTGCACCTTGATCTTCGAATAGAAACCGCCGTGGAGGTCGGTGTCGCGGATGAAGACGTGCGGGACGTGGGTGTGGCCAAAGAAGCAGAGCTGGCTGACCTGGTAGGTGAAGCTGGCGGCGGCCTCCAGCTTGTTGAACACGTAGCCCCATTTCTCGGGCGAGTCGAGCGAGGCGTGCACGATGGTGAAATCTGCCACGGGGCGGGAATAGCGGACCTGCTTGAGGAAACCCCTCTGCTCGGCGGAGAGATGCCGTCGCGTCCACCGGATGGCCTCGGCCGCGGCGGGATTGAAGTCGCGCAGGTCGCTCTCGGTCGAGGCCTCCTCGTCATGGTTGCCCTTGACCAGCGGGCAGTTCAACTGGCGCACCAGCTCGAGGCATTCGACGGGGTTTGCGCCGTAACCCACGACATCGCCAATGCACACCGGATGGGTCACGCCCTGATCCTGCATGTCATTCAGCACGGTCTCGAGCGCCTCGAGGTTCCCGTGAATGTCTCCAAAAATGCCAAATCGCATGCCTGAGCCACTTCGGCCCGCCGCACGCTCCGGCGGGCCCTGCCTTCCTACCCCCCAAGGTTCGCTGTTTCGGGGCGTCTCCGCAAGCCGCGAAATCGGGTGGACCGCCGGGGGAAAGCGAAGAGTGGGCCTCTGGTCCGGCACCTGCCGGAGATCGGTCGCCCGGTCCCGGGGCCCATGGCCTGCATATTTCGCGCATGCGCGAAATACGCAGGCTCAAAGGAAAACCGCGCTCTGAAATACGGGTCCCCGATCGGTTTTCGGCACTGGAAACGCGGCCAACAGTTTGTGATTTCCAAAAATGGTGCTTGGGAGCGCGCGTCTCCATCCCAACCTGTTGCTATCGCGCGGTTTTCCCAGAGCCCGGACACTTCACAGCCCGCAAGGCTGTGAAATGTCCGGGCTAGCGACCGCGCCTGCGGGTTCTCAGGGTTTGGGGGCCACCACCGCCGAGGTATCGACCCGCTGTCCCGCGGGGATCTTCAACTGGTCCTCGAGCTGGCGGATGCGCTCGGCGATCCGGTCCCAGAGCATGAGGGCGGTGTCGCCCTTGTCGGGGTGCGCGGCCCAGAGTTCGCGCCAGTACCGGTAGGCCTCCTCGGGCTTGCCAGCCTTTTCCAACTGATAGCCGACCTGCCGGCGCGCGAAGGCCGGGGCGTCGGGAAAGGCCGCCGCCCGCCGCCAGTTCTCCGCGGAGGCGGCGTGATCGCCGAACTTCTGGTCCAGCAGCCAGCCTAGGCGGGCCCATAAGTCGTACTTATCCGGGATATTCTCGACGCCGCGCTCCAGCAGCCGGCGGCCGGCCTCGATCCACTTGCGCTCGGCCCAGAGGCGCTTCGAGAGCCGGGGCTCCCCGGGGTCGTTGAGCGCGTCGTGGGCGATGTTCCAGGCCATGTGCCACGAGGACATGTCCCAGAAGAGCACCGAGCGCGGCTGGAGGAGGCAGACGAGCTCCATCAGCCGGTGCATGCGGAACCATTCCCGCCGCTCCCAGTAGGTGTGCGCGACGATCCAGAGGTAGTCGGCGACCGCGCCCCGGAATCCGCTGAGCAGGGCCATGGCGGCCCCCTGGCTGATCATGTCCCTCATCTCGGGGCTCACGCGGGCGCCGCCGTAGCGAAGGCGGGCCTGCTCGGCGCCGAGGGCCCGCTCCACGGGGAGCTTGATGGCGCCCCAGCCGCCGAGCAGCAGGGCCGCCGCGGCCCAGCCCCTCCAGCGTTGCGAGACGATGGTTCTCACAGTTCCCTGGACTCGAACAGGGCGCACGACACCAGCAGCACGACCGTCAGGCAGCCGCCCGCGTACGCCGAGGCCTTGAGCAGATACGCGATGGTGACCGTGTTCCCGAGCACGATCTCATCGATCAGGTTGAAAACCCCGAGATCGGGGATCAGGATGCTCACGACCGCGAGAAAGACCTTGGCCGCGGGGCCGGCGGGCTGGGTCGGGTCCAGCCACACGGCGCGCGCCGTGGATTCCAGGTGCCCCGCGATGTAGACGAGGCTCGTCACCACCACGGTGAACATCACCGATGTCGCGATGGTCGAGATCGCCAGGGCGATCGCCGCGACGAGCAATACCTTGACGGTCACGAGGCCCACGGCGGCCAAGAGCCACGGGTCGCGCGCAGCCGCCGCGATCTTGGCGAGGCTGGCCCTGGCCGCCTCGGCGGCCTGCGGGTCCGCCGCGCGAGCCAGGCCCTCGCGCGCATCGGCGGAGAGCGAGTGCTCCTGGGCGAAGAGCACCGCCGCAGAGACGGCCGCCATCAGGGCGAGCGTCAGCAAGAGCATCGCCGCCACGCCGAGATACTTGCCCATCAGAAATTCCCATCGGCGCACGGGCTTCGAGAGGATCGTGAACAGGGTGCGCCCCTCCATCTCGGCCGGCAGCAGTTGGGCGACCGCCACGATGGCCATGATCACGCCGATCAGCGACATGATGCCCAGGCAGTAGTCCTTGATGAACTTGAACTGGTCGTCGAATGAAAACTCGCTGAAGAGATTCGCGCCCGCGAGCACGACAAGGCCGAAGACCAGGATGACGTTGAGCACGCGCTGGCGCAGCGCCTCCAGGAGCGTGTTTCGGGCGATGGCCGCGATGCGCGCCAGCGGGCTCATGGCCTGTCGCCTCCCGCGCGGCGAACCTCGCGCACGAAGATCTCCTCCAGGGTGAGCCTCGGTCGGCCGACGGACCGCAGGCCGGCGCCCGCGGAGGCCAGCGCCGCGCGGATCGCGTCGGCCCGCCGCTCGTCGTAGCCCTCGACCTCGAGGGTGGCGCGGTCGCCCGGGGAGAGCAGTTCCCCGAGCGGCCCCTCGACGATCTTGCGCCCAAGGTGGAGGATCGCGACGCGGTCGCAGACCTCCTCGACCTGATCCAAGAGGTGGGAGCTGAGCACCACCGTCTTGCCCTCGGACTTCAGGCGAAGGATCAGGTCCTTGATGTCGCGGGAGCCCATGGGGTCGACGCCGGCCGTGGGCTCGTCGAGCAGGACCAGCTCGGGATCGTGCACGAGGGCCTGGGCGAGGCCGATGCGCTGCAGCATGCCCTTGGAATACGTGGCCAGCGGGCGGTCGCGCCCGTGGCCGAGGCCGACGAGTGCGATCAGCTCCTCGACGCGCGCCTCGAGGCGCGCCCGGGGGACGCCGCACAGCCGCCCGAAAAAGCGCAGGGTCTCCGCGCCGGTGAGAAAGCGGTAGAAATAGGGGCTCTCGGGCAGGAAGCCGAGCCTCCTGCGGGTCTCGGGGCGCGCGGGCGGCTCGCCGAAGAGCTCGATCTCGCCCGAGGACGGCGGCGTGAGGCCCAGGATCATCTTGAGCGTCGTGCTCTTGCCCGATCCATTGGGCCCGAGGAGCCCGAAGACCTCGCCCCGCCGCACCTCGAGATCGAGGTGTTCCACCGCGATCACGCGCCCGCGCCGCCAGTGCAGGGGAAAGTGCTTGGCGACGCCGCGCAAGACGATGGGGTGGTCGCTGCTCATGGCCGGATTTCAAATCCCCGGAGCCCCTGGGCCGTGGACCACGCGACCTCCTCGCGCCGGATGAACCCGCCCAGATGGCTCTCGCGCATCGCCTCCAGGAAAGCCTCCAATTCTGCCCGCTCGCCCTCGGCGACCATCTCGACGCGGCCGTCGGGAAGATTCCGCACCCAGCCGCAGAGATCAAAACCGCGCGCGACCGACTTGGCGCTGTAGCGAAAACCAACCCCCTGGACCCGCCCCTCGTAGAAGACCTGTACGCGCTCGGCCATAACCCGCGGGTGTCGTGGGGCTATCGTTTGAAACCGCGAATGGGCCCGAATGCGAAGAACGCCTCCGCCGCCGCGGTGGTCTCCTTGGCGATGGCCTCGGGCGTGGTGCCGCGGACCTCGGCGATCTTCTCCGCCGTGAGGCGCGCGTGGGCCGGCTCGCAGCGCTTGCCCCGGTGCGGTTCGGGCGCCAGATAGGGGCAATCGGTCTCGACCATGAACGATCCCGGCGGCGCCGACGCCACCGTGGCGCGGAGGACATCCGCCTTGCGGAATGTCACGATGCCGGTGAACGAGACCATGTGCCCGGCGGCGATCAGCTCCGCGGCCTGGCCGGGGTCGCCACCGAAGCAGTGGAACACCGCCCGCAACTTGCCCGCGAAGGGCGAGAGTATCTCAAGCGTCTCGGCCCACGCGTCTCGCTGGTGGACGATGACATTGCGACCCAGTTCCACCGCCAGCTCCAGCTGCGCCCGGAAGGCATCGGCCTGCCGGTTCTTGTACTCGTCGTCGTCGATCCTGCGGACCAGTTCGGCGGCCCCGCCGGCGACGGACGCCGCGGCCAGATCGCGGAACGGCGGCGCCACTTGCGATGAGGGGAGCCGATGAAAATCAAGACCGGTCTCACCGATGGCCACGACCTTCGGATGGGCGGCGAGCGCCTGCAGTTCGCCGATCCAGTCGCCCTCCGCATCCTGCGCCTCGGACGGGTGCAGGCCCACCGCGGCGAACACGCCGTCGAAGCGCTCCGCCAAAGCGATCGCCCGCCGCGACGATTCGGGCCCTGTCCCGATGGTGATGATCCGCCCCACGCCCGCCTCTCGGGCGCGCGCCACGACGGCCTCGATATCACTTTCGAAATCGGGGAAATCCAGATGCGCGTGGGTATCGATCAGGTGCATGGCGGACCCTCCGATTCACAATGCTGCCGAAGTGGCTGCGCCGCAAGCAAAAGCCGTTGCCGGGGGCAGCGGCCGGACTCCGGAGGCCTCAGCTCGCCTCGAGCCTGGCGAATCTGGCCCTGGCCTCGGCCCAGCCACTTCCGCCGGTGGGCCGATACTCTTTGATCTCGAAGGAGGCGCGGACCACGGCGCGCAGGGCACCCAGGTCTTTCAGATCCCCCGCGGCGATGGCCTGCACGAGCGCGTTGCCCGCGGCGGTGGCCTCGACGGGGCCGGCGAACACGGGCCGCTCGATGGCATCGGCGGTCAGCTGGCAGAGCAATCTGTCCCGGGTGCCGCCGCCGACCATGTGGAGGCGCGCGATCTGCCGGCCCGTGAGCGACTCGATGCGGTCCAGCACCTCGCGATACGTCAGGGCGAGGCTCTCCAGCGCGATGCGGATGATCGAGCCCTCGTCCTCGGGCGCATCCTGGCCGGTCTCCTTGAGGTAGTCGCGGATCTTGCCGGGCATGCCGCCCGGGCTGCCGAAGCGCCGGTCATCGGTGCGCACGAAGCCCTGGAAAGGTCGCGCGGCCGCGGCCTTTTCCTCGAGCGTCTTGAAATCGAACTTCTTGCCCTCGGCCTCCCAGGCGCGGCGCGACTCCTGCACCAGCCAGAGCCCGGTGATGTTCTTCAGGAAACGGATCGTGCCGCCATAGCCGACCTCGTTGGTGAAATTCGCCTCCAGCACGTCCGCATTGATCCGGGGCTGGCGCAACTCGACGCCCATGAGCGACCAGGTGCCGCAGGACAGGTAGGCCCAGTCATCCCCCGAGGTGGCCGGTATCGCGGCGACCGCGGCACCCGTGTCGTGCGAGCAGGAGGCCACGACCGCGACGCCCTCCAGGCCCGTCTTGTTGGCCACCGCGGGCAGCAGCGGGCCGAGGCGGCTGCCGGAATCGACGATCTCCGGGAACACGTGGCGAGGCAGCCCCAGCCGATCGATGAGTCCCCAGGCCCAGTCCATCTTCCTCGGGCAGAACAGCTGGCTGGTGCTGGCGAGCGAGCGCTCGGCGACACCCCGGCCAGAGAGCAAATGGTTCATGAGGTCGCCGATCATCGCGAACCGGTCGGACGCCCAGAGCGGGGCCTCGGGGCCGGTGTTGGCCGCGACGAGCTGGTAGAGGGTGTTCAATTGCATGAACTGGATCCCCGTCGCCTCGAAAATCTCGGCCTTGGGCACCCGCGCGTATACGCTCTCGGGGACACCGTCGGTCCGCTTGTCGCGATAGATATACGGGGGCTCGACCAGGTTCCCGTTCTTGTCCAGCAACCCGTAATCCACGCCCCACGAGTCGCAGCTCACGCTCGTCGGACGCGCGCCCGCCGCCTTCGCCTTAGCCATCCCCGCGAGGATCTCCCCGAACAGCACATCGGTCCGCCACCGCAGCGAATCGCCAACGGGCTCGGGCGTGTTCGCGAAACGGTGCATCTCTTCCAGCGTCAGCCTGCCCTTCTCCAGCGTCGCCAGCATCACCCTGCCACTGTCCGCCCCCAGATCGACCGCGAGATATTGTGCCATTCCAAAATCCTAGCAGATCGCGCCGCGGCCCCGCAAGGAAACG
>JADLBR010000275.1 GCA_020847615.1 Verrucomicrobiia bacterium
GCCCGCCAACAGCAGGTCGTAGCTGCGCCGAAACGCCGCGACGCACGCGTCGCTCACCCCGGCGGCCCTCATCTTCTCATCAAAAAGCTCGAAACCCATGTTCGCCTCGATGCGCCAGCGCATGCTGCGGGTTCCCGAAACGCTGACAAATCAATTCCGCGGTGACCACATTGTGGCAAAGAAATCGCCCGATGCCGGCAGATAGTCGAAAGCGCAGGCGTTTGGCGGGACGCGGCCAAACGCTCACGCGTTCGGCTACGGGAAGCGATGCGACAGTTTTCGAGCCAGGGAATGCCACATCCGCGCGGCGCACGCCACCACCGCCAGCGCCCATGACAGCACCAGCGCCAACAACAGCGCCCTGTCCCATGCCATGCCAAATCCGCCCCCACACATCTCCTCAAGCAGCCGCCATCTGGCCAGACCCCCCGGCAGCGGCCAGGCGCCCGCGAGGCTGGCGGCGCATCCGGCGGTCGCCCACGCGCGCCATCCGGAAGCCCGGCCCCCGGGCCCTCCGACGAGAACCCAGATGCCCACCACCACCCACTGGGCCAAGGCCAGGAAAAGGGCGACCGAAAGACCCCCGTCATCGGCGCGCCCCAGCGCCATCAGCGCGAGCCCGCCCGATGACCCCGACCACCAGCACGCCAGTGCGCCCTCGTCGCGCGCCCCCAGCGCCATCGAGCCGCAGGCCACCGCGGCCAATCCGCCGACCGGCAGACAGAACTGCGCCACCACGTCCTGCCACGGCGACCAGCCAATCGCATCGGATCCGCGCGCCACGAGACCGCCGACGACCCAGTGCGCCAGAAGACAACCGGCCAGCGGCACCAGGCATCCCGCGATGAGCATCTGCACGCGACCATCCTCCCGCCGCCTCATCGCCTGACCCGCCGGCACCGCGATCATCCATATTGCCGCGCCAGACAGGGCCATCGACAGGGGCATCGCCGCATCAAAACGATCGAAGCTCCCTCCCAGGATCGCGCGCGCCGCCCCCATGCCCGAAGGATGCCCACACGTCGACCACAGCCAAGCGACCCCGATGATCTCGACGACCGCCCCGAGGCCGATCCCCCACCCACAATCCAGTTTCCGAATCATCCCAGCTCGTCCCGGGTCAAAGCGCACCCCAACCAAGTGACGCCTTCGTCCGAACGCCACCCCATCGATTCACTTTCTCCCGCTCGCCCTTTCGAGGACCTCTTTCTCCCTCGGCGTCAAACTCTGAAATCCGTGCTCCGATATCTTGTCCAGGATGGCATCCACCTCATCGGAGGTCGCCGGACCCCATTCGGTTCGCGGGGGCACGACCCCCTCCTCGCGCCGAGGCCGCGCGAACCGCGGCCACCCGAACCCGCGCCACCAGAACATCGGCTCGCGCGCGATCCCCAGCGCCCTGATGTACACGAATCCCACGATCAGCCCGCCCAGGTGTGCCGCGTGCGCGATCCGCCCCCCCTGCTCCAGCGCGAGCACCGCGCTGAAAACCACATAGAAGACCGCCAGCCACCGCGCCTGGACCTGGATCGGGATCGGGAACAGCACCAGCGGCGCCCGCGGGTACAGCACCGCAAAGGCCATCACCACCGCCAGCACCGCCCCGCTGGCCCCAAGCACAAAGCCCTCGCCACGCAGATTTGCCAACCACCACAAGACACCGCCGACGAATCCCCCCATCAGGTACAGCCACAGGAACCGCGCCGTGCCCAGCCTCTCCTCCACCGGCCTGCCCAAGAAATGCAGGCCGGCCATGTTGAACAGCAGGTGCCAGGCATCCCCGTGCAGCCACATGTACGTGAGCAGCTGCCACACGTGCCCGCTCGCCATCCCATGCGGGCTGAGCACCAACTCCACGAGGGGGCCAGGCGCATCCAGCGCGAGCAGCACCACCTTGATCAGGTGCACTGCGGCGTTCCCGATGATGATCCACGTCACCACCTGCCAGCGACGGTAGGCATCAAACATAAACTCCGTATTTTCGATCAGGCCGACGGTTTTGCCAGCGGAATTTGCGGCCATGGGCCGAAATCGAAACGCGCCGTCACAGGCCGCCCCGCCGGAGCGGAACATGTAGCCCATCTGGCCACGGGCGGGAGCGCCGGGTCGTCCCTCGCCCCCACGGTCTGGCGACCGTGGCTACGCGCCGAATTCCAGGGCTCAGCCCTTGCGCGCCAGGCGAGACGAGCCGGTCATCGCCGCAGGCTGCCCGAGCCCACCCATCTCCAGGAGCGTCGGCGCCACGTCCGCCAGAATCCCCGGAAGCACCTCGAACTGGCCCGCGTCGGCCGCGACATAGTACAACTCGACGAGATTCGTGGTGTGGGCGGTGTGGGGCGACCCGTCCGCAGCGATCATCTGCTCGCAGTTGCCGTGGTCCGCCGTCACCAGCGCCTTGCCCCCGATCTCCAGCAGCGCGCCGATGACGCGCCTCACGCAGCCGTCGATGCACTCCACCGCCTTGATCGCCGCCGGCAGCGAGCCCGTGTGCCCCACCATGTCCGGGTTCGCAAAATTCAGGATCATGAAATCATACTTGCCCGACTTCAGCGCCCCGATCGCCTTCTCGGTGACCTCGGGCGCCGACATCTCGGGCTGCAGGTCATAGGTCGCCACCTTCGGCGACGGCACCATGATCCGCTCCTCGCCATCGAAGGCCACCTCGATGCCGCCATTGAAGAAATAGGTCACGTGCGGGTATTTCTCGGTCTCGGCGATGCGGACCTGCGTCTTGCCCGCGCGGCTCGCCACCTGACCGAAGATGTCGTCCAGCGTCTGGGGCCCAAAGATCACCGGGCACGGGAAGGTCTTGTCGTACACCGTCATGGTCACGTAGTGCACCTTCGGGCGCCCGCCCAGATCGAACCCATCAAAACTGTCAAACAGGAAGGGTTGGCTCAGCTGCCTCCCACGGTCCGACCGGAAATTGAAGAAGACGATGCTGTCGCCGTCGCGAACCAGGGGCCGCCGCGAGCGGTTCGGCACGATCGGCACCATGAACTCATCCGTCACACCCTCGGCGTATTTCGCCTCGACGGCCGCCACCGGATCCGCCGCCGCCTCGCCCACGCCATGCACGATCGCGTCCCACGCCTTCTTGACCCGCTCCCATCGCCTGTCCCGGTCCATCCCGAAGTAGCGTCCCACCACGGTCGCTATCTCGCCGGCGCCGATCTTCGCGATCGCGGCCTTGAGGTCCGCGAGATACCCCTTGCCCCCCGTGGGCGACGTGTCGCGCCCATCCATCAGCGCGTGCACCAGGATCTCCCTCACACCCGCCTCCTTGGCCTCCCGGATCAGCGCGTGCAGGTGCTCCTGGTGCGAGTGCACGCCACCGTCCGAAAGCAGCCCGATGAAATGCACCGCCCCGCCCGACGCCTTCGCCCTATCGAACGCCTCCCGGAGCACCGGGTTGCGCGCAAGCTCCCCCTCGCGAATGGCCTTCGAGATCCGCGTCAGGTCCTGGTACACGATCCGCCCCGCGCCGAGATTCAGGTGTCCCACCTCCGAGTTCCCCATCTGCCCATCCGGCAACCCCACCGCCTCGCCGCTGCACTGCAGCGTCCCCTTCGGGTACTTGGCCGCCAGCTCATCGTGGAACGGCGTCCTCGAAAGCAGGACCGCATTGCCGTCCTTTTCCGCCCCCGCCCGCCCGCTCGGGTTGATGCCCCAGCCATCGCGGATGATCAGTGCCACCGTTCTCTTCATAAGCCCGCGAATCAAACCAGCCCCCGCGGGAAATCAAAGCATTTTCC
>JADLBR010000276.1 GCA_020847615.1 Verrucomicrobiia bacterium
TACCTGCTGCCCTCGCTGAACGTGAGGCTGATGCCACAGTTGGAGAAACTGAAGCCGGGCTCGAGGATCGTGTCCCACGATTTTGACATGAAGGGGGCCAGGCCCGTCCAGACGGAGACCGTGGCGGTCGAGGGCGAGGAGGTGTATCCGGACTACGACGACAACCAGCACACCATCTACAAGTGGGTCGTGCCATGGGAGAAGGAGGCGGCGCCGAAGGATGGCCAGGCGAGGCAACCGGGGGAAGACCGGCAGCCTCCTAGCGACCCGTCTCAATGAGGAAGAAGGCGCGGGGTGAGCCGTTGTCTGGGATCTCGCACTGGTTGGAGGGTGGCGTGGCCGGGAGGCCGCTCGTGAGCGAGTGCCACCCGAGCAGATCGAAAGAGCGGCGGATGGAGTAGGTCCTGTCCTCGACGGACGGCCATTCGAGAAGGAATCCCTGGCCGGGGCCGCTGGCGCGGCGGATCGCGGTGAGCGCGAAGTGCGAGCCCCGGTCGCCGGGGCGGGTGCCGGCGGCGCATTCGGCGCGGTTGTCCGCGCCGTCGCCATCCGGGTCATCAGCGGGTCCGGCGGTGGTCGGGTTCCCGAAGTACAGCGACTCCCACCAATCGGGGAGGCCATCGGCATCCGCGTCGGGTTCCGATGCGGCCACGATCGGCAGCATCAGGCGGGAGGGATGCGCGGCGTCCGCGAAGATCTCGACTTGGGAGGGGGTGGGGCTGGCGCCGCTCGCGTCGGAAAAGTCGGAGCCGTCCTGGGGGTTCACGTCGAACATGTCATAGTTCGATGGGGCGACGAGGAGCCGGAGCCGGTGGCCGGCGGGAATCGTGATGGCGAGCGGGGGCAACTGGAGGATGATCTCGTAGATCTCGCCGGGCGAGACGGGTTGCTTGGCGGCGAAACTGCCGCGGAGCGAGACGCGGCGGATGGCGTCCTGGATCCAGATCGAGCGGCCATCGGGAAAGACTTGCGTGAGGCGGATGGCGATGTCGGTATCGGCGGCGTCGCAGCGGACGTGGATGCGCGCCGATGGGTTGCCGGCGATCGCGAGCGGCGCGGCCATGGGCGGGGTGGTGAAGGCCAGCACGTCTGGGCGGGCCTCGAGGGCGCGAAGATCTCCGGGTCCCTGCTCGCCCTCGGAGGTCGCCAGGAGGGCGCCGCATAGCGAGGGCACCGGGTTGGTGGGCTGGCTGATGTACGCGAGGGATGCCGAGGCTTCCGTCGGGGCCGCGGTCTCCAGGGCGCCGTCGGTGGCAAGGAACAGGGTCCTCTCCGAAAGCGCCGGCGGCGGCCATGCGTCCGCCCCCCGCCACGCGTCCTCGTTGGTTTGGAAAAATCGCACCGGCGGGGCCGCCTCCCATCCGTTGGACATGTCGCGGAGATACCGGTCAAAGAAAGCGAGGGCCGCGATGGAGTCGGCGAATTCGGCGGCGGGGTACTCGACTTCATTCTGAACGCGGGCGCCTACTTTGCCGTGGCTCCAGGGTCCGACGAGCAGCCACTGTCTGCCCGTGGCCCCGGGGCCGCCGTCGGATTGGATCGCCTGGAATTCCCGGATGGTCTGGGTTGCCTCGTGATCGTACCAGCCGCTGATGTGCAGCATGGGGATATTGATGTCCGCGGGATCGCCCGAGGCCGGTTCGCCCAGTTGCCAGAAGAGGTCGCGCAAGGGGTGCGCGCGGATCACGCTCAGGCCGCCGAAGAGGCCGTAGACAAACTCGTTGCGGTTGCGGGAGTAGACGCCGCCGGGATAGGACTGGTCGTACCACTCGCGGTAGTGGTAGACGATGGGGACGGCGCACGCCAAGTGAGGCGGGCGTTCCGCGGCGGTCTTCATCTGGACATTGCCGAGGGCGGAGGGTCCCCACGTGCCCACCTTGCCCGCGCACCACGGCTGGGCCGCGATCCACTCGACCGCGTCATGGCCGTCCTCGCCGCGGCTCGGGTTGCCGGGATAGTCCATGTTCTGCGAGCCGGAGATGCCAAAGCCGCGCCAGTCCATCACGACGAATGCGTAGTTCGTGCTGTTGAAGAGGGGATCCGCGGCGCGCTCGCCGATGAAGGATAGATAGCTGTTGCCCTTGCCGTAAGGGGTCTGGACGAGGAACGCGGGCCACGGGCCGGAACCGGCATCGGGCAAGTACAGGTCGGCCGCCAGCGTGACCTGGACGCCGTTTGAGGGGTGCGTGTCGCGCATCGGGATCTGGATTGGGGCGCGCGAGTGCTCCAACGCCGAGGCCATCGGGGCGGAGAGGAGACAAAGGGCGACCGCCCATGGCGCGACGCGGGGCCGCGATGAAGCAGGTCGACAGCGGCGATTCGCGCCCCGGCACCGCCGTGTCGTGCTTCGCCCTGGGGACGAAGGGCGCAAGGCCGTGGCGGCAAGCGGGTCGCTGGGCATCCTTGGCATAGAGACGTTGTGGGGGCGCTCAGGGTTACACCCCGCGGAGGAAATGAGAAGCCCACGGCGCGATGCTTGCGGTCTGGCGGCGCACCTCGCAGCATCTGGGCGAGGAGATTTCGCCGTGAGATTTTTCGTCAGATTCCATGCCGCCCGAGGGCGGCACCACCGGAGGGTGAAAGATCCTCACCCGCTTCGCCGCAAAGCGGTGCGAGGACGCACCGCACTCCGAAGCGCTGCGCGCAAAATGGGTCGCTGTCAGGGTGCGTTGACGCTGTCTCGGGATGTCGCGGCATTTCGGCCGAAGACCTGTGGAGTGCGGACCGTCCCCGGGCCGCTTTTTGCGGGCAAATGGAAAACTCGAGTCAGTGTCGTGCTTGTCGGTGCGCTATCGTGCGCCGGCGCGATGGGTGCCAGCGTGGGTGGATCTTGGGATTTTGAGGCGGGCGCGGGGGGCTGGGGGTTGAAAGCGCCGGCGATGTCGGTGGTGACGGAGCCGGGAAACGCCACGAACCACGTGCTGCGCATCGCGGCGACGGGGGCGCATCACACGAAGGTTGCGATACCCGGATCCGAGGGGGCGGCGGACTTTCAGATGTCGATGCGGTATCGGTTTGCCGAGGCGAAGGGCGCCGGGCCGCGCGTTTACCTGTACGGGCGCGATGGCGGCGGCGGGTTTCGGGGGGCGAGCCTCGGGGCGGATGGGCGCGGCACGGTGATGGATTACCGCGGCAAGGGCAACAGGTCGGA
>JADLBR010000277.1 GCA_020847615.1 Verrucomicrobiia bacterium
GCCGCGAATGCGCCCCTGCGGAGGTGTGCGGGCCGCGATGGCAGGCAGAAGTCCTCGAAGAGGGCGGTGGCGGCCTTGCGGTCACCGGACGCGGCCAGGCCCTCCGCGCTCCGGAGCGATGCCTCTGCCAGCGCGGCGGTCAGGGCGGGCCGCGGGGCTTGCCGGAGGGCGCCGATGGCCTCCCGGGCGGGCGGGGTATCGATCTTCGCCAGGGCGGCGATGGCCGCATCTGCCGCCGCGGTGTCGGCGTCGCGGGCGAGCTTGGACAGCAAGGGAACCGAATGGGCGTCGCGCCGGTCGCCGAGCGTGTTTATGATCTGCGCGCGGGCGGGGCCCGTGCGGGCCTCGAGCGCGGCGAGCAGGAGGCCGCTGGCCTTTGGGGATGGGTGAGGGGCCAGGGCGAGGCAGGCGATGCCGACGGTCTCGTCATTCTCAAGCAGCCCGCCGATGGCGGGCAAGGAGCTCTCTGAGCCGATGATCGCGAGGCACTGGCACGCGAAGCGCCTGGCCTCGAAGGTGGAGTCTCCGGTGAGGACGGTGGCGAGGGCGGCCTCGAGTGCGTCGCGCAACTTGGGCTGACCGCGCGACTCGCGGACAAGCGTCTCTATAGCGCGTAACGGTTCCATGCCCGACCCGGATTCATACCGGGCGACGGCCGACGCGATCTGCGCCGGGCCGGGCGGGGCGGGTTCGGATTGTGCGCCGGCCACGAGGGGCAGCGCGCAGAGGACCATGGCTGGGTGAATTCTCATGCGGGTTCCTCCTTGAACTAGACCCGCCACGGTGCGCGCGGCTCGCGCCAGATCATGCGGTTGGCCTCCTCGCAGTCGAAGCGCTCGGCCGCGGGATCCCAGCGCAGCTTGCGCCCGAGGCGGAGGCCGATGTTGATCGCCTGGCAGATGGTCTGCGCGCGATGGGCGGCCTCCGGGTGGCAGATCGTGGGTCGGCGGCTGCGGATCGAGTCCAGGAGATTGCGCACGTGGTCGCCCGCGTTATCCCAGCCGACTCCCGCGGTCGCCCTGAGATCCAGGATCGATTGAGGCTCGGCGGTGACCGCGTTGGTCTCATCGTCGACCTGGATCCATCCCTCGTCACCGATGTAGCGGATGTAGCGCTCCTTGAAGGTGCCCCGCGAATACATGACGGCCGTGATGCCGTCCTCGTAACGGCAGCGGATCTCGGCGGTCAGGGGCGTATCGCTCATGAACTTGGCTGGGTCCGGCCATTCGCACGTGCCCTCGAACTCGACCGGGCCGGTGTGATCGCGCCCGAGCGTCCACTGCATCTGGTCGGCGTAGTGGCAACCCATGCCGACGATGGGGCCTTCTCCGGTATCCCAGAAATAGTTCCAGTTTCCGCCGTTGACGCGACCGGGCACGAATGGGCGCCACTGCACGGGCCCGAGCCACATGTCGTAGTCCCAGCCCGCGGGCACGGGGGCGGGCCGATCGTGGGGGATGGCCGGGCCCGTCCACACCTGGATCTCGACGTTGCGCAGTCGCCCGATCCTTCCTTGGCGCACCATCTCCATGGCGAAGCGATACGACGCGGTCGAGCGGCGCTGCGTGCCGCCCTGGTAGATCGTCCCGTGGCGGCGGCAAGTCTCGACGAGCGCGCGGCCCTCGCCGATGTGCAGGGATATCGGTTTCTCGCTATAGATGTCCTTGCCGGCGCGTGCCGCCAGGATGGAGGCCGTCGAGTGCCAGCGGTCGCCGGTGGCGATGAACACCGCGTCGATGTCGTCGCGCGCGAGCAGTTCGCGGAAATCCGCGTACTTGCGGCAATCCCTGTTGCCGTAGTGCGCGTCCATGAGGTCCTTGGCGGATCGCATGCGATCCTCGCGGCAATCGCTCACGGCCGTGAAGACGATTTCGGGCTGCGCGAGGAAACTCGGCATGACGTGGCGCGCGCGGTTGCCAATCCCGATGCAGCCGAAGGTGATGCGGTTGCTCGGCGCGACCGCCCCGTTCAGCCCGAGGGTGGACCCGCGCACGATCATCGGCGCTGCGGCGATCGCGGTGGCACGGCGCAGGAACCGGCGGCGCGATAGGGTGTGGGTTGCGTGCGGGTTCATGCGGGTCAGTCCTTTCGTTGGGACGGACGGGGCGGAGCACCGTCGGTCGGCGGCATTGTCCGCGGGTGGGGTGCCGGGGCCGGCATTGTCGGCGGCGTCGCTCCGACCATCCGCGAGTGATAGCGGATCGGGACGAGATAACGAGGAGTTTGTGAGGCGGAATCCGTGGGACACGCGCAGGAGAAGTCGACTGCTGCGTGGGGTCCGTCCCCGCGTTTGTTCGCCCGCGGACCTCGTTGTTTTCTGGGCGTCCGCGACGCGGGTCCTCTGGATTGGCGTGATGTCGAGATGACCATCGTGCGGCGGGGCGGAACGGCGATGAACGTGTTCGATATTCGCGAGCAACTGAACCCCCTCCTGGAGTTGAAGGGGTAGCCAGAATTGCGCGAAGTGCCCGATGCCCTGCGTGTGCGTTGCCGGGGGGGGCGGGGGAGATTCGGGCGCGCCACGAGGGCGCGTGCCTGAATCGGCCGATAGGAAAAGTGTGCCAACCGTCGACGGTTGTTGGGCGGTGTGGGCCATTCAGAATTGCGGGGCTGGGATTTGAACCCAGGATCCGGCGGTTGCCGGATTATGAGCCTCCGGGTCGGGGAATTCCTGTGATGGAGTAGAAGCCCGAGCCGCGGCCCTGGCACTTGAGCCGGTTCTCTAGTTTCCGGGCGTTGGAGAGGGTCAGCATCTCGCTGCTCCAGATGATCCGCCAGGTTCCGGCGCCGCGCTGGGTCCAGCGGGACTGGCCGGCGTTGTGCTGGCGAAGGCGGCGGGCCGGGTCGTCCGAGAGGCCGACGTAGCGTTGGCCCGACGCACTTTCGATGACGTAGACCTGGTGCATCCCCCGGTGATCCCCAAAAGAATTGCGGGGCTGGGATTTGAACCCAGGACCTTCAGGTTATGAGCCTGACGAGCTACCAGGCTGCTCCACCCCGCGGTTGAGTTTTTAAAATGGCAGAGAATGGGGGAGTTGCAAGCGGTTTTTTGTGGGCACGATGTGCTGCGATGGCCGGGGCCGCGCAATCTGCGCGGGCGTAGAACGCGGCGATGAGCGATGTCAATGCTTCAGTGCGGGAC
>JADLBR010000278.1 GCA_020847615.1 Verrucomicrobiia bacterium
GCATGGATCAGTGTCCCAGCATTGGGGGCCACGCCCTCACGGTCCTCTCGACCACCCAGGCCCCGTCCCTCATTTGCAGCAATACACATTTGCCTTCGCTGATGACGTCCTTGGGGAGCGACTCGACCAGTTTCACAATCACCATCGCCCGCCGCCCCTCCGCGTCGATGCCCGGACGTGACAACTGGCAGCTTCTCCCCTTCTCATTAGGAGGAAAGTACGGCTTCCGCCGCACAGCCGAAAACGCGCCATCGGGTATCTTGAGCTGCTTCGCGCTCCTCCTCCTATAATCCGCGACCATGCTCTCGGGTGGGGCGTTCGTTCCCGACCCGAGAAACTCCGCTGGATCCACCGGAGTGCCCAGCAGCGTGCTTTCTCGGATCTCGCACGAGGCGTCGCAGATTGCCGGCACCACGGCCTTGAGCACGGCCAACTCTTCCCCGGAAACCATCTCCTTAGGGACCCCCGCATCAGCGAGGCACGCGCGGGCGCCCAGCAGCCCGGACGCGACCACCAGGAGGCGCAGCGCGCTCCACACCGCGTGCCGCAATCTCACCACGGTTCCTCCTCACAAAAGGGATTCTCGACCTTGACGACAAACCGTGGATCGATCTTCAGGTCCCGCAGTCTGTAGTTTAGGACGATGGGCCCCGGCATAGCCTTGCCCTCGTCTCGCAGGGTTCGAACAATCTTCAGCGTGTACACCCTCCCATTAGGGGCTCGGGAGACGTCGATCCGGAAGGACTTCTCGTTCGTGTAGCCCGTGGTCGCGACGCCGACGCTCACCACGCCGTTGGCAATCTTGAAGAGGTGGATCGGTTCCAGTTCGCCCTCCGGGAGCGGGGAGAGACCCGCAGCCACAGGCGCGGCCCCGCAGGCAAGGCATATCATCAGCACGAACGATCTCATCCATGTCCTTTCAAAGGGACCACGCATCGTCCACCCTCGGCCCGGTGGGATAGCACCACGATTCCTGTGAGACCACGGCTACCCCAAAATGGGTACACGGCCAAACCGCCGATCACGGGTGCAGGATAGCGGCTCGACAACGGCAATCCACAAGATTCGTTGGCGAAACAGGCTTGCTGGACGCGGAACGCCCAGTCCAAAACGGCGCCGACGCCGCCCGAGGGGCCGGTGAGGGCGGACGAGCGGAAACCGGAGCAGTGGCACGCCCGCTATGGTGCTGTAGAAAACGGCCGTTGCGAGTTTCTGTTTGGGCTGATAGGGTCGTTGCATCATGAGATATCCATTCTCTGAGGGATGGAGATCAGTTGCCATTCCCGGGATCATTGCTTGCTGCGTGCTGGTCCTAGTGACCGGCTGCGGTGGTGAGAAAGCCGCGCCGGGTGCCGCCAATCCGCCAACCGCTTCCGCCCCGGCTCTGGAGCCCACCAATCAGATCCGCCAGCTCGAGCGGTTTGAGATGGAGAGCAGGAGGCAGATGGATGATGCATCCAGCCTGCGGGAGGCCGCCCCTCGTCCGGCGGAACGGCTTCCCCAGTCCCAGGGTGCCGTTCCAGATCCTCTGGAGCTCAACAAGTAGCACATGTCCCCCGAACCGGTCTGCAAGCCACCCGCAGAGTGGAAAGAGGGCGAGTCCGGTCCTCTGCAGGCCGCGGTGCTGTTCATGGACCTGATCAGCTCCAGCGATTTCGCGAGCGTGATGGGGCTCCGGGAATACGCCGAATACGTGCAGGCGTTTCATGACCTGTGCCTGCGGCAGACCCGCTTCTTCTTTGAGACCTTTGCCAAGACGGAGCATCTCGATTACAGCGTCCAGATCGTCGGCGACGAAATGGTGGTGTTTCTCCACACCGACAACCCGCCCAACGACGTGTATCTCCTGATCTGCCTGGCGGTGGCCCTCAAGTGCGGATGGCTCGGTTCGCCCATGAACACGGACCGTCTCAATTCCGCCCTTTCCAGCACCGGGCTGGCGGCGGGGATCAATTTCGGACAGGTCTGGGCCCGTCGCACCGGCGGTCGATTCGCGTTGTGCGGTTTCGCCCTCAACGTGGGCAAGCGCGTCGAATCCGCTTCCCGCGAGGGGGAGCGCTACCAGGTCTTCGTGTCGGATCCGGCCTTCAAGCAGATCAACCGCCGCATTCGCAACCTGCTCTTCGAACCCCGGCGGATCGTCCCGATGAAAGGCGTCGTGGTTCCCATCGGTGTTCACGAGGTGGCCGAGTGCTTTATGAACATGGGAAAGCGCCTCGAACCCGAATTGCTGCAGGGCTTCGCGCGCATGGCGCGCCAGGCCCTTGACCGCAATACTTTCGACCTCTGGGTCCACGCCTGCTGGCAGGTTTATCAGGCCGCCCAAGCGAACGACCGGATCACCGATGAGGCGCTCCGCCTCTGCGAGCATGTCCTCAACATCGACCCCAAGAATCCCGCCGCCCTCTACCATGTCGGCCAGGCCATGGCCGAGCGGGACCAGAAGGAAATCGCTCTTCTGTACTATGAGGATTTGACGAGGCACTGGCCCATGTTCGCCGACGCATGGCTCGAACTCTCGCGCGTTCACAAGGCCCTGGGACATGCCGATCAAGCGAAGACTTCCGCCCTCCAGGCCCGTCGTCGGGGAGTATCCGAGCAAGAGGCTGCCTGAGTCCTGAAACGAACCGGCGAGGGGTCCGGGCGACATGCGGGTGGGCGTGGCTCATCCTCTTTGCGCTTGCCTTCCCGGTGTCGTCTCACCAGCCTCTTCGCCATCAAGATGAACCTGATGACGGCTCGACCGGCACGGGCTCGTCCCGTCGGAGAAGAGATTTCATTTTGCGAATCTCATCAAGCGCAGAATATAGAGAAAAGGAGCCTGAATTATGCCCGGTAAGAGTCTGGAACAAGCGTTGGATTGGATCATGAAAGGCGACAACGGCAAGGCGTTTCGCAAGGACTTTGAAGTTGTGCTGAAGCACGTCAAGGGCCTGTCGGAGGCGGACATCAAGATCCTGAAAAAAGTCCACCAGAAGGGCATGCCCGAGGTGGAGAAGCACATCGAGATCGAGGTTAGCGGCCAGCGCAGCTACGGATGGGAACAAAACTGATCCTGTCTGACGCTCCATCCTCGGTCTCGTCAGGTTCTGGGGACGCCCCGTTCCCTATCCTCAATCCTGGTGGAGGAGAAGACGGGCCCGGGCTCGCAGATCCGTGAAGGCCGGCTCCAAAAATGCACACCGGCAAGAGCACGCCCGGATCGGTGGCAAACCGCGGCTGGTCCTGTGCGCGCCCAACACGCCCAAACGTCCGGACAATCTCAACCGTCTTTATACCCTCGCCCTCCTCTACCTCAAAAACGCCGCCCGTCAGGCCGGGTGGGAATGCGACCTGGTCGACGCCTATTTCAGCGGTCTGCCCCGTCAGGAGACCGCCGCCCGGATCCTCGCGCGGGGCGCGCCGCGCCTCGTGGGCTTCTGCCTTCATTCTTCCAGCATGTTGGAAGAGGCGCTCGGCATCATTCAGATTCTGGAGCGCCAGCTGGGGCGGACGGTCCCGGTGGTGGTCGGAGGTCACTACGCAACCCATCAGGCTCGGCAGCTGCTCGAGGCCCATGATCGCATCCACTACGTGATTGAAGGCGAGGGGGAGGGCGCCCTCCGGGCCCTGTTGACCGCCCTGGGCCAGGGCCGCATCAGGGATGCGATTCCCGGCTTGCGGTGGCGGGACGAGAATGGCGAGATCCGCGGGGATCTGCCCCGTTCCCTGGCGACGGACCTAGACGAGCTGGGAAATATCGACTTTGACTGGATCGAGGAGGACATCGGGCCGGCGGACTGGAGCATGGTGGCGAGCCGGGGCTGCTGCGGCCGTTGCTCCTTTTGCGCGGTGGGACCGCTATGGGGCGCGTCCGGCCGTTGGCGAGGCCATTCACCGGAGTGGTTCGTTGCCCGGGTCGAAGAGTTGGTCCGCAGCCACGGAGCCACCCGGATCATCGTGGTGGACGACAACTTTCTGGGCGGACCTGCGCCGGACCAGCGCGCCGCCGCCATCGCCGCTCTCATGCGCCAGGCGAAGATCCATGTCCCCTTCAGCGTGATGGTTCGGGCCGACACGGTCTGCGCATATCCGCGGGCCTTCGGGGAACTCAAGGAGGTGGGCCTTCATCATGTCCTGCTGGGGCTGGAGTCGGGCGACGATGCGATCCTCGCGAAGCTCACCAAGGGCACCACCCGCCAACAAGGCGAGGAGGCCACGGCCATCCTCGACGGCATGGACATCACTGTCACCGCCGGAACCATCATCTTCCATCCATGGATGACCCGGGAGAGCATTCGCGCCGATCTCGAATTCCTAAACCGGCTCATGGAAAGGAACCCGCGCTGCTATTTCCTGGGCCTCAACGAACTCGATATCTTATGCGGGACGCCCATCGCCTCCGAATACGCTGGCGACACCTGGCGCCGCGAGTGGAAGGCCGCCGATCCCGCCGTGCAGGAGATCTATGACCGGTGGCGCCTGATCCAGGCCACGGTTCTCTTTCCCGCCATGCGCCTGGCCCCACCGGAGGCCGGTTTGGAAAGGCGGCGCGCCTATGCCTTCTGGCAACTGGAGAGCCTGGGCCTGGCCCTCGAGAGAGGCGCAACGATGGCGAGGGAAGACTTGTTCTCAGCGACCCAAGCCTCCATGTCCAAGTTCCTGCTGGCGCAGGCCGGCAGGGAAACTCTCGAGAGGTTCCTCGAAATCGGGACGTCGTCACGCGAGACGCCTGACCCCATCGACGCTCACGAGCGTTGCTTCCTTTAAAGCTCGATGGTTCAGAAGACACATCGACGCCCGGGTTCGCGTCCGCTCGCCTTCTGGAAGATCCGGCCGGATCCGAGTCTTGATCCCACCGACGAATCCCGGGAGCGAAGGGACTCCCGCGCGCCCATCCGCGGGCGCGATTACGACAAAAGCTCGTGGAACGAAATCCTGAATCTGGATCTCACCCGGGCCGCCCTGATCATCGACGCCTCCTATTCCTGCAACTACCACTGCGTCTACTGCAATCTGGCCAGCACCAACCAGCGCCCGGTCGACTGGCCCCAGGTCCGGATCCTGGTGAAAGCACTTGCCCTGGCCGGCCTGCGCCGCGCCGTCCTCAGCGGCGGCGAACCGGGCATATTCAAGGAATCCCCGCGCATCCTTGCTGACCTCGCCTCTCTGAAAATCAAGACCACGGTTCTCACCAACGGCATCTGGGCAAAGGACGAGGGGCGGCTGGAGAAAATCGTCCGCGCCGGGACCTCCGGTTTTTTGGTGAGCGTGAAGGCCTTTGACGAAGAATCCATCGAGCGGGTCACCGGCCGGAGAACACCGGACGCGGCCTGGCGGACGGCCCTCCTCAACTTCTCCCGCCAGAAGGAGCTGGGAACGATCGAATACTTCGGGGTCAACCACGTCCTGACCTCGGCCACTCTGGAAACCCTGGCCGGGACCTTCTGGCTCGATGCTCTGCCCGTTCGACCGCAGGTGATCCTGTCGCTGGTCGAGCCTTACACTTCGGAGATGGCAGCCCTGGTGCCGGACCCCCGGGAACTGCAATCGCGCCTGGCCTCTTTGTTCGACGTGTGGGACCGGTTGGGGATCGACTACCGGGTAGAAGGGATGCCCCTGTGCCTCCTCGGCCAGCGATGGCCCCGGAGCAAAGATCGCCAGCGGCTCTCCGACCATGCCCCCCGAGTTTTCATCCAGCCGGGGCAGGATCGGGATCACGTTATGGCCTTCACGGGCTACCAACGGCTCCTCCAATTTTCCAAGTTTCCGGTCTGCGCTGGCTGCGCCCGTCGCGGAGAGTGTCCGGGAGTTCATAAGGGCGTCCGCCATTTGTACGACGAGAGGTTGCTGAGGCCGTTTCGGGGTTAGCCGTAACTGAATCGCCGAGAGATTTGTCGTGGACGCTTGCGAAGTTCGATGGAAACTCGGGTCCAGGACTTCATGACACTGACCTTTTTCGCGCGGAAGCACATTCTTCCGGACCTGAAGCAGATCCGCGGCTACCTCGTTGTCTCCCTGGTGCTTCTTTTTGTCACGACTTTCTCGCAGATCGCCTCCATCGAGGCCGCGCGGGCCTTGATCCAGACGCTCCAGATCCGGCTGGCCGGGGCCGAGGCCTCCGGATTCGTGGCCTGGCTGGGCGCACGGTTCCATCTCGGTGACGACCGCTTGTTCGTCACCTGCGCCATCGTGGCCCTGGCGCTTCCGGTCGCCACCTACGTTTTGATGTACGCACGGGACATCATCTTTGAGTTGGTCTCCATCAAGCTCACCAAGATGTTCCAGGACCGGGTTTACGCGAGGGTGGTGACGCTGCCCTATCCGGCTTTCAAGGAGTTCCGGGTGGCGGCGCTGGTCAAGCGTATCCATCATGATTCCGCCCAGATCCGGCGACTGGTGCTGGACGTGGGCCTGTTCCGGCTCTCCGACATTGTCATATTTATCGGCGTGATCGTGTACCTGGGCGCCCTGGAGCCGCGCCTGACCCTCGTCTCGCTCTCGGTGCTGGTCCTCTATGTCGTCCTCGCCTGGTTTTCCGCCCGCGTCGCCGCCCAGCGCATTCGTGCGGTCGACCGAAGCCGGGAGGAGGTCTCGGGCTTCGCACAAGAGTCATTCGAGCGTTTCCTCGACATCCGCGCCAACGCCCGCGAAGCCTTTGAGACCGGGCGCTTCGCCGGCATCACCGAGAATGCCGCCCAGAGAAAGCGGTGGCACGCCTACGTGCTCCTCTTCGACAGGTGCATGACCAACCTCCTCAGCGCCATCGGGCCGGTGGCGGTGATGGTAATCGGAGGCTCCCTGGTCATGAAGGGAATCACCCCCTTGGAAACCCTCATGGCTTTCGTCGCCGCGACCAGCATGCTCTATGGCCCGGTGGACCAGCTCTCCGCCATACCGATGGCCCTCAAGGAGCTCGAGGTCAGCGTTAACAATCTGGAGGAGATCTTCCGTCACCCGTCGGAGGCCGAGCGCGCTGCCACCCAGGACGATCTCCCGACACCGTCTTCGGCCCCGGCGGCCTTCCTCGCCATTCGGGACATGGAGTTCGAGTTCCCCGGCGCCAGGCGAAGATTCCGTTTCTCGCGGCTCGAGATTTTTGAGGGAGAGCGGGTGGCGCTGGTCGGGCCGAGCGGAGCCGGCAAGACCACCTTGCTGCTGCTGCTGTTCCGGATCTTCAGCGAGTATCGGGGCGGGATCTACCTGAAGGGAAAGGAGCTGCGCTCGATCCCGCTGGGCGAATTGCGCGGGCGCATGGGCCTGATGCTGCAGGACAACTACATCTTCGCCGACACGGTGGCGCGCAACGTCGCTTACGGAGCGCCCGTGGGCCAGGCCGTCGGCGAGGAGGAGACATTGAAGGCGCTGGCCAAGGCCCGTCTGGACCAGGAGATCCTCCGCATGCCCCTTGGCCTGCAGACGCTCCTGGAGCATATGGGATCGAATATCTCTGGTGGCCAGCGCCGGCGCTTGATCCTGAGCCGGGCGATCATCAAACGCCCGGAACTCCTGCTCTTGGACGAGCCCCTCACCGGGGTTCCGCCCATGGAGGTGCAGGCCATCATCGACGCCCTTACCAAGGAAAAGCTGGGAACCACCTTGATCATCAGCACGCATCAAGCCGAGATTCTTAGAGCCATGGATCGCGTCATAGTGCTGGGAGTCTCCACCGGGTCCGGCGGTGACGTCGACACCGTGATCGAGGCCGTGGGTGCGCATGAGCAGCTGATGGGATCATGCGCCTTTTACCGCGAACAGTTCGGCAAACCGGGCCACTAACCAGTGACGGGTTGCGGCCATGATCAAGCACCGGATCGCCACGCTGTTCGTTTCCACCACCGATCGGTGCAACCTGGCCTGCCGCTATTGCAGCGCCGCCGCGGGCCCCGCCCGGAAAGCCGCGCTCGCGCCCGAAATCGCGGAACGCGCGGTCTGTCAATGGCTGTCCGACTTGGAAGGAAACCGGGCCACCCTAGTCATGACCGGGGGCGAGCCCATCCTTTGGGGGCTGGAAAACCTGGAGCGTGTCTGCCGGGTTGCGACGACCGAGGCCGGCCGCCGAAGCATCGACCTCACGATCGGGATTCAGTCGAACGGCGTGCTGGTCGATGACGATTTCATCAATCTCCTCCAAAGATGGCGGATCGAGCCCGGCTTCAGTCTTGACGGCCCGGCCCACGTCCATGACGTCCGTCGGGGAAATGGCGCGGCCACCCTTGCGGTGCTGAAGCGGTTGCAGGCGCGCGCCGTCCGGTTCGCCATCGTCAGTTGCCTGACCCCGGAACTCGCCAACGAAATCGAGGACGCGCTGGAGTGGTTCCGACGCCAGGGCTTCCTCAAGATCCGAGTGAACCCAATTGGGGAGGCGACGCGCGTCCGTCGTTCGGAGCGGCTTTCTCCAGACACCTTGTTCAATGTTAAGAAAGCCATCTACGAGCATATGCAACGGCACCAGGAGGGTGCGGTCCACGAGCGCAACGTCGGCCGGCAGGTGAAGAAATTCGACCAGGCCTTCCGTGGACGGACGGTCGTGAAGGAGCATTGCGAACAACTGAAGTGCGGCGCAGGAGTTCACCTGGCCTGTCTGGACCCGGACGGATCCTTCAACCTGTGCGTGGAGAAAAGCATGCGCGGGGGGCTGGGCCGGGCGGCGTCCCTGGACCGGCTTCCGCGCGCGCGACAGGAATTCTGGCGGAACAAGAAGCGGTGGTCCCATTGCTCCTCGTGCCCGGCCAATGCCATCTGCGATCATGGATGTGTGGCCTACCATAAAATGGATTTCTGCAAGTTTGAGCACGAGTGCGCGGCCAACCGGATGTTCTGGAAATACCTGGTTGCGGAACGAGCACCGAGCCTCACCCGCACTCATGGATGATGGCATGAAAGCTTCCCATCTGAATGAAATGAACGGCTGGCGTCTTTCCCCCCGCTGGAAAATCAAGGCGGCGCCCGAACCGTCGCTGATCGGCCCGGACGGCGCGGCGGCGCCGCTCTCGCCGGCGCAATGCGAAGCCCTCCGCAATGGCAGTTTCCGGTATTCGCCCTGGGTCGAGTCCGACGACCTCATCCCCATGTTGGAGTGGATGAGAAAGCTGATCGCGGCACGCGCCCTGGTTCCGTCTGATCTCGTGGATCCGTCCGTGACCGGCTTAAGTGCCGAGGATTTTTTCCTGCAGGTCTTCCAGGCGGTTTGCCATCGGTTGGATGCCGACGCGCTTTGGCCCCGTGTGCGCGATGGCATTGCCGCCTGGTCTGGAACTGTTCTTCGCCAACCCCTCGCCACCCCGAGGGAATACCTGCCCAGCCGGCCAGCGCTGTGCCTCGACCTGGTCGGCGGGACGACCGGCAGCGTGAGGATCGCGCTGGATTGCCGCGATCCGCTGTTCACGCCGTGGGAAAATGTTTGCCTGGCCCGGGATGCCTTCCGTCGAGGCCTGCGCCACGGGCGCGAGCTTTTCGAGCGGATCTGCGGGTTGACGCTGGCTGACCGGTCCCGCTTCACCAGCCCCTACGTCAAGTACCTGCACCCGGCCATCGACTATTCTCCCCAGGGCGAAACCGTCTCGGCTTACTGGAACCTGGGCCGGGCCGCAGACCGCAACCAGAGCTGGGAACGTGCCCTTCAGGTCCTGGTCGCCCTGGATCTCCCGAGCGAACGCCTGAAGCTCTGGCGCGACCGGTTCGGCACGGTGGCCCAGACCGAGCTGCTCGGATGCAACTTCAACGACCAGCCGCCCTTACTCAAGGTCTACGCGATGTTCGACGGGTTCGATCGGCGCCGCCTGCAGGAGGCCCTGGCCCTGGAGCATTTCGAAGTGGCCGGCCAACCGGTGCTGCAGGCGTTGGAGAGGCTTCTGATCCACGGCGTCGACCCGAGCCGAAACGTGGGTATCGTCAGCCTCTATCACGCCCCGGACGGGTCCGCGCAAGGCGGCATCAAGGTCCACCTCAACCTCCGGGATGGCTACCCCGGCAGGCTGACGATGGACGAGGTCGGCGCCATCGTCAGCGAAGGACTGGGTCAGCCTCAGGGTTCGCTCCGCTCGCTGCCCGATACCCTCACCCTGGAAAGCGGAAGGCGGATCACGCTCGTCCCTCACACGCTTTCCTACCGGCTTTCCCCTGACCAAGGCCTGGGTCGAGTCACCCTGTACGTCAATTTTGTTCCGCTCGAGGACGAGGGATCAAGTGGATGTCCATTCCATTGATTTGCGCTTGGCTCCCGTCACCCGCATTGGGCATAAGAGGCTGGACAGGCCCGGAAAAAGAAAGCAGCGATGACCAAAGCAAACTCGGTATTGGAAATTCACCTCGGAATATCGTCACGTGGCCGGGAACCGGAAGTCCTGCGCCTGCTCATCGAATTGGGGGCGCAATTCGTCGGCGCCGAGGAAGGGTCACTTCTGGTTTTTGACGAAGCGAAGAAGGCGCTCGTCTTCGCCATGACGACCGGTAGCAAGTCCTCCGAGAAAGCGTTGCTCGGGCAGGCCGTCCCGGTCGGGAAGGGCATCACCGGCCTCGCCGCGCAGACGCGGGAGGTTCAGATCGGCGCGCCGGTCTTCAAGACCCGCCAGGCCCGGCCGAACAAAGGTCCCGAGGCCGTCCTGGCGGCCCCGATGCTGATCGAGGACCGCCTGGTCGGGGTGCTGACGGCGGTGAGCTTCCGTTCCGACAAGGAGTTCACGGGCGAGGATGCCGTGCTTTACGGTCGCATCGCGGCCGTGGCGGGCGTAGTGGTGGACCAGGCGCGGCGGCTCTCGGATCTGCAGGCCCCCCGGCGTGGCGGGCGTTCCCAACGGAGGGCCGGAGCCGACGAACGCACGGAATTTGAAATCGCGAACTCGGTGCTGGAACTGACGCGAAATAAGCCGCATGCCAAGGCCCGGATCGCCCGGCTCCTTGCGGAGATCGCGGCGCTCGCCGCCGAATAGGCTCAGCCATGGAATTGCTCAGTGCGCTCGAGACCCGACCGGAACAGCTGCGGCTGCGGAAGCTGAAGCCCGTCACCGTGGCCGTCGTCGACAGCGGCGTG
This sequence comes from Verrucomicrobiia bacterium, assembly GCA_020847615.1. Taxonomy (GTDB): domain Bacteria; phylum Verrucomicrobiota; class Verrucomicrobiia; order JADLBR01; family JADLBR01; genus JADLBR01. The sequence goes on from JADLBR010000278.1 coordinate 11,012, forward strand.
GACGCCACGCATCCCCAGTTGAAGGGGAGGGTCGTGCGAGCGGTCTGTGTGGAGCCGACGCGCAAGGGGCACCGGGTGGTCGAGGGGAAAGGGCGCCGCAACGCGGATGTCTATGGCCATGGCACCGCCGTGGCCAGCATCATCACCCGGATTGCACCGAACGCGCGCATCCTGGACGTGCGCGTCCTGGACGAGAAGAACGTCTGCACGGGCGAGACGCTCATGGAAGGGTTCCGGGTCGCAGTCGAGTCGAAGGCACGTATCATCAACATGAGCCTGGCAGCGAGCGCCAGGTTTGCCGAGCCCCTTCAGGCGCTCTGCCAAACCGCCTATCGCCAGAACCAGGTCGTGGTGGCGTCCCGCCGCAACATGCCCCTGACGGACGAGGGCTTTCCGGCCGAAGTGGCTACCGTCATCGGCGTTGATAACTCGAAGCTGCAATCGGAGTTTCATCTCCTTTTCCGGGACGACCGCATCATCGAGTTCGCGGGCCACGGCGACCGGGTAATGGCGGCTGCGCCGGGCGGAGGACGGACTAGCGTCACGGGGACGAGCTTTGCCACGCCGGCCATCAGCGGCGTCTGCGCGCTACTGGTGGGTGCCTACCCGGGCCTTCGCCCGTTCGATGTCAAGAGCCTGCTTCGCGCATTTGCATGCTGACAGAGTAGTCTCCGGTCGCGAGTGCGGCCTATTCCTCAAGGAGGCGCTCATGGAATGCCAAGAACGTGTTCATCACCGCAGCGCAATTCTCCACCACTTCCTGTGGCGCGTTCATCCCCACGATGGCGCACTAGCCAGTGGGGTTCTTCAGCACCCACATGAGAAAAGCCTGATGCTGATTCCCCGCCCCTTGCTCCTGGAGAGCCTTGAGCAGGGCCGCAACCTTCGGGTCATCGGTGTTCTTCGCCCAGTTCGGGATGAAGTGGCCGGTCATCGGTTTGATGGCCATCACACCCACGTCTTTCTTCTTGCAGAGTTCGAACAAGGCTTCCGTGCCAGCGCGATCGGCCGGCTCCGTCCATTTCGCTAAATTCATGTGATTGAATGGCTGCAGAATTTAGTCCACGGGGCCGGCATCGACCCGCAGCCGGTGCTTTTTGGGCGCGTGGCAGCTCATGCCAATGAAACGGATCTTGCCCTGCTGCTTCAGCTTCACCGCGGCCTCATAAAACGCGTCGGACCAGTCGCCATCGGCAAAGTATTCATCGATGATGTCCGTCTTGAATCGTGTGAGACAGAGCTCGCATTCGGCGATCACCGCCTCGGGCGTTTGAGCGTCCCGGCTCGCCCTGACAAGCCGTTTTCCTCGCCAACAATTTCTTTGCCGGTGTGCCGCTAGATGGCACACCCCGGTGCCCATGATCCGGGGGCGTGTGCCAGATCGCATCCGGGGTCCACCGCCCGCGCCAGCCGCACGCCTCGCCGCTGTGGAAGTGCGCGCACGGGCATTTCGGTGAATTCCTGGCCGACTACGAGGCGCTCTACCAGGCCGGGTACGGTTTCCTGCGCCCGGCGATCCCGCGAAAAATGGGGTCGGTCATGGTTTATTTACCGGGATGGGGGGCAGGGTGGGGTGTGTGGCGCGGCAGGCGAGGATCGAGTACGAGGGTGCGTGCTATCACGTGATGGCGCGGGGTGACCGGCGGGAGGAGATCTTCCTTTGCGACGGGGACCGGGATCTATTTCTTGCGACGCTTGGGGAGGCGTGCGGGCGTTCGGGCATGCGGGTGCTTGGGTACGTTCTGATGGCGAATCACTACCACCTGCTGGTGTCCACGCCGGAGGGGAACCTGGTCGCGGCGATCAGGTGGATGCGGAACGCCTACACGCGGCGGTTCAACGCGCGGCACGGGCTCTGGGGCCACGTGTTCGGGGGCCGGTACAAGGCGGTATTGGTGGACGCCAAGGTGGGGGCGTATTTTTGTGCGGCATTGGATTACATCCACCTGAATTCGGTGCGCGCCGGGCTGGTGCGGCGGCAGGACGGGCTGGAGAGCTACGGGTGGTCGAGCCTGCGCGCCAACGGGCAGGCACCGCGCAAGCGACCCGAGTGGCTGGATGTGGCGGGCGGGCTTGGCGCCGCGGGCTTGGCGGACGCCGCGGCCGGCCGGAGGGAGTTCCTGGAGCGGTTGGAGCGGCGGGTGGACTGGGGCCGGGCCGGTGATGCCGGGTTGGACGGGCCGCTGGGGCTCGGGGCGGCTCTGCGGCGCGGCTGGTGTTTCGGGGCGGAGGCATTCCGGGAGCGAATGCTCAAACTCGTCGGTGGGCGGATCGCAAGGCGCCGTGCGCGGAGGGCCGACGGCTATCGCGGCGGGGAGGTGCGCGATCACGGGCTGGGGCGGGCGAGGCGGTTGGTGGAAGCGGGCTTGGAAGCCTTTGGGCTGACTTCGGATCGCCTGATTGGCGCAAGGGGCTGATCGGTTGGCTCATTCGCGCCGAGACGGTGGCCGGGCTCGACTGGATCAGGGAGCGGCTGGTGATGGGAGATCGCTCCTACTGCTGCCGGGGATTTCCGAAGTGGGCGGCCACGCCGCATCGGATCGGCGGTTGAAGAAGATCGCGGAGCGCATCCGGGAAAAGACAAAAAACCATGACTGACCCCTTTCCCGTATGACCCCTTTCCCGACGCAAGTTTGCTGGAGCAACACTGGATGGCAGCCGGGATGCCAAAGGCATACACGCCGTCGCGTCGACGATGGGGCACGAACTGACGGGAAAGGGGTAAAGGGGTCAACTCTTGTAATTTGAAACATAGCAACTTTCAAGAGTTGACCCCGTTGCCCCCCCGTTGCCCCCCCGTTGCCCCCGTTGCCACCCCGTTGCCCACACCCATGCCATCTTGGCGGCTCGCCAAACGGCGCGTGGGATGTATTGAACCGGGGATGCGTGCTCTAGCGATGTGCGCGGCGCTAATCGCCCCGACCCTCTGTCACCCGACCGAGACCGCCAGCCTCCTCAAGAACGGCGATTTTGAATCGGGTCTCGAGGGCTGGCGGGGCCAAGGGCCCGCTGGGGCCTACGCCGCCGGTCAAGGATCGACGGCCGAAGGAAAGCGCGGCCACGCCGTTTTCGTTGCGCCGCCAGGGGCCAACAGCTCGCACCTCGATCAGGATGTCACCCTGTCACCGGATGGCGTCTACGAGGCCACCGTCCGCGCCAACGCGGATGGCCGGGGTCTTCGGCCCGGGCTGCGCATCTGCGACGCGCAGTGGCAGACCCTCGCTCAGGATGAGGCTCCCGCCGATGGTGAATGGCACCAGCTCCGCGCCGTCTTCCAGCCTCCCCCCGATGGCCGCGTCAAGGTCCAGCTCTTCGGCGCGGGCAGGGAGAACCAGGGTCCCGTCTCCGGCAGGACCCTCTTCGATGACGCCGCCCTCGTGCGCCTCTCGTCCGAGGCCGCCCGCGCCGCGCTCGCCGCCACCGTCACCGTCCACCCGGATCGGATCGGGCACCGCATCGACCCCCGCTTCTTTGGGATCAATGCGCTATTCTGGATTGAGGACGACGCCTCGCGGAGCGACGGCAAGATCACGGCGGCCCTCAAGGGCATGCCCTGTGGCCTGATGCGATTCCCCGGCGGGGAGGTCGCCGACAATTTCCACTGGAGGTCGAATGCCCTCGACGACATCAAGGACTTCCCCTTCGAAGATGGTCCCGACGAGCTCGACTTCGACGAGTTCATCCGATGGCGCGACGAGATCGGGGCCGAGGCCATCTGCGTCGCCAATCTCGAGACGGGGTTCATCCGCGGGGACATCGGGGCGGCCGCGCGAGAGGCCGCCGAGTGGGTCCGGTACAGCAACGTCGAAAAGAAGTTCGCCGTGCGCTACTGGGAGATAGGCAATGAATCCGACCTCGCCGGAACCCGTTATCCCCTCCGCGCGGAGGAATACGCGCGCGCGGTGGTCCAGTTCTCGAAGGCCATGAAGGCCGTCGATCCCTCCGTCTCGGTGGGCGCCCTGGGTCCCTTCGGGCACGACCATACGGCCTTCCTCGACAACCTCACCGACGAGGGCCTCGCGCAAGCGCGATCCGCGACGCGCGCGCAGTTGAAGCAGAAGGATAGGCCCTTCCCCAGGCGGTCGTCGCCCGGCCCGGCATGGTGGCCCACGGTCTGCGAGATTGCCGGGGGCCACTTCGATTTCGCCATCATCCACCGCTACGATGCCACGCGCGCCAGATTCGGGGCGGGCCCCGCCGCCCCGATCCGCCCCGGCGAACTCGTCGCGGGGCTCGACGCCTTTCTCAAGCGAGCGCTCGGGCGCGAGATGCCCATCGCGCTCACCGAATGGAACACCAACAGGAATGCGGAGTTGTCCCCCGCGGAACACGGCGTTTCCATCGCCGAGATGGCCATGAGCTACCTCGCGGCCGGCGTGGACTTGGCCAACTACTGGCCCATGCGATATCCCTCCATCGGCAAGGCCGGATTTCGCGAGATGCTAGACTCCAGGACCAACGGGCCGCGCCCCGCCTATCACGCCATCCGCCTGATGGCCTCCCGTGCGGGACAGCGGATCGTCGCCGCCGACTGCCCCTCTCCGGTCGTGGCGGCGCTCGCGTGCCTGAAGGAGGGCGACCGCGAGTTGACTGTTTTCGCCGCCAGCCGATCCGCCCGCCATCCCGTGGCCCTCCACGTCAGCGCCCCCGGGTTTTCGGTCGTCGAGGCCGTTGCGCTGCTGCCCGAACCCGGCGGACAGCAGGCCAGCATCGCCCCGCTGACTGGATCCAAGGGCGAGGCATCATGGTCAACCGAACTCCCGCCCCTAGGATTCGCCCGAATCACGCTGGCACATTGATGCGAGCATTGGCCCCCGCAATGGCGGGACGCCATTGCGACGGCAGCCCCAGAACGCGGCGGGACCCCACCCACTCGTAGCGATCCCCGGGCGCCTGAAGGGCCACCGAAGGCAAGCCCGTCTTTGTCCGCCCATGAAGGCTCTTGCGGAGCAATAGTGGCTGTCGATGGGACGATGGCCAAACGGCGGCTGGGGGGTTTCATCGGGAACTCACGAACTCGGGAAGGGCTGGGAACGGAATGGCGGTCAGTCAAGTGATGTCTGGGAGGGCCCGCGGCCTCGCGGGCCGCGCTGGCCACGGCAGCGGCAGCGTTCGGGCGGATGGCGGACGCCGGGGCCGGCGCCCCTCCCAAAGGGAGGCGCGTGGGCTTGGCCGGAGACATCCAGACAGATACGCTCCAGTCCTTCTTTCCGGCCTTCCTGGGTTCCAGATTGCCCACCAAATTTCCTGAAGAGCCCCCATGAATGCTTGCCGCGTTAGAGAACGGGCGAGAGCCGTCTCCCGCTATTTCGTCATCCGAAGGCCAGCGGGCGGTCGGGCTCAGCGGCCGGTCGTCTTCAGGAGATGAAAGCCGGCGAACTCCGCATAGCAGGGCCGGGTGGGCGCCCAGCTCGCGTCGTTGCCGCCGTGGAAGGTCTCGAAGTACAGGCTGTCCACATTGAAGGTCTCCGCGCTGCGCCATTCCATGTCCAGGCGCTCGAGCATCAGGCGCTCGCCCTGGCCGGGCAGCGTGGTCCACACGCGCAGGATGCCATCGCGCAGCCCACCGGCATTCATCACCACGGCAATGCGCACATGCACGGGCTTGCCCGGCGGGAAGCGGAAATCATCGGGGAAGGGAAAGCTCTCCCCGTACTTTTCCGGCTGGTTCATGTGATAGACGTAGGCCTCACCGCGGCCGTCACGACGCCACATGAGCCTCGCGGAGAAGCCGTTCCTGCCATCGGCAGCGCGGCCGCCGCTGACATTCTCCGGGCCTCCGCAGAGGCCGGGCAGCTTGCCGCCTTTCACGAAATCAAAATCCTGTCCAAACCGCACCGTGTAGCGCAACTCCGCCCCGTTGTGGCTGCCGAAGGGCCAGCGCCAGCCCGCCCCGCACAGCTCCGGGCCGATCTGCCCGGGAGCATAGTTCACGCGCAGCCATTTCACGCCATCGCGCTCCGTGACCTGCAAGTGGCCTTCCTTCACACCGCCTTCAAACTCGCAGCCCGGCCAGTCCTGCCGCCAGCGCTCCACGGTGTAAGGTCCCTCGCAGCCCTGGATCGCCACGCTCACCGGTAACCCCGAAACTGCGGCCGGGGCACTCGAACCCCACGCAGTGGCAGGAGCGCGCCCGGGCGATGCCACCCTACCTGGCTTTTCGAAATTTGTTTTGAAGGCGGCCGTCGTGGACGGCCACTCCAGATCGCGGGTGCTCAGTTGTCCGGGGTAAGCGGAATTGGAGTTCCAGTAGGTGTGCGATCGGAGGCCGTGATCCCGCAGGAACGTTGCCATGCCTTCCACGAAGGGCGCGGCGTTGTCGCCAGAGACGCCCCATTCATCGATCTGGAAGGGCTTTCCCTTGGCTCGGGCGAAATCGAGCATTCCGATGAGGTTCCACCCGTTGTAGCCGGTGCGCGAGACCCGCATTTCCCAGCATTCGCGCGGATCATTGGCCTCCCAGCCTTGGCCGCCCATGATCTTCGGTTTCCAGTAGACGTCGCAGCCCACGAGATCCACATAATCGTCGCCCGGCCACATCGGGCGCGGGTCGCTGGCGCCCTCGGACGCGGAGAAGCTGAAGCGATAGCGCTCGCCGCCAGGCACGCCGCGAAAGACCCCGTGGAAGCGCCGCCACGATGCGATGAAATCGGGAATCGATGCCGCCCGTGATCCACCCACGCCCCAGGCAAACCAATCGCCATTCATCTCGTGGCTGGGTCGGATGACGATCTCATAAGTGCCGGTGTTGTTCGCGAGGATCGACTGCGCCAGGCACCGCCAGTGATCGTCGTAGGCGCCAGACTTCGCCTCCGCATAGCTCGCGCCTTGGATGATGATCGGCACATCGTACACCAGCCGGCGCTCGCCGCGCGCACCGTAGACCGTCTGGCTCAGCCAGTCGGCGTAGCGATAATTCTCCCACTTGTTGAAATCGATCGTGCAGAGGATCACGTCCACCTGCCGCCCGAGCCACCTCTCGAAATCGAGCACGTGACGCATCGAATTGTCCCCATACACCCCCAGCAATGGTTCCGCGGCCCCGCACTTTCCGGCCGCGATGAGCGCAAGGATCATCGCCGTGACGCGGCGTTTCCACCGGGTGTGCGCGGGAGCCTTCCCGGCGACTGGGGGAGAATGCGAAAGTGCATTAATGAGGCATTCGGTCGAGTTCACGCAGACGACGTCTAGCCGAGCGTTCCCCGGGTGAGAATGGCAATTTTTTTGGCCCGGCCCAAGCCTTTGGCTTGGGTGTGTATGATCGCCTCGGGGTCCACCGGCCGCGCGCCGACGCGCCGCCTGACCGAGGGTCATCCCATCATTGCCGCACGATCTCCACCATGTGCATGTGGAGCGGCCTGGGTCCGGCGGTGATCTTGATGTGGGCATCGCCGGAGATCTTCCGCATGGGGCCGGGTGGCAGACGCAAGGATGCCGTCTGCCAGCCGCCGCGGCCCGCGAACGAGACAGTCAAGCGCGTGGGGCCGGCGGCAATCCCAAACGTGTTGCCGGCATCCTCTGCCGGGTCCAGATAGGTGACCAGCACGTCGCCGCCCCGTAGCGATGCCGCGAAGCGGTCATCGGCCTTCAGTCGCATGCTCTCTCCCGCGGGCAGAACGCGCGCCCAGGCGCCCTGGCGCTGGTTTTCTGGCCCCACGTTATGCTCGCCCGCCGTCTTGTCCGGCAGGCGCTCCATCAGGAAATCGTAGTCGCCCGTGAATACCGATAGCCGTCGTCCCTTCGGCGGGACTTTCGGGTTTTCGGCGAGCGCGGTGGAGTTCTCGCGAAACGCCACCCACGCGCCGGGGCTTTCCTCGGGCGACGCGTGGTAGCCCGCATACTTCGAGGTGAAGCGAAAAGCCGCCTCAAATTCCTGCCGATAGCCCCGCCGGTCTCTGGCCTCGTCGTATTGGTGGCCCTTTTGATGATAGGATCCCTCGGCCGCCACCCTGAGGTCGCTGGCGTACACCGCGACGAAGGCCACCCCGCAATGCAGGTCGATCAGCGACCGCCAGTAATTCCACTGGGGCGGGCTGCACCATCGGGGGTCGGGACCGCCGCCGTGGTCGCCCCAAGCCGAGGCCCACGGTTCCGCGTACCCCACCGTCTTGCCGCTTCGGCAATCCTCGTAGAATCTCCGGTACTGGATCTCCGTGGAGGCGGAACGGGGCTCGGCCTCGGAGGAGGTGTGGAACCAGCCGAGCTTCCCGGTTTCGATCTGGGGGCGGAAACGCTCCTCGACCTCCGGTCTCACATTGTTGCGCACGAGGATCCTCGCGTGGGGCGATAGGCGATTGACAAAGGTCTCCACCACGGCCCTCTCGTAGGCCAGGGCCGACTGCGCGGACCAGGGCTGGCCCCGCGTGCCCCCGGGGGGCACGATCCACGTCTCCGGGTCCATGGCTTCGTGCGGCACCGCAAAGTGCTCCGTGCCGATCGCGTTGAAGTTGAGCCTGATGCCGATCACCGCGTCGCGGTCCGGGGACCGTGCCAGGAAATCGGCGAAGGCGCCCAGCATGTTGGTGTAGGCGCCGAGGTGGACCGGGTGCCAGTACATCAGGGTGCCTTGCCTGTCTTGGACCTGCGCGCTGAGTTTTTCGGGGTGGTGGGGGACCCTGGCGAAGAGCCAGGCCGGCTTGGAATTGCCGTTGATTTGAACCGTGGTCTTCTTGCCGAGCCGCTTCAGCTTCCGCGTCTCGGTTTCGATGGGGGAAAAGTCGTATCTGCCCTCTCCCTTGTCCACGTCTGCCCACTGCACGACCACCTGGCCGCCGACGATGTAGGGCGCGCCAAGCAGATCGTATTCGTCGCCGTACCAGATGGCATAGACGCCGCGGGTCTCGGGTGGTGGAACCGCCCGGAGGCTCCACGAGGCGACACACAGGCCGGCGACCCAGAATGCGCGCATGTCCATGATCAACGCCCTATCCGCGAACCGAAGAGTCGTTTGGTTCTGCCTGATGCGGGGCCAGCGACCGTGCGCCCCGCGCCGCCCCCGATTCCCGCAGGATGACGTCGGCAGCGACATCGATGTTTGGGGCGATGGTGCATGGCACCCCCAATTCGTCGCGGTGCCTGTGGCCGTGACCTGTCAACACGTACACGCCGCGGCCCCCCATCCGAATCCCCAATTCCACGTCGTGGGGATGGTCCCCGACCGCATACGAGCGACGAAGATCAAGGCCGTAGGCGAGGGCCGCCCGCTGCGGAAAGTGCGGCTTGGGCTTGATGCACCCGCACCCATCCTCCCTCCGATGGGGGCATACATACGCGGCGCGAATAATGACCCCGGCGCGGCGCAGCACGTCCAGGACGTGGCGATTGACGCGCTCGCACTCCGCCATCGTGATGGCGCCCTCGGCGATCCCGCGTTGGTTTGTGATGACGAACAGCTCATATCGGGAGCCCAGGCGCCGCAGGGCCTGCGCCGTCGTCGGATAGAACACCACCTCGGATGGATCGCGAAGAACTCCCCGGTCCTCGATCAGCGTGCCATCCCGATCCAAGAAGACCGCGGGGCGCCTCATGGGGGTTCTGTATCATCCCCGCAGTGTCTTTCCAGCGCCGAATCTGTGAAACGGATAGGACGAAGGGCGTCGCATGGGGTATATTGGCGCGGGTGACCGAACAGGAGAGGACGGCTGACATGGGCACGCGCAATCTCTGGTCCAAGATTTTGACTGTGGCCGGTGGCATGGGGATGGCGGTCGGAGCCTTTGATCCGTTGGAGGGATCGCTTTTGATCCTGCCCGGCAGCGGCCTGCTCGCGCTCGGCGTCTGGCTCAGTCAAGCCGAGCGCCAGGCAGTTGCCTGCAAGGTGTGTGCGTTCGTCCTGATTGTGATTGGCGTGGGGGCGATGTGGGGGCTGAGCGCGGTGGGCGGTTTTGGCGGTACCTCGGGACGTTCAGGCTGGTGGGGATTGCTGCTGTTGCCGTATCTGATTGGCTGGTCCATGGGGATATGGGGGCCGGGGTCTCATCTTTGGTTGGCGCTGCTGGGCATCGTCCTCGGCCTGTGGTGGCTCTGGCTGGCGTTCGCGGTCGCGGGTGCAGTGGGCGCCATGTGCGGCATCATCGGCGCGTTGACCGTAGGCGGCTGCATCTACCGGGTGGTGAAACAACTGAAAGCAAGAGCGACGACTCCGGTGGCCTGAGAAAAGAAGAGACCGTCACGAGAGACGCTTTCCTGCTAGTCAGGCGCAGCATCGATCCGTGCAATGCGGGGATAGTGCGCATGAGACCCTGCGCCATCTTGTGCGCCGTCGTCATAACTATCTATAGTTAAGAAGGTTTTGCCTTCTGGCGGCCTGATCGGACTTGGCGGCGCCCGACAGGCTGCTAGGCTCGGGACATGGGTGATCCGCGCCCCCGCCGTCGCTTATGAGGTGGCGCCCGATCGTTGCCGCGGCCGCCTTCGCGACCTTTTGGCAAGGGGCCGGGACGTCGCCTGTATCTGGGTCGCCGGAGGGGGCCGGCTATCGGAGGATGGGCACGTTTTCTGCGACGCTGCTCGCGCTCCGGTCCTCGGCGGCGGGGGCCGCTGGCACGAGCCCCGAGGTGTTGGCGGGGTGGCGGGAGTGCCTCGGCGATGATTTTCCAGTGGAGGTGGACTGGTGGTTGCAGGATGCGGGGAACGACTGTCAGGGCTGGCTGAGCGGCGCGGATGGCGTGGAGAGCGTGCGGCGGATGGTGGCGTCCGTGATGGAAGAGCTCGGGGCGGTTGCTGGGCCGATGCGGGAGGAGGAGGGGCGATTGCGCGCGGGCGCGTCGTCGGACGACGAGGGGCGCTGGATAGACCTGTATCTGCGGGCGGCGGCGCTGCGGCGCGGGGCGCGCGTGGGGGCTATGCGGGAGCGGGCGCCCAGGGTGGTGTTCACGAAGCGCCGGACCATCCGGCCCTCATTCTTCGCCTACACCGAGGGGCAGTCGGACGCGCAGCACGAGCGGCATTTTCTGCCGGGCTCGGAGCTGTGCCTGCTGGAATGGGATGGCGCGGCCAACGGGGTCCGCACGCTGTTGAAGGACGGGGAGGGCGCGATCCGCGATCCCGCGGTGTCCTGGGATGGCACGAGGGTTCTCTTTGCGTGGAAGAGATCGCGGGACGCGGACGACTATCACCTGTACGAGATGGGCGTCGCTTCGGGGCGAATCCGGCAGGTCACCTCCGGGCTGGGTTTCGCGGATTACGAGCCCGCCTATCTGCCCGATGGCGACATCATCTTCTCCTCCACCCGTTGCGTGCAGACGGTCGACTGTTTCTGGACCGAGGTGAGCAACCTGTACACGTGCGACGCGGATGGCCGCTACCTGCGCCGACTGGGTTTCGATCAAGTGCACACCGTCTTCCCGACGGTGCTCGGGGACGGTCGCGTGATCTACACGCGCTGGGATTACAACGACCGGGGACAGATCTTCCCCCAGGCGCTGTTCCAGATGCACCCCGATGGCACGGGCCAGTCGGAGTTCTACGGGAATGGTTCTTGGTTTCCGACGACCATCACCCACGCGCGCGGCATACCGGGGACCCAGAGGGTGCTGGCGATCCTGTGCGGCCATCACTCCTCGCAGGCGGGCAAGGTCGCGGTCATCGATCCCGCGAGGGGCCGCCAGGAGAACAGCGGGGTGAGGCTCGTGGCGCCGGAGCGCGAGACACGGGCCGAGCGCATCGATGCGTACGGCCAAGAGGGCGAGCTGTTCCAATACCCGTACCCGCTGAGCGATCGGGAGTTCCTCGTGGGGTTTGCGCCGCGCGGGTGGGATCATCCGGACAAGAGGGATCGGCGGAAGGGCGATGCGGATTTCGGTATCTACTGGATGGACGTGACGGGTCGGCGCGAACTGCTGGTGAGAGATCCGGGCGTGGCATGCCAGCAGCCCGTTCCGCTTGTGGCGCGGGCGCGTCCGGCGGCGCGGCCGAGTTCCGTGGATCCGCGCAGGGCAGAGGGCACGTGCTACGTGCAGGACATCTATGCGGGGCCGGGCCTGGCTGGTGTGCCGAGGGGCACCGTGAGGCGCCTGCGGGTCGTTGCGCTCGATTTCCGTCCGGCCGGGGTGGGCAATAACGGCAGCCGGGGCCCCGGCGGCGCGGCGCTGATCAGCACGCCGGTGGCCATCGGCAACGGCTCTTGGGACGCGAAGATCGTACTGGGTGACGCGCGCGTCCACGATGATGGCTCGGCGTTCTTCCTCGCCCCGGCCCGCACGCCGATCTACTTTCAGGCGCTGGACGGGAAGGGGAGGGCGCTGCAGACGATGCGCAGTTGGACGACGCTGCAGCCGGGCGAGAACCAGTCATGCGTCGGTTGCCACGAGCACAAGAATAGCGCCCCGCCGACCGCCGGGTATCGGGGGGCAGCGGCGCTGAAGGCGGGGCCCCAGGCCCTCGAGCCATTTCATGGCCCGGCGCGCGGGTTCAGTTTTCAGAGGGAGATCCAGCCCATCCTCGATCGCCACTGCGTGGGTTGTCACGGAGACCGTCAGAAGCGGATGGATCCGAAGCGCATGGATTGGGCCGCGCACCAGGAGATCGACCCCGATTGGAGCCGGGCCCTCGCATCGTTGCCCGCGGCGCTTGCGGCGGGGGCTTCGCCCGATGCGCCGATCGCGCAGGTCGCCCAAAAAGCGGCCTTCAGTCTGCGCGGCGACCCGAGGTTGGATCCGATCGCGAGGCGCCGATGGAGCGACGCGTACCTCAACCTGACGCTCGCCCAGCCGGCGAACAACGACTGGGACCGGGGCTCGTTCGCGGGGCAGTGCGATGGTCTCATGGTCAACTGGATCGGTTCGCAGTCGATCCCGGCGCCCTTGCCCCCGTGCGCGGCGGGCTCGATCCGCAGCGGCTTGCTCCCTTTGATCGAGTCGGGCCATGGCGGGGTGCAGCTCTCGCGGGAGGAACTGGAGAAGCTCGCCTGCTGGATCGACTTGCTCGTCCCCTATTGCGGCGACTACACCGAGGCGAACGCGTGGACTGACGAGGAGATGGCCAAGTACCGCAGGTACCTCGACAAGCGGCGCCGCATGGAGGCCCAGGAACGGGACAACATCGAGCAGCTGATCCGGGATCGGGGCCAGCGGCCGGCGGTGCGAAGCGCGATCTCGGGTGCCGCTCGGCGGGGCACCGCCGGACGATGAGAATGCAGCCGATCGCCGTGGGCGATTGGCGGCCAAACGCTCACGCGTTCGGCTACGAGATGCGATGCGCAATTCTCGACTCAGCGCCGCTCCCGCGCCGTATTGTTCAGGGTGAAACTTCTGGAGGGTCGGGGCTGCCTGAAGGCAGCACTACGAACATTCCCGTGGTCTTGGGTTCGTAGTGCCGCCTTCAGGCGGTGTCCGCTGACCTGCTCATTTCGTGTATCTTGTGACACGCATCGAAGTATCCCCAACTTTGAAGTTTCAGGTCAGGCGACCGGCAGCCAGGCGAGGCGGATCGCGGCGACGGCGATGTCGGACTTGCGCGGCGGGAGGGAGATCTCGTCGAGGAGAAAATCGCTGTCGTCGGGCGCGGCCTGGAGGCGGGCGAGTTCTTCGGCGAGCGAGGCCTCGAGTTCGTCCCGCTGCTGGCGGAGGGTGTCGAGGGAGGCCTCGGCGCGCCCGATGTCGTCGCGCTGCCTGCCTGCGCGGGACATGCGGCCCATCGTGGTGCCGACGCTGCGGATGCTGGTGACGCTCAGCTTGCGGCGACCGAGCAGGGCGCCGAGGACCGAAGCCCCCGCGCTCAGCATCGACTGCATCTTGGCCTCCTGATACTCGGAAGTCTCTTTCTGGACGCGGCCCTCGGCCGCGCGGATCCTCGTGTCGAGGGGGGCGATCTTCGCGGCGTGCTTCTTGCGGATCTCGTCGATCTCTTTATCCCGCTGCTCTCGGATGACATCCCGGATCCGGACGCGGAAATCGCCCTCGGATTCGCCGGGGCGCGAGGTGAGTTTGAGGGTGGGGCA
>JADLBR010000279.1 GCA_020847615.1 Verrucomicrobiia bacterium
CCGGTGGGCGCTCGCCGCGCGCCGGGAACTCGAAGCGGGCGATCACCCCGAGCGGGTACACCTCCGGGAACATCTTGGTCGAGCAGGCCTCGACGCTGGTCGGGTGCCTCAGATCCAGCGCCTTGAATACGGTCGAGAGCTTGTGGCAACCGAGGTCGCCCAATTGGCCCGTGCCAAAATCCCACCAGTTTCTCCAGGTCCACGGGTGATATTCCGGGTTATAGGGCCGCTCCGCGGCGGGGCCGAGCCAGAGATCCCAGTCGAGGCCATCCGGCACCGGCGGCGCGTCCGTCGGCCGTCCCTGCAGCGCCGGATAGCGCCAGAACCGCGCGGAAATGGCGACGTGCACCTCGCGCACGTGGCCGATCGCGCCATCGAGGATCATCTCCCGGACGACTCGGTCCTCCTCGCCCGCCTGGCCCTGGTTGCCCAACTGCGTGGCCACGCCGGCCTTTCGCGCCTCCTCGGCGACCGCGCGCGCCTCGGCGACCGACCACGTCAGCGGCTTCTCGCAATAGACGTGCTTGCGCCTCTTGAGCGCGGCCATCGTGATCACCGCATGGGAGTGATCGGGCGTCGCGACCACGACGGCATCCACGTCCTCCTTCTCCAAAAGTTCCCGGTAGTCCGCGTACGCCTTGCAGCCTCGGGACGCCCCACCCTTTTCCGCGTAATGGTCATCCACCAGCCGCCTCGCGGGCTCTCGCCCGCCCGTGCGCCCCTCGCCCCCCTTCCCCCAGTCCCAGGATATGTAGCCGCCGCCCTCGCGGTTAACGTCGCACACCGCGACCACCCGCACCTCGTCGAACGCGATCAGGTTCATCAGGTCGATCTGCCCCTGCCCGCCCGCCCCGATGACCGCCAAAGTGGTCTTCGAGTTCGGCGCGACCTGGCCGGGGCCTCCCAGCACGTGCCTCGGAACAATGGAGAAAGCGGCCCCCGCCGCCACCCCGCCAAGAAATTTCCGCCGTGATATCCCGGCCACGCCACCGATGCCATTCTGCCTATTCATGCTTTTCTCCCTTCCTTTTTCCGGACTCGCCGTCTCTCGTCGCTTCGTCGCCAGCTCAAATCAGGCCGTATCAGCCGAACCTCGCGCGAGATGTCGGCGCCCCCGATGGCCTCCAGCGCCAACTCGACCGCGGCCTTGCCCATCTGATCAGCCCGCTGGATCACCGCCCAGAGGGGCTCGCGGATAACGCGGCGCACCGTATCCTGCGCCCAGCTCTCCATCGGTTCGTCAAAGCCGGCCAACAGCACGTCGTCCGGATGCCTGAGCCCAAGGCGATCCATCATCTCAAGCACCGGCAAAAAGCCCAAGAAACTCGACGCGAAGACCCCATCCGGGCGTCGCGATCCTCCCAGCAGGTCGCGCAGCGCCCCCGGCTCGGCCACGCCCCGCGCTCCGCGGGCCTTGAACCCCAACACGGGAAGTCCCGCCTCCCTCACCGCGTCGCGATATCCCAGATACCGGTCTTCGACTGCAGCGACCCCGGGGGCCGCCCCAAAAAATAGGATCCGGCGCCGCCCCGCGGCCGCCATCCGCCGCACCGTCTCCCGCGCCCCCCAGTAGTTGTCGCTGACGGCGCGGGCCACCCGGAGACGGGTCATATAGTTGTCCACAAAAACCAGCGGCACCGCGGATCGCCGCCGCACCGTAGCCAGGAACCCGCGCAGATCGGACGCGGGCCGCGGCGCCATGAGCACCGCATCCACCCGGCGCGCCAGCATGCGCTCCAGCAACTCCACCTGACGCGACTCTCGCCCGCGGTGCGCGATCCCGAGAAACAGCATGTAACCCGCCTCATCCAGCCGCCCCTCGATCCCCGCCAGCAACCGCAAGAAATACGCCTGCTCCAGATGGGGCAGCAGCACCCCCACGCTCAACGTCCGCCCCGACTGGAGCTGCCGCCCCAGCGCGTCCGGCCCCGCCCGCTCCGCCTCCAGCTTCCGCCGCACCCGCGCCGCCACCACCGGGCGGATGCGGTTCTCCCTCCACTTGCCGTTGTAGACGTACGAGACCGTCGCGGACGATACGCCCAGCTCCCTCGCGATGTCAGACAGCGACTTCATCGGCCCCTCGGCGCTTGCTTATGCGCCTAAGTCACCGCAATTCCAGCGGCGCCGGCCGCGCATGTCAAGCCCGGCGCGGGGGCGGGCGGGGCCCACCGCCGTCGTGTTGTGGTTGAATGGATCGGCGCGGATTGCTGTACTGGGGGGCATGATGCCCAAAATGGTCGTGCGCGAGGAGACGGGGATCGCGAGGCGCCGCGCTCTCGGGGCGATGATCGCCGGGGCATCGGGCGCCCTGGCGGGAACGATCCTGCGGGCGGACGAGGGGCGGCCCGGCCCGAATCGCCGGTGCATATGACCGACATCGCGCGCCCGCTCCTCGCTGGCCTCGGCCTGGCCGCGTTCGCCATCGCGGGCGCCGAGGTCGTGCGCGTGGAGATCTCGGGGCGCTCCGCCTCGTCCACCGCGAGCTATGAGGAGATCGTCGGGCGGCTGCATTTCGAGATCGATCCGTCCCATCCGCGCAACCGCATCATCGCCGATGTCGGGCTGGCGCCGACGAACGCGGCGGGGCGGGTGGCCTTCTCCTCGGATCTCCGCATCCTGAGACCCGAGGGGGCCGCCCGCGGCAACGGCGCGGCCTGGGTGGAGATCCCGAACCGGGGCGGCAAGAGCGGCGTGACCCCGCTCATGGGCCGGCATGGTTTCACGATCGTGCAGGTGGGATGGGAATTCGACGTGCCGGCGCAAGCCGACAAGATCCGCATCGATGTCCCCGCGGCACGGGACGAGGGCGGCGGTCCCATTCGCGGCCTGGCGCGGGCCACGTTCACGCCCGACAAGCGCTCCGGGCAATTCACCCTCGGCGACTTGGCGGACTATCCCCCCGTGGATACCTCCGGGCCGGACGGGAGTTTGGTGGAGCGGGCGGCCACGGCGTTTCCCGGCGGCAAGGAACTGCCGCGCGGCCTATGGCGGCTGGAGGACCAGCGCGTGACCCTCGAGGGCGGCTTCGAGGCGGGCAAGACGTACGAGATCGCCTACATGGCGGAGAATCCACCGGTGGCCGGGCTGGGCCTCGCGGCGATTCGCGATGCGGTGGCGTGGCTGAAACACGACCCCGGAGCGCTCGCCCCGGTGCGCCACGCCTACGCCTTCGGCTCGTCGCAGTGCGGGCGCCTCCTGCGCGAATTCATCTATCTCGGTTTCAACACCGACGAGCGGGGCCGGATGGCCCTCGATGGCGTGATCGCGCACGTGGCCGGCGCGGGGCGGCTGGACATCAATCGGCGCTGGTCGACGCCGCGCGCCATCGCCGCGTACGCGACCGCGTCCTATCCCTTCACCGATTGCGCCGTCCCGGATCCGGTCACCGGGATCGCGGAGGGCGTGCAGGAAAACCCGCGGGTGACGCACCGGCCGAAGATCTTCTACGTGAACACGGCGTCCGAGTACTGGGGCGCCGGACGCGTCGCGGCCCTCTCACACACCAGCCCCGACGGCACGCGGGACGTCCCGCTGCCGGACAACGCGCGCTCCTATTTCTTCGCCGGCACCCAGCATGGGCCGTCACCTTTCCCCCCGAAACCAGCCGGCCAGAACGCTCCGCTCGCGAATCCCGTCAGCGCCAGCCCCGCTCTCCTCGCCCTGCGCATGGCGATGCACCGCTGGGTCACCGAGGGCACGCCGCCGCCGCCGAGCGCATATCCAAGGCTGGACGATGGCACCCTCGTGCCCGCATCCGAGGTCCGTTTTCCAAACTTGCCCGGAATCGCCTCGCCCCGCGGCGCGAGGGCCGGGGTGCGCCTGCCAAATCCGCTCTGGCCGCATGGCGCGGGCGCCGGGGCGGAACTGCCGCTGCGGGTGCCGCAGGTCGATGCGGATGGCAATGACATCGCGGGCATCCGGATGCCGGACGTGAGCGTGCCCCTGGGCACCTGCACCGGTTGGCTGTTCCGCCCGGCCTCCATGGGCGCACCCCATGAATTGCTGCCGCTGCGGGGCGCGTGGATCCCTTTCGCCGTCACGCGCGAAGAACGAGAGCGGACCGGCGATCCACGACCGTCGCTCGCCGAACGCTATCCCTCCAAGGAAGCCTACTTGGCCCGCGTGGCCGATGCCCTGCG
>JADLBR010000280.1 GCA_020847615.1 Verrucomicrobiia bacterium
CCCTCGTAGCAGGTGTACTTGCCGCGGCTCTGGTGGTCGCTGATGTGGATCACGACCGTGTTGTCCGATACGCCCAGTTCCTCGAGTTTCTTCAGGATGGCTCCGATGGAATCATCCTGCCACGTGCCCATGGCGTTGCGCTCGTCGATGCCGGCCGCGCGCAGGCGCGCGAGGACATCGTCGCGGGAGGGCTGGGGCGCGGGCGCCTTGTCCAGCATGCCGGCGGTGGTGGCCAGCGGGTCGCGCGTCTTGAAGACATTCGCGGCGTAGTTCCCGTGCGGGATCGGCGTGGGGAAGTAGAGGAAGAAGGGCTGCTTGCCGTGGCGGTCGAGGAACTCCAGCGCGCCCTCGGTGTGCCACTCCATGTTCTGGAAGCGGAGGGCGGCCGGGCGGACCTCCTCGGTGTTGCCGATGTTGATGCGCTCGACGAAATCGAACCCGCACTCGCGGATCTGGGCCTGGGCATCCGCGTACTGCGCCTGTAGCTTTGCCCTGATCTCTGGGTCGCGGGGATCGGCGCCCTCGGGGATTCTCTTCCACGCGCGCTCGCCCGAACGGAAGAAGTTGTGCCACTTGCCGACGATGCCGGTGGCGTAGCCGAGGGCCTTGAGGGATTTCGCGATATTGGTCTCGGATGGGGAGATGGGGGTATTCCACGTGATGTTGGCGTGGGCGCCGGCCGGGTTCTTTTCGAGGAAGCCGGGGCTGCGGCTGGCGTACCGCCCGGTGAGGATGCCGTATCGGCTCGGGGTGCAGACCGGAGAGCAGATGTAGAACCTGTCGAGGAGCGCGCCATCCCGGGCTATAGAATCCAGGTGCGGCGTCAGCATGCGCGGGTCGGCGTAGGCGAATGGCTGGTTCTTCAGGCCCGCCTTGACCGCGGCCAGCGCGCAGGGCTGATCCGCGGCGCGATAGGCGCCCACCTCGTCGAAGTCGAGGTCGTCCGTGTAGATCAGCACGAAGTTGGGTTTATCCGCCGCCGCCGGGAGATCTTCCCGCAGGGCCGCGGAGGCGCAGAGGAGGAGGGGCAACAGGCAGGCGCGCATGATGGGAAAATGGAACAGGGAAAGCCCCGCCGGGTGAAGAGGGAAATTGGACTCGGGCGCAACGAGACTCGGCCTTCGGTCTGGAGGGAGACACGGCTTCGGGAACGCAGAACGGCGCTAGCAGCCCGTCGAATAATTCATCCCTGACCACAACCGACCCGGCCCGCGAGGCCGCGGGCCCTCCCGACGCAACCCGGGAGGGACGCCGGCCTCGGCGTCCGATGACGTTCCTTTAGCCTGCGCTGATGGGAATGTAGAGAATAGCCCCCGTGGTCACTTCGGCGCGGTGATCATGGGGAAGTCGTCGGTGCGGAAGGGGGTGACGGGGAGGTCGTCCGAGCTATAGAGGTTGCAGACGGGGTTATCGGCCCAGGCGTAGCGGACGGCGACGGGTTTGGGGACGGTGTCGCTGGAGACGAGGACGGTATTGGTATTGGCGATTCTGGCGGTGGCCCAGACGAACTTCTTGTCCTCGCCACAGACCGCGAAGCCGCGGACATCCTCGACGTCGAAGGTCTTCAGGCCGGCCCCGACGTGGTCGAAGGTGACGCGGGCCCGATTGCCCTCGACCTTCATCTCCTTGAATTCGGGGCTGCGGTGGGGGAGCTGCAGGCCATAGTCCTTGGCCAGCGCCCAGCGGGCGAGTCGCTCGGCGACGTCGCGCTTGTTTTTGGGGTGGATGTCCTTGCCCTCGCCGAGGTCGATGATGACGGCCTGGCCGGTGTTGGGGAGCGCGGACATCGTGAGGGTCTGCGCCTCGCGGAGCTCGGCCCAGCCGCTGTCGGCGGGCTCGGGCTTCTCGGCCATGTAGTCGGCGAGCTGGACCCAGTAGAAGGGGAAGTCCTTCGCGGCGCCGGGGAGGCTCCACTCGTCGCGCCAATGCCGGATCATGAGGGGGAATAGCTTCCGGTATTCAAAGGCGCGCCCGGAGTTGGACTCGCCCTGGTACCAGATGGCGCCGCGGATGCCGTAGCCGATGGTCGGGTGCAGGACACCGCAGTAGAGGTTGCCGGGGCGGTGCTGGCCGGTGAGGGCGTTCGTGGGCGCACGGGGCGGCTTCGGCGGCGTCATCTCCTTGGCCTTGGCCTGTGCGGCGGCGGTCTTCCACTTCTCCATGGCGGCCTTGTGCTTCTCCAGTTCGGCCTCGTGGTTGTAGGTCTTCTCCCTTTCGCGCCATCCATCCATGAGGGTCTTGTAGAACGGGTCTTTCTCCAGGATGTCGCGGCGGACCCAGGCCTCGGCGGCCGAGCCTCCCCATGCATTGTCGATGAGGCCGACCGGCACGTCGAGGATCTGGTGCAGCAGGCGGCCATAGAAGAAGCCGACGGCGGAGAACTGCTTGATGAGTTCCGGGTTCGTGGCCTCCTCCCACTGGCCCTTGAAGTCATCCTGGGGTTCCTGGATGCCGACCTGGGGCACGGAAATGAGGCGCAGGCGGGGGAATTTCGATGAGAGCGATTCGATGTCGGGGTCGTGGGAACTGGCGACCGTGAAGCCCATGTTGGACTGCCCCGAGCAGATCCAGACCTCGCCCACGAGGATGTTCTTCAACTCCCGGCTCGAGGAACCCGAGATCTTCATCGCGAGCGGGGGGGCATCGGGTTTTGTGACGGGCAGGGGATCGAGGGTGACCAGCCATTTGCCCTTGGCATCCGCCTTGGCGGACTTCTTCTGGCCGGCGATCTCGACGGTGACGGTGACGCCGGGATTGTCCCAGCCCCAGATGCGGCAGGGCAGGTCGCGCTGGAGGACCATGTTATCGCCGACGATGGCCGGGAGCCGGAGTTCGGCGAACGCGGCGGAGAGGGACAGGAGGGCGACGGTGGTGCCGAGAAGGAAGGGGTGGATGGTACGTCGGGTCATAGGGGCGAAATTTCAAAACGGGATGGAAGAAATCGCAAGGAAAAAGGCTCCCGACGGAACGGGGCTGGCGAGGATCAGCGAAGATCGGCGTCCCGTCGCCTGAGCGGCTGGGACGCGGGGTTCCGGGGAACGCCGATCCTCGCGCATGGGAATGTTGGGCCAACAGCCCGTTGAATAATCCATCCCTGACCAAAACCGACCCGGCCCGCGAGGCCGCGGGCCCTCCCGACGCAACCCGGGAGGGACGCCGGCCTCGGCGTCCGATGGTGTTCTTCAACAGGCCGCTAAGGGTCAAGATGTGATTCCCGTTGGAGCGGCCGTGTGCTGATATCCCCGGATGCGAGATGGCTACCTTCGGGCGTTGTTTTGGCTGACGGCGGCGCAGGCGGTCGTGACCCTGCTGGCGGGGTTGAATCTGGTGGTGCCGGCCATGGCGGGGCGGGTGGGCGTGGGAGAGTTCGTCCGTTGGCGCGAGATGTTCTCGCTGCTATTCGTGACGCCGGTGTCGGCGGGCCTGATGGTGTCGGCGGTCTGGCTGCTGGAGCGGGGGAGGCGCGACTCGTGGGGGCCGATGCTCGCGATCGGGATCGCGGTGGGGCTGGTGGCGGTTTCGATGGGCGTGCACGAGCCGATCAATGTGATGGGCCGGGCCGCGTGCGAGCGATTGGCCCAGAGCGTGTTCTTCTGGGATGAGGTCTTTAGCCACGCGGTTTTCTTTGCTGGTTACGCGGGCGTGTCGGTGGCGTTGCTCTGGTCGCAGGCGAGGAATCCCCTGGGCGGGGCGATGGGCCGCGCTCCGATGATCGCCTTTCTGGGGTGCGGCGTCGTGACGGGGGCGGGGATATACTTTTCGCTGGTGAAGGCGCCGCAGATCCGGGTGGACCTTTGGGTGATCGCGGGCGTGCTGGTCATGGCGGAGGTGATGCGGTGGGGCACTCCCTTTCGCCGGTTGCCCCTCGCGGTGGCTTTGGAGACGGGTTACGCGCTGGCGCTGGCGGGGCTGATGCTGCGGGGGCACTGAGGCCGGGGGTTTCGCGTCGACGGGTTGGCGCCGGGCGTCTAGATAGCCCACAATGACAATCCGGATTACAGTTTTGATGCTATGGGCATTGCCGTTGGCCGCGATGGCGCCGGGGGCGCCCGGGCCTCCTGCCGGGGTGGTGTTCCATGTGTCGGCGGAAGGGAACGACGCGTGGTCGGGCAGACGGGCGGACGCAAACGGCGACAGAACGGACGGGCCCTTCGCGACGCTGAGTCGCGCGAGAGATGCGATCCGGTCGCTGCGGGGTGGCAGGGGCGCGCCCCTGGAGCCCGTGACGGTGTTGCTGCGGGGAGGGCGCTATGCGGAGACCAAGGCGATCGAGTTTGGCCCAGAGGATTCGGGGCGCGAGGGCTCTCCGGTCACATATGCGGCGTATGGGGATGAGCGGCCGGTGATCAGCGGGGGCGCGCGCATATCGGGCTGGCGGCAGCACGACGGTCGATTGTGGGTGGCGGAGGTGCCCTGGATTCGAGAAGCGGGGCGCCCATTTCACCAGCTGTTCGTGGATGGGGTGAGGCGACCCCGAGCGCGGACGCCGGACGAGGGCGGCTATTTCTATACCCGACGCCTGCGGATGAGCGAGGGGCAGCACCCGCAATGCCTCGGCATGACCTACGCCGAGGGGGACATCCGCGGTTGGGAGGAGGGGGAGGATCCGATGGTCGTGCTCTTCCACAACTGGGTGAACTCGTACAACCGGATCGGGGCAATCGATCGCGAGGCGCGCAGGGTGACGTTCGCGAGACCGGCCGGGATATTCTTCTTGGGCCCGAAGGTCCGATATTACGTCGAGAACACCTTTTCCGCGCTCGATGCGCCGGGGGAGTGGTATCTCGATGCGGGCAAGGGCCTCCTCTATTATTACCCCCTTGCGGGGGAGGACATGGGGAGGATCGAGGTCATTGCCCCGCGGGTGCAGTCGCCCCTCCTGGTTTTCCGGGGGGAGCCATCGCCGGGGCGTGGGGTCGAGCATCTGGTGTTTCGGGGGCTTTCCTTCCAGCATGCCGATGCCGATCTCTCCGCGGCGTACCCGCATAGCGTGCAGGGGGCGCACACGCAGAGGGGGGCGATTCTTGCCACGGGGTTGCGATGCTCCGTGATCGAGGGGTGCGAGTTCACGCGACTGGGCGAGCACGGCATCTCCCTGCGCGAGGGGTGCGTGTCGAACGCGGTTCGGCGATGCCATTTCCATGACATGGGAGGCGGCGGCGTCTATCTGTCGGAGGGGGCGCCCAAGGCCACGAATGCCACGCATCTCACGGCGCAGAACTTCATAGGGAACAACTTCATCCACGACGGGGGGCACATATTCCGCGCGGGGTGTGGCGTGTTCTTGGGCGGGAGCGCGAGTTACAATCAGATCCTGCAAAATGAGATCTGCGACCTGAGCTGGACGGGGGTTCATCTCGGCTGGAGTTGGAGCGGCAGGGTGGCGGCCTATACCCACCACAATGAGGTGGCCTATAACCACATCCACCATATCGGAAATGGCGTGCTGAATGACATCGGTGGCATCTACACGCTGGGTGTCTCGCCGGGCACGGTGCTCCACCACAACCTGATCCATGACGTGACGCGATTCGAGCGTGGGCGGGAGGGCTACGGCGGATGGGGGATCTATCTTGACGCGGGCAGCTCGGAGATTCGCGTCGAAGACAACGTCGTCTACGACACGCGGGACGGAGGCCTGCATGTCCACAACCACACGTACCCCTATGGCAACGTGGTGGCGAACAACGTCTTTGCCTTCTCGGGAGACGCCCAGCTCATCCGCAATGCCGATCACGAGCCCGATGGCAACCACGTGCATCTGGAGCGCAACATCATCCACAATGCGGGCGAGAGGATGCTCGGGGGAAACAACTGGAGGGACGGCAGCAAGTTCACGGCGGACAAGAACCTCTACTGGAGCGAGAGTGGTTCCGGGCCCGACTTCTTTGGGAGGACGTTCGCGGGGTGGCGGGCGCTTGGGCGGGACAGGGAGGGCGCCGTGGCCGACCCGGGTTTCGCGGATGCGGCGAAACGGGACTTCCGGCTGAGGGCCGATTCGCCCGCGCTGAAGCTGGGCATTCGTCCGATTGACCTTGGCGGGGCCGGGCTCGAGGGGCCGCGCGCGTGGCGCGACCTGCCGCGCGCGGTCACGCATCGGGCGGTGGAGCGCCCGCCGGCCTCGGCGCTCGACGCGGGTGGGCCGGTCGCAGAAGATTTCGAGGACTACGACGTGGGCGAGTGTCCCGCGAACGCGCTTCCCGGAGAGGCAGGGAGCGAGGTCGTGGTGACCGATCGATCCCCGTCGCGGGGGAGGCGTTGCGCGAAGTTCATCGACGCGGCGGGCGCGACGGCGTGGAAGCCGCACTGGTTCGTGGGGCGGGTGCCCGGATCGGGCAAGGTGAGGCTGCGGTGCGCCGTGAGGAATGATGCCGCGCAACCCGCGACGATCGATCTGGAGTTGCGCGACTGGCACGGGGGCTCGCGGCGGGACGGCAAGTACCTGACGGGGCCGCATGTCAGGTTCTTGCCGGATGGAACGGTGCAGACCTCCGGGGGGCCGGGGTGGACCGTGATCGGGAGGTTTGAACTGGGCCGATGGCTGCGCGTCGAATTGGAGTTTGAGGAGGGGGAGGGCAAGGGGAAGGCGTACGCGCTGCGGGTGGTTCCGGAGGGCGGCGAGGCGGTGGAGCGGGACGGCCTGCCGTTTCGGAGCGGAGACTTCTCGCTCTGCACGTGGTGCGGCTTCTCGGGCGCGGCGGCGACGCCCGGGGTGTTTTTTGTGGATGATCTGATATTTGAGTAGGGTGGAGAGCGCGGCGGGTGCGTGCGGAACGGCGACCCGCGATGATGCTGGGCGATCGGGATCACCCGGATATAGGGCGTGCCATCCGGCGGATTGGGAGCATACTATCTCGCTATGCCATTTCGAGCTCTGGGGTTGAACAACCATATCCTGAAGGCGATCGCGGATGCCGGGTACACCGAACCGACGCCTATCCAGGCCGCGGCGATCCCGCAGATCCTGGGGGGACACGACCTGATCGGGATAGCGCAGACGGGCACGGGCAAGACGGCGGCCTTCGTGCTGCCGATGCTGGCGAAACTCGATGGGGGTGGCGGCAGGCGGGGCACGCGCGCGCTGGTGATCGCGCCGACGCGGGAGCTGGTGGTGCAGATCGAGGAGAACGCGCGCGCGTACGGGAAGTATGTGCCGATGCGGATGGCGACCGTGTACGGGGGCGTGGGCGAGCGTCCGCAGATCGAGGCGCTGCGCGCCGGGGCGGACGTGGTGATCGCGACGCCGGGGCGGCTCCTGGACCTCACGGGGCGGCGGTACGGGGATTTTTCGGGGCTCGAGTTCCTCGTGCTCGACGAGGCCGACCGGATGCTGGACATGGGATTTCTCCCGCAGATCCGGCAGGTGGTGCGCTCGCTCCCGAGGGAGCGGCAGACGATGCTTTTCTCGGCGACGCTGTCTCCGGAGATCGAGTCGATCACCCGGGAGTTTCTGCGGAATCCCAAGATCGTGCAGATCGGGCGACGCGCGAATCCGGCCGAGACCGTGACGCAGTTTGTCTACGAGGTGCCCAAGCACCTGAAGCCGGCGCTGCTGGCGCACCTGCTCCGCGATGAGAAATTGGACATGGTCCTGGTGTTCACGCGGACCAAGCACGGGGCGGATCGCGTGGCGCGGAAATTGACGCAGATGCGCATCCCTTCGGCGACGCTCCATTCCAACAAGTCGCAGGCGCAGCGGCTGCGCGCGCTGAAGGACTTCAAATCGGGCGCGGCGCGCGTGCTGGTGGCGACGGACATCGCGGCGCGGGGCATCGACGTGGATGGGATCTCGCACGTGGTGAACTTCGATTTTCCTCCGCACCCGGAGGATTACGTGCACCGGATCGGGAGGACGGGCCGGGCGCACGCGGTGGGCGACGCGATCAGTTTCGTGACGCCGGAGGATCATGGTGCGCTGCGGTCTCTGGAGCGGTTCATCGGGCGCGGGATCGTGCGCAAGCGGGCCGAGGGGTTCGATTATGGTGCGGCGGCGCCACCGCGTGAGCCGGGAACCGGGGGGCGCCAGGAGTTTGGGCGGGGCGGACGGGGCGGGCAGGCGGGACGGGGCGAGGGCCGGGCGCCACGCGCCGAGAAACCGCACGGGGGCGGCGGCGGTGGGTCCCAGAGGCGCCGGCGGCGCGGCGGGCGCGGCGAGGGCGCTGCGCCGGCGAAAGCGGCGAAACCCGCGAAGGCCAAGGGTTGGTGGCCGTGGTCGCGGTAGGGCGGACGGAGGCCCGGCCCACGGATCCACATCCAAGACCCGCAGCCCATCTCGCGGAGAGATGGGCGCCGTGCGCTCAGCCGAGGCGCCCACGGTCTGGCGACCGTGGCTACACCGCGAAGTGGCGCGTCAGAACCTCGCCGTGAGGTCGAGGGTGGCGGGCAGTGGCCTGTCTGGGCCGATCAGCAGGTTGTTGACCTCATAGGGGAGGGCGAGCGGTTTCTCGCCCGCGGGGGCGGCGCCCGTGCCCTTGACCTCGAGAATCACCGTCTTGCCGGCCGGGAGGACCAGTTCTTTCGGGATCGTGACTTCGGGTAGCGATCCGGATCGCTCAAGGTGGAAATCGATGCTGGAGTCATTGGCGATCTGGATCAGGGCGCGGCCCTTGCCCTTGATGGTGGCGCTGGGGTTCTTGATTCGGACGGATCGCTCGAAAATGGGGCGAAGGAATTGCTCGTCGCCGACGACGAAACCGGCGGCGAAGGCGGCGGAGCGGCGCTCGCGGAGGGCCTCCTTGAGCGACTCGGCCGTGCGCTCCTTGGCGAAGACCAGCGTGACCGGGCGGAGGTCGCCGTCGTGCAAGTGGTAATCCATGCCCATGGGCGCGTGGATATCGGAGTTGGAGATGATGGCCAATTTCTTCTCGATGGCCCACCTGTGCGCCTCGGGGTAGTAGGATCGGCCGTTGACGACCTCGATGCCGTGCATCATGCCCGACTCGTAGATCTGGGTGTGCTCGGGGTACCAGACCGCGATGCCGTTGGTGGCCTGGGCCTCCCAGCCCGGGTGGTTCCAGAAGATGAAAGCGCCCTGGGCGTGGGCGGCGGCGATGGCGTCGGTCCAATTGCTGACCGAAAGGGCCGCGCAGTTTGTCAGGAATATTGCGTTGAGGTGGCCGGGGGGCATCTGGCGGGTGATCTCGGATCCGCGGATCACGATGATGCCGAGCGGATCGCCCGCGCCGCGCGCGATGTCGGTGGAGCGGTCGTGCTTGGTGGGCAGGTCGTCCTTGTGCGGCTGGTACTCGATGTGGTCGGTGATCGCGATGGCGTCGAGGCCCTCGCGCCACGCCTCCTCGGAGCGGACGCTCGGCCACACCAGGCCGTCGGAAAAGACGGTGTGGGTGTGCAGGTCGCACTTCAGGGTGAGGAACCCTGGGGGATCGGGGATCCGGATCTCGGTGCGGGCCTTGGTCACCGGGGCGGGCAGTCGGCGATCGGGGGTGGGGGAATGGCCGAGCGCCAGGAGTGGAATGGCGACGAGGATCCAGGGGGCAAGCTTCATAAGTCAAAAGTCAAAACGCAGATGTCAAAACCGCAAGTGAAAGGTGAAAGAAACATCCGAGGGGCGATCGGGCTTGTGGCGGATCGTCCGGCGCGACTGACTTGAAAATGGCCGCAGCGCATCCCGTAGCCGAACGCGTCAGCGTTTGGCCGCCAAAGCCTAACGGCTTCGGCTACGTTCTTCCAAGCCGGTGGTCCGGCGGGCGTCCGGGGCACGGGATCTAGCGGTATATGTGCGGATGCCGCCTGAAGGCGGCACTACGAGCCCAAAGCTGCGGGAACGTTGGTGGTGCTGCCTGCGGGCCGGGGATCTCGGCGGGGTGTCACACACCGCCGAAGGCGCTGTAGCCGCCGTCGATGGGGATGACGACGCCGGTGACGAACTTGGATTGGGCCGAGAGGAGGTAGAGGAGGGTGCCGGCGAGCTCATCGACCTCACCGAAACGGCCCATGGGGGTGTTGTCGATGATCTTGCGTCCGCGCGGGGTCAGTTCGCCGGTCTTCTCATCGGTGAGCAGGAAACGGTTTTGCTGGGTGAGGAAGAAGCCCGGGGCGATGGCGTTGACGCGGATGTTGAGCCTGGCGAGGTGGGTGGATAGCCACTGGGTGAAGTTGTTGACGGCGGCCTTGGCGGCGGAATAGGCGGGGATGCGGGTGAGCGGGCGGTAGGAATTCATCGAGGAGATGTTGACCACGGCGCCGCCGCGCGAGGCCATGTCCTGCGCGAAGACGATGGTCGGGATGACCGTGCCCTTGAAATTGAGGGCGAAGACGCGGTCGAAGCCATCCGGGTCGAGGCCGAAGAAGGTCTTGGACAGGTCGCCGAGGTCGGCGTGGGTGATCTGCTCGACGGAGGTGGTGGCGGAGGGGTGGTTGCCGCCGGCGCCGTTGATCAGGAAATCCACGGGGCCGAAGCGCGCGTGGATCTCGGCCTTGGCGGTCTCGAGGGATGCGCGGTCCAGGACGTTGGCGGTGACGCCGATGCAGAGGCCGCCCGTGTCGGCCGCGATCTCCTCGGCCATCTTGCGGGCGCGCTCGCCGTCCAGATCCAGGATGGCGAGGCGGATGCCGGCCGAGCACATGGCGCGGCAAAAGGCGCCGCCGATGATTCCCGCGCCGCCGGTCATGGCGGCCACCTTGCCCTGAAGATCCTCGAATCCGTTCATGTCATTCTCCTTTCAGATCGAAACCGAAATAGGTCCTTGCGTTGTGGTAACAGACATCCTCGACGAGCCCGCCGAGCATTCCCATGTCGCGGGGCAGCTCGCCGCGCTTGGCGTCGTTGCCGACGAGGTTGCAGAGGATGCGGCGAAAGTATTCGTGGCGGGGCCCGCTGAGGAATGAGCGGCTGTCGGTGACCATGCCGATGAAGCGGGAGAGCAGTCCCAGGGCCGAGAGGGCGTCGAAGTGCCACGTGATGCCATCCCGCTGGTCGAGGAACCACCAGGAGGCGCCCCACTGGATCTTGCCGGGGATGGTGCCGTCCTGAAAGTTCCCGATCATGGTGCCCATCAGGTAGTTGTCCCGGGGGTTGATGTTGTAGAGGATCGTCTTGGGGAGGCGGTTGTCCCGGTCGAGGGAATCGAGGAACTTCGCCAGCGGGCGCGCCAGGGGCGCGTCGCCGATCGAGTCGAAGCCGGCGTCGCGGCCGAGTCGCTGGAAGAAGCGGGTGTTGTTGTTGCGGATGGGGCCCAGGTGCAGTTGCATCGCCCAGCCGCGGGCGTGGTTCATGCGCCCGAGTTCGATCAGGAGGGCCGCCCGGAACCGCGCGACCTCGCCGGGCGACACGGACTGGTGCAGGCGCAGTTTCGTGAAGGCCTCCTTGACCTGTCCGACGCTGAAGTCCTCCGCGGGCACGGTCTCAAGCCCGTGATCGGAGATGCGCCCGCCCATCTCGTGGAAGAAGGCGTGCCGCCGATCGAGCGCCTCGAGCAGCGAGTCATAACTGCGGACGTCGATGCCGGCGGCGTTGCCGAGGCGATCGAGGTACGCGTTCCACGCGCCCGGGTCCTCGGCGGCCATCGCCGCGTCCGGGCGGAACGTCGGGAGCACCCGGATGTCGATGTTCTCGTCACGGATCTTCCTGTGGTGCTCGAGGCTATCGGCCGGGTCGTCCGTCGTGCAGACCACCCGCACCCGCATCTTGCGCAGGAGGTTGCGCGCCGAGAACTCCGGGGTGGCCAGCATCTCGTTGCACCGGCTCCAGATCCCGGGGGCCGTGTCGGGATCGAGCAGCTTGTTCACGCCGAAGTAGCGCCGCAGCTCCAGATGCGTCCAGTGGTAGAGCGGATTCCGAAGCGTCCGGGGCACCGTCTGCGCCCATGCCAGGAACTTCTCCTCGTCGGTCGCGTCGCCCGTCACCAGCCGCTCCGGGATGCCGTTGGAGCGAAGCGCGCGCCACTTGTAGTGGTCGCCCGCAAGCCAGACGTGGGACAGATTCCGAAACACCGTGTCCCGCGCGATATCCTCGGGTGGCAGATGACAGTGGAAATCCAAGATCGGCATCCGCGCGGCGCGATCGTGGTACAGCGCCCGCGCGACCTTGTTATCCAGCAGAAAATCGTCATCCATGAACTTCTTCATCGCGGCCCGAGTGTCGCCGCGAGTCAAGGGGATGCGCAAGGAGAACGCAAGCCGATTTAGTAGAGAAACTAAACAAAAGATGGGGGGATCGTGGCGGGTACGGGAATGATCGGGCGAGCCCCGCCCGCGGCGCGCGGCGGGGCTGACCTAATTCGAGAACGCGCCGGGTCATTCATGTGGAAACTTCTGGTGGGTGGCGGAGTGCCTAAAGGCACCACTACGAACCTTCCCGCGGCTTTGGGTTCGTAGTGCCGCCTTCAGATGGCGGTCTCCGCACAACCAGCCCGTTTCCAATAGCTTGGGAGACTCATTGGCGGGTCTAGACTTTGAAGTTTCGGGTCGGGCTGGCGGACAGAGTGCGACGGCCTGCTAGACGATCTGGGCGTTGAAGTTCTGGAGGCGGCAAAACTCGACGAGGTGTTGGCGGAAGTCGCCGTAGAAGAAGAGCTGGTGGAAACCTGGGAAGGAGAGGACGGGGGCATGGCCGTCCATTTTGACCATGACGGAGACGACGCAGCCGCCGGCCGGGGGGACATTGAGGTTTTCGATGACCTCACCGGTGGAGATGAGGAACGTGGAGCGGTGCGGGGTGGATGGGGATTCGCCGGGGCCGCGCTTGGCGGATGGCGGGAGAATATCGAGGCAGGTGATGCGCTGGCCGGGTTGCCAGAGGGTGCGCGGGACGGCATCGCGGTTGCCGTGGTGGTGTTTGATGTCGAAGGGTTCGGGCGGGCTGTCGAAGCCGCGGAGGCGGGTGGGGCAGGAGCAATGGGCGCCGATGATGGCGTCGCGGGATGTCTCGGCGACGGGGTCCTGCTGGAAGGCGGGTCGGTCGAAGAGGGCCTGGACGACCATGTGGGAGGCGATGGCCCCGGTGTCGGCCTCGCAGGCGGCGGGGATGCCGTCGTCATTCATGCGGGACCACGCGAGGCAGGGGAGGCTGACCTTGGATGCGCCGAGGGCGCCCAGGCAGTCCATCGAGATCGCGTCGCCCTCTTCGTCGGCGAGGATCTTTGACGCGACGAAGTAGGATTTTGCGCCGTTGAGGACATCCTGCTCCGATGCGCCGGAGCGGCGGCGCGCGTTGGCGAGGTAATGGCGCGCGAGCGCATGGACGCCGGTGGACTCGGGCATGGCCTGATACGTTTCGAGGAAGGTCTTTGCGGGGACGTAGCGGAGGGAGATGCCCGTGTCGGCGAGCGGGAGGTCTTTGCGTTCCTCGCCGCGGATGACGACGCAGCGGCTGCGGCGGAGCCTGGCGCCGGCCTGGAGCATCTTCATGCCGAAGAGGGCGCGGTCGAAATCGTCGGTGGAGTAGACGACGCAGCCGGGTTGTTCGGCGAGGCGGGCGGTGTTGGTGGTGAACGAGGTGCCGAGGGGCGAGTAGATGACGGACGGGATGCCGCTCTCTGCGGCGAGGTAGGCGGTGGGCCAAGAATGCTCCTGCCTGTCGTGCACCATGACCATCAGGCCGTCGGCGGACCCGGCCCTGGCGGACTCGATCCAAGCCCTGGCCTCGTCGAGGGAATGGATGGGTTCGGGGCGCATCTCGAGGTCGAGGCCGAGGCGGCCGGCCTCGGCGATGAGGAGCGAGGAATAGCGTTGGCGGCTCGACTCGCCATCGTAGACGGCGCCGGGCCATCGCATGCCGTACTCGCCCTTTCGCCTGACGAACGCGGCGCGGATGCGCGCGACGTACTTTGAGCCGGGGCCGCAGGCGCGGATGCGGGGGAAATCGGGTGAGGCCGCGGGGCCGCACGCGGCGAGGCCGCCGAGGATCGCGGGCGCGCCGGATGCCATCGCCGCGCGCGCCAGGAACTGGCGCCGATTGAGATGGCAGCCGCAATCCGCGTGGGCGGGGCAACGGGTGGGGTGGTTCGAGCGCATGGCACAAGCCTGTGTTTGCGGGGCTCCGGCGTCAATCACGAGGGGCGGCGCCCGCGGCTGGGCGCGCTCGCCGCCCCGGACCGGTTGCGGGATTCCGTTTCGCGGCGCGATGCGTATATTGTGCGCATGGCTCACGGAGGATCGGAAGCGATGGGCGCGGGCATGACGCGGCGGGGTTTTCTGGGGGGCGCCGCGGCGGCCGCGATTGCGGCAGCCTCGGGCGCGGGCCTCGCGGGCTGCGGGGCGGGCGGACCCCGCGACGCCGAGTGGCGCAATCGGCAGGCGGGCATGGCGTACCGTCGCTTGGGGCGCACGGGCCTGATGATCTCGGAGGTCGTGTGCGGCGGCGACCCGATCCGCACGCCGAACTACAGGCATGTCGGCCTGGCCCTGGAGATGGGGCTGAACTACCTCGACATGGCCCCGAATTACGGGCCGGGCGGCGACGCGGAGTTGGCCTATGGGCGCTTCCTTAAGGAGACGGGGGCCAGGGATCGCGTGTTCTTGGCCACCAAGATCAGCGACTATAAGCCGCTGAGGAACACGCTGTACCAGGAGGTGTTCCAGGGCCTGCCTTCGGGCAAGAGGCGCGAGGTGATCGAGCGGGCGCGGGAATTGCGGGCGCTGCGGGGGATCGATCGGCCCGACTACGCGATCAGCTACTATCCGGGGCAGACGGGGGATTTCGACTACGCCTACATCAGCGCCGCGATGATGCGTCACTACAGGCACCTGGTGGAGGGCAGCAGCCGGTTCCGTCAGTACATCACCCGGTCGCTCGAGGGCAGCCTGCGGCGCGCGGGGACGGATCACTTTGACCTGGTGCTCTGCCCGCACGGCGCGGACGCCCCGGAGGAACTGGGGAATGAGGAGATGCACGAGACGCTGGATCGGCTGCGGCGGCAGGGGAAGTTCCGGTTCCTGGGTTTCTCGTCGCATAACGACCCGGCCGGCAATCTCTCGGCGGCGGCGCGTTCGGGGAAATACGACATGGGGATGGTGGCGTACAACATCGTCGTCGGGGGATACGTGGAGGGCGCGATCCGCGAGGCGAACGGGGCGGGCATGGGGGTGATCGCGATGAAGGTGGCGCATGCGGTGGCCACGCATCACAGGGCGATGCAACCGATACCGCAGTGGCGCATCGACAAGCTGAACCGCATCGTGCCGGGGGACATGAAGGCGCCGCTGAAGGCGTACCTCTGGGCGCTGCAAAACCCGGGAGTGGCGGCGGTGAACTCCAATCTCTGGGACGAGGCGCACGTCCGAGAGAACCTCGGGGTCGCGGGAAAGCGGGTGGAGCTCCGCGGGGGCTGAACGCGGGCCCGCGGCGGTTTTGCGTTGCGGCGGGGGCGCCCGCCACGCATCCTCCGCATCCCGATGGCACAGGGCATTAGAGGCAAGGCGCGGGCGGCGACCACGTCACCCCACATCGAGGTGCGGCGATCGGAAATCCACGGGACGGGGGTGTTCGCGTCGCGGGAGATTGCGAGGGGCACGAAGGTCCTGGAGTATGTCGGGGAGAAGATCGGCAAGGCGGAGGCCGAGCGCAGGAGCATCGCGCAGATCGAGCGGGCCTCGGCGTCTGGCGGGGCCGCCGTGTTCGTGTTCGAGCTGAATTCGAGGTACGACATCGACGGGGACGTCCCGTGGAACACGGCGCGGTTCATCAACCACTCGTGCTCTCCGAACTGCGAGGTCGAGATCGCGCGCGGGCGGATCTGGATCGTGGCGAGGAGGCGGATCCGGGCGGGGGAGGAGCTGAGCTACGATTACGGCTACGACTTCGAGGCGTTCGAGGAACACCCGTGCCGGTGCGGCAGCCGCGCGTGCGCCGGGTACATCGTGCGGACGGGGTTGAGGCGGCGGCTGAAGCGCGTGTTGGCGGAGAATTCGAAGCCGGGCGCGTGAGGGTGCCCGGGATTGACCCGGCGGAAATTTCCAACAGAGTGAGTCTTCGATCATGACTGGCGCGCATGGAGATCGGCGATCTGGATTAGCTCAGGTGATGCCGTGGGCCGCGCTGGCCCTCCTGCTATGGGGCTGCGGGCGCCGGGCGGAGGTCGCGCGGGAGGTGCCGCCGCGGCCCGTGGAGATCACGAACGCGGTATCCGCGGACGTGCCCGTCTATCTGGACGAGATCGGGACGTGCGGCGCGGTGGAGACGGTCATCATCCAGCCGCAGGTATCGGGCCGGGTGGCGGAGCTTCATTTTGAGGACGGGGCGGAGGTCGAGAAGGGGACGCTGCTGTTCACGATCGACGAGCGCCCCTTCCGCGCGGCGGTGGCGAGGGCCGAGGCCACGGTGGCGCAGGATCGCGCGAAGCTGGGGTTTGCGCGCGAGCGGCTGCTGCGCGCCGAGAAACTGCGCAAGGCGGGCACGATAGCGCCCGAGGAATTCGACGTGGCGAAGAGCGGGGCGGATGAGGCGGAGGCGCTCTTGAGGGCCGACGAGGCCGCGCTGGAGTCGGCTCGCATCAACCTGGGATATTGCCGGATCGTGTCGCCCATCGACGGGAGGCTCGGGGACCGCATGGTGGACGCCGGCAACATCGTGGAGGAGAACAAGGGGCGGCTGCTCGTGGTGAGGCGCCAGGACCCGATGTACGTGCACTTCACGATACCGGAGGCGGAGCTGCCGCGGGTGCGTCGATCGATGGAGGCCGGCGCGCTCAAGGTGCTGGCGAAGATCCCCTCGGATCCGGATGGCGAGAGAGAGGGAACGCTCGATTTCGTGGACAATACGGTGCAGGAGGATTCCGGCACGGTGAGGCTCCGGGCCCTGATGCCCAACGGCGACCGCCATTTCTGGCCGGGTCAGTTCGTGGAGGTTCGGCTGGTCCTCGAGGTGATGCGGGGCGCGCCCGTGGTGCCGTCGCGTGCGGTGCAGGTCGGCCAGCAGGGGCCGTTCGTTTTTGTCGTGGGCCAGGATGCCACGGTGGAGCTGAGGCGGGTGCGGCCCGGCCAGAAGCACGGGGATGACGTGGCGATCATCGAGGGCTTGCGCGCGGGAGAGACCGTGGTGATCGCGGGACAGCTGGGCCTGGTGCCGGGGGCCAAGGTGGAGGTCGTCGGCGCCGGGCCGCCGGCGCCGGCGCCGACGTCGAAATGACAAGTCTCTCGGAGCCGTTCATACGCCGGCCGGTCATGACGCTGCTCATGACGGCCACCATCATCCTCTTCGGGGTGATTTGTTTCAGGAAGCTGCCGGTGAACGACCTGCCCGCCGTGGATTTCCCCGTGATCCAGGTGAGGGCGACCTATCCGGGCGCGAACCCGGAGACGATGGCGGCCAGCGTGGCGACGCCGCTGGAGCGGGAGTTCATCCAGATCCCGGGGATCGAGCTGATCACCTCGTCGAGCGCGCAGGGCTACACGAGCATCACGCTCCAGTTCGCGCTCTCAAAGCGCGTGGATGACGCGGCGACAGACGTGCAGGCCGCGATCAGCCAGGCCTCGGGCACCCTGCCATCGGATCTCCCGTCGCCCCCGACGTTTTCGAAGTTCAACCCGAACGACCAGCCGATCCTGTACATCGCGCTCACGAGCGAGTCGCTGTCGGTCTCGCGGCTGTACGACTACGCGAACGAGCAGGTCGGGCAGCGGATCCGCATCGTGGAGGGGGTCTCCGATGTCACGATCTATGGGTCCAAGGCGGCGATCCGTGTGAAGGTCGATCCCTCGGCGCTAGCGAGGCGTCGGCTGACTGTGGACGACGTGGCGGAGGCGATCCGGGCGGGGACCGGCTACGTGGGCGCGGGCCAGTTCGACGGGGAGGATCGCACATTCCTGCTGCAACCGCAGGGGCAGCTGGATAGCGCCGAGGCGTACGGGGACCTGGTGATCACGGAGCGTTCGGGCGCGCCGATCTTCCTGAGGGATGTGGCCGAGGTCCGGGATTCGATCGTGGACGAGAGGGCGGCCCGGCATTTCTGGGCGAGGGGTGTGGGGCAGCCGTCGGCGGCGGTCGTGATGGTCATATCCAGGCAGGCGGGCGCGAACGTGGTGGCGACGGTGAGGCGGATCCGGGAGCTGCTGCCGGCGCTGGAGCGCGAGCTCCCCGGGGCGGTGCGCCTGGTCCCGACCTTCGACCGGTCCGAGACCATCATCAATTCGGTCAAGGAGGTGCGCGCGACGCTGCTGATCGCCTTCGTGCTGGTGGTCGTGGTGACGTTCGCGTTCCTGGGCCGGGTGGGCGACACGATGATCCCGGTCGTCGCGATCCCGATGTCGATACTGATCACGTTCATCGCGATGTACGCGCTGGGCTACAGCGTCGACAACCTCTCTTTGCTCGCGCTGACGCTGGCGATCGGGTTTCTGGTGGATGACGCGATCGTCTTCCTCGAGAATGCCGTGCGGCGGATGGAGGCGGGCGAGACGGCGCTGATGGCTTCCATCCGCGGCGGACGGGAGATCGGGTTCACGATCCTGTCGATGACGCTTTCGCTGGCGGCGGTGTTCATCCCGCTGCTCTTCATGCCCGGGCTGATCGGGAGGACCTTCCAGCAGTTCGCGGTGACGATCATCGTGGCGATCCTGGCATCCGGGCTGGTGTCGTTGACCCTGACGCCGCTGATGTGCTCGCGCATGCTGGCGCGGCACGAGTCGGGGCGAAAGACCTGGGTGGAGCGGGTGGTCGGGGAGACGATACGCCGGGTCGTCGGGGTGTACGGTGCCAGCCTGTGGTTCTTTCTGCGGCACCGGTGGATCTCGGTGGTGGCGTGGGTCCTTTCGCTGGCGGGGACATTCGCGCTGCTGAAGGTCCTTCCGAAATCGTTCATCCCGACCGGCGACAGCGGGTTCGTGCGGGGCGTGTTCATGGCCCAGGAGGGGGCATCGCCCAAGCAGATGTGGGCGTACCAGGATCGGGTGGACGAGCTGCTGAGGGCGGATCCGGCGGTGGACATCGCGCTCACGGTGTCGGGCGCGCCGGGGCGGATCGCCTCATCGCAGGCGCTGGCGCTGGCGTTCCTCAGGCCGGCGGACCAGCGCCCGCCGATCGATCAGGTGATACTGCGGCTGTCGGAGGCGATGTCACGGATGCCCGGGCTGGTGCCGCTGTTGCAGGCGAATCCCGTCCTGCGGATCAGCGCGGGGGCGACATCGACATATCAGGGCAAGTACGCGTTCTCGATGAGCGGGGTCGAGGCGGCGGACGTCTATCGCGGGGCGGCGGCCCTTGCCGAGAAGATGCGCGGTTTTCCCGGGTTCCTGTTCGTGAATCTCGACCTGCGGCGCGATACCCCGAGCCTGGAGATCGACATCCTTCGGGACCAGGCGTCGTCGTACGGCATCTCGGCCCGGAGGATCCTGAACGCGCTGCGGAACGCGTACGCCCAGAACTACGTGTACCTGATCAAGCGTCCGACGGACCAGTACCAGGTTGTCGTCGAGGTGGCGGACGAATTGCGCCGCCGGCCGGAGGATCTGGGTCGGCTCTACGTGCGCACGGACGACGGGCAGAGGCTGGTGCCGCTGCGGGCGGTCGCGCGGTGGCGCGAGGTGCTGGGCCCGCAGTCGGTCAACCACATCAACCAGCTCCCGTCGGCGACGGTCTTCTTCAACCTGAAGTCGGGGGTGGCGGTGGGCGACGCGACGCGCTTCGTTGAGCGCGCGGCGCAGGAGGTGCTGCCCCCCGGCGTCACCGGGAGATTGGAGGGCGAGGCGAAGGTCTTCAAGGAGACCGTGCAGCAGCTTTCGGTGATGATGGTGTTCGCGGTGTTCGCGATGTACGTGATCCTGGGCATCCTCTACGAGAGCTTCATCCATCCGCTGACCGTGCTCTCGGCGTTGCCCGTGGCCACCGTGGGCGGCCTGGCGACGCTGGCGATCTTCGGGCGCGAGGCCGACCTCTACGCGTACGTGGGCATGTTCCTGCTGATCGGGCTGGTGAAGAAGAACGGGATCATGATGATCGACTTTGCGCTGCAGCGCATGCGGGAGGGGATGGCGGCCGCCGATGCGGCGCACGAGGCGTGCATGGAGAGGTTTCGCCCGATCATGATGACGACGGCGGCGGCGCTGATGGGGGCGGTGCCGCTGGCGCTCGGGCACGGGGCGGACGGCTCGTCCCGGCAGCCGCTGGGGCTGATCATCGTGGGTGGGTTGCTGGTATCTCAGCTGGTGACGCTCTACGTGACGCCGGTGATCTTCCTGTACTTCGAGGGCTTCCAGGCGCGCGTGCTGGACCGGATCCCGATTTTTCGATCGGGCGGGGAGCGGCGGGCGGCGGAGGAGGCGTGAGGGATTGATTCGCGGGGCGGGACTTCTTGGCGCTTGAGGATTATGCGAGGGGAGAGATACTCAAGTTCCTCGACGGCTCCGGTGCGCCCAACACGGGCGATGTGGCGTCGTGGTTTCGGTTACCCGACGGATCGAGGTCAGGAGGATGGCATGGATGCGTGGACTAGGCGGCAATGGTTGGCGGGCATGGCGGTGGGGGGGATGTCAATGGCGCGTGCGTTTGGGGAGCCCGCGTCCCGTCGTTTCCGGATCGGGGCGTGCGACTGGTCGATCGGGAAGCAGGCGGACGTGGGGGCGCTGGCGGTCGCGAAAGCGATCGGCCTGGACGGGGTGCAGGTGAGCCTCGGGACCGAGAAGGACAACATGCACCTGCGTGCGCGGGAGGTGCAGGCGCAGTACAAGAAGGCATCGTCGGAGACGGGGGTGGCGGTGGCATCGCTGGCCATCGGGGAGATGAACCGGATCCCGTTCAAGAGTGACCCCCGCACGATCGAGTGGGTGAGCGACAGCGTGGACGCCTGCGCGGCGATGGGGTGCAAAGTCGTGCTGCTGGCATTCTTTTCTGATGGAGACCTGAAGGGCGACAGGGCCGGTACGGACGAGGTGGTGAAGCGGCTCAAGGGGATAGCGCCGAAGGCGGAGAAGGCCGGGGTGATCCTCGGGATCGAGAGCTGGCTCAACGCCGACGAACACCTCGACATCGTGCAGCGGGTGGGTTCACCGGCGGTGCAGGTCTACTATGATTTCGCGAACATGGAGAAGATGGGATACGACATCTATTCCGACTTCAAGAGGCTGGGGAAGGAAAAGCTCATCTGCGAGGTGCACGCCAAAGAGAACGGATTTCTGCTGGGGCAGGGGAAGGTCGACTTCAAGCGGGTGCGCGAGGCGCTGGACGAGGTCGGCTATTCGGGATGGGTCCAGATCGAGGGAGCGGTGCCGAAGGGGGCCGAGATGGTCCCGAGCTACCGCGAGAATCTAAAATTCTTGCGGGGAGTATTGGGGTAGAGCCATCCGATTCGGACGTCATGCCCCGCGCGGTCGCCGGCGGGCGGGCCGTCGGGGCACCACGGGGGGCGAGGATTCGTAGCCGGTCGCCTCGGGCGATGGGCGGCCAAACGCGCACGCGTTCGGCTGCGGGAAGCGCTGCGGCTATTTTCAAGTCAGGTCCCATGGCGCAAATTGAGGGGAGATTTCTGTGGGCTCGGAAGGTTCGTCCGATGAGCATATACGGGAGATGATCGCGGCAGGCGGAGAAGTGGAGGGATCGTGAGGCGCGTGGCGTTCAGGATGAAGCTAAAGACGGGTTGTGAGGCGGAGTACAAGAGGAGGCACGACGAGATCTGGCCAGATCTGTCGCGAAAACTGGCGGAGGCGGGCGTGTCCGACTATTCGATTTTCCTGGATCCGGAGACGCTGGCGCTGTTCGCGGTGCAGATGTTGTCCGGCGACAACACCGCGCATCTCCTGCCGCAGGATCCGGTGGTGCGCCGGTGGTGGGAGTACATGGCCGACATCATGGAGACGAATCCGGATAAGTCGCCCGTGTGTGTCCCGCTTCCCGAGATGTTCCACCACGATTGAGGAAGTGAGCCGATGACGCCGCGCGAGAGGGTGTTGCGGGCATTCAAGCGAGCGCCCGGATTGCCGGACCGGGTGCCCGTACAGTTCGAATTCTGCGCCCAGCTATACGAGCATTTCTCGGCGAAGCACGGCATCCCGATGAGGTACACGAGGAACCTCTTCGAGGACGTGACGTATCGGATCAGCGGCAACGAGATCCGCACTGCGATGGGCTGCGACGTGGTGGTCACAGGCGCGGCGGAGCACGCCGGGTTTTTGCCGGAGAAGCGCGCGGACGGGACGTGGCTCAATGAGTATGGCATGCGGATGAAGCAGGGGCCGATCTATGTGGAGGTGGTGGAGGCGCCCCTGCGTGATGTCGAGACCGCGGCCGATGTGGCCGCCTACCGGTGGCCGGATCCCGACGCGGCGGGGCGCTACGACGATGCGGCAGCGCTCGTGGCGGAGTTCAAGGACCGCTTCTTCATCATCGGCGACATCGAGGTCACCGTATTCTCCCTGGCCCAGATGCTGGTTGGCATGGAGAAGTTGTTGATGGATATGGCATGCGGGGAAGAGTACGTCGTGCCGCTGTTCGAGGCCTGCGGTGAGTTCCAAACGGCGGTCGGTTTGCGCCTGATCGAGCGTGGCGTGGACGCCATCTGGGTGGGGGACGATTTTGGGGGCCAGGATGGGCTGCTGATATCGCCGGGCATGTTCGAGGCGCAACTGATGCCGGTGTACGGGCGCATGATCGACCGGTTCAAGGCGGCCAATCCCGAGATCGTGCCCATCCTCCATTGCGATGGCGCGGTGAGCGAACTATTGCCGCAGATACGAGAGGTGGGCTTCGAGGTCTTCAACCCCGTGCAACCTGGGGTTCCGGGACATGGGCCGAAGGAGATGAAGGCGAGATTCGGCGATCTGTTCGCGTTCTGGGGCGCGATCGATCAGCAGTATTTGCTTCCGCGGGGGACGGACGCCGAACTGGAGGCGGACATCAAGGAGAAGATCGCGATCCTGGGCGCGGGCGGCGGGTACATGATCTCGCCCGCGCACATCCTTCAGAGCGATGTTTCGCCGGAACGGGTGGAGACCTTCATCGCGATGTGCGTGGGGCATGGGGGGTACTGATCGTGGTCTACCCGGCCAAGTCTTTTCCGGCTCGGCCATGGCGTTCGGCTACGAGAAGTCACTTGGCGGGCGCGGCGGAGTCGCGCTTGGGCGGGGGGGCGTCGTAGACGGGGACGAGGCACTCGGAGCGGGCCCAGCCGGTCTCTCCGTTGCCGAGGCGCAGGAGTCGCCAGCCGAGAAACTCTTTTTCCATGGCGGCGATGGTTCCGGCGGGGAGGGGTTTCGCCTCTTGCTGCTCGAGATCGGTGGGTATGGAGCGGAGGGAGGAGGTGGTGCCCACGATGGCGGCGCGGCGATCGGCGAGTATGCCGTAGTGGGCGTGGGCGAGGGCGGCCGCGACGGTGATCAGGGCGGCGAGGACGGGGGCCGCGAGGGCGGGCTGGCCATAGGGCCTGAAGCGGGGCCTGTGCTGCGCGAGCAAGACGACGGCGAAGCCGGTCGCGCCGAGGAGCGCGGCCAAGACAACGAGCCACTGCCACTGGGCGGGAGACAGGGCGGCCACGATCCGCATCGCGGCCGGCGGGTGGGCGATCGCGACCAGCTCACGGTGCGCGGGCTCGGGCGACGGTTGCCTGGCTTCATCCATGCCCTCCTCTCTGCGGGCGGCGTCGAGAAAATTGGCGAGGTGTGGGGTGAACTTCGAGGCGGCGGTGTCTTCCGGGGAGGCGAGGCCGGCTTTCTGCAGTGCGATGCCGAGGTTCCACGCGATGGTCTGATCCCGGGGATTGAGGACGCGCGAGGAGGTCCAGTGTGCGGCGGCCTCGGACCATCGGCCCTGCTGGGCGAGGGACAGGGCCAGGTTATTTCGCGCCCGCCAGTCGGTGGGGGCCTTGGCGACACGCTGGGCGAACAGGGTCTCGGCCCTGGCAAAATCCCCCGACTGATAGGCGTCCATGGCATCGTCGGCGCGAGAATGGGCGCCGTGCAGGAGGAAAAGGGCGATGGCGGCGGTGGGCCAGAGGTTGCGGGGGAGAAAGAGCCGCAGGGGCGAGGTCCTCGGCAGGCGGCGTGCGAGGAGGGCGGCCTCGGCGCGGGATGGCCAATCGGCGGGCAGGTTGCCATCGGGGGCGAACAGGGCGTTCTCGGCATCGTGCCAGAGGCGTTCCCACGCATCGATGGTGGCGGGATCGGTGCCGCGCTCGCGCCGTAGGGCGGCGAGGAACTGCTCGCGTTGCGGCGCGGCGGAGGGCAGGCCACAGAAATGGGCGCTGGCCTGCATCCAGCGCGTGAGCGCGGCGCGGCGCATCGCCGCATCGGGCGAGAGGCGCAGGCCGGAGATCGCCTCGAGCGCACGGGTCTTGGCGCGGCGCCGCCAGGCGAGGCCGTCGGTCAGCAGGGAGCGCTGGTGCGATAGGGAGAGCCAGAAGAAGATCAAAGCGATGGCGGGCACCAGGCATAGCCAGACGGCGGTGGGACCGATGGGTTTGAGCGCCGAGGCGGTCCCGAGCAGTGCGCCCCGCGGGAGTGTCGGCGAGGGATCGAACGCTGGCACCGGGGGCGGCGGGGGCTCGCTCGGCGCAACGGGGGGCGGCGCGGTTGGCGGGTTTGGGGCGACGGCGGGCTGGGTCGGGCTCGCAGGCTGCGCGGATTTTGCCGAGGCGGCGACGGTGACGGTGACGGGTTCGGTGGCGATCGTCTCATAGCGGCCCGCGGTGGGGTTGAAGTACGACCACCTGACAGGGCCGAGCGCATAGCTGCCGGGGCGAGTCGGGATGAGGACGACATCTTCGGTGAGGGTGCCGTCGAATACGACGTTCTCGTGCTGATCAAGCCGGGCCTTGGAGGGCGGGACCTGAAAATCGGTGGACACGTCGCGCGCGGGCAGTGCGATGCCAGAGTTCCAGTTGCCGGTGCCCGACAGCGCGAGCGTCCATGTGATGGGGTAGCCCTCCGAAACCGACTGCGGGACGACGCGCGAATCCATCTTGAAGAGTCCGACGGCGCCAGAGAATGTCGGGGGCTCTGGCGATGGCAGGGGCTGGACCTCGATGGTGATCGGATCGCTCTGGATATCCTCGTCCTGGTTGAATGGCGTGGTGAAGATGCCGAAGCGCCGATATCCGGCGAGATAGCGGACCTTGATCGTGGCACCGGGCAGCGAGAGGGCGCCGGAGCGGTTGGCGACGCAGCGGGCGGACCACCGATAGCCGACGAAGGGCTGCCCGTCGACATTGGGGGAGACGTCCGAGGGCTGGCTCCAATTCTCGACGGTGACGCCTTCGGGCTGCCAGTCGACGTCGCTGCGTCCGGTGATCTCGATGGTGGAGTTGGCGTGGCGGAGCAGGAAGAATTCGACATTGAAGACCTCGCCCTGCCAGACCTTGGCCTTCGTGGGCCTGAGGACGCCGATGATGATTCTTTTGAGGTCGACGGCGCCCCCGGCGCCGATCTGAATCTGCAGGGCGGGGACGGTCATGGGGCCGCCGTCGGTGTCGACCGAGAATGCCGGGACGGTGACGGCCCCATCGCGCGTGGCGCGCACGCTGTAGGTGAGGCGGATCTTCCTCGTGACGACGCCGTTGATCCAGGCGGTCTCCTCGGCGCGGGACATGCCGCCGACCTGCGAGAGGCCGTCGGTGGCCGGGATGTTGGGGACGCCCCCCTTCGGGCTAGAATTCTCAAAGACGAGCGTGAGCTGGCCGGTCTGGCCCTTGGCCAGGGCGTCGATCGGCTGCTGCCAGTAGACGCGCTGCGCGGGGGCATGGGCGACCATGAGAAAGAGGGCCGCGACGGCGACGGGCCAAACGCTGGCGCGTTCGGCTGCGAAACGGATCTTGGAGCGGGCCGGGAACATCACCAGTCCTTGCCTTTCTTGGGCTGTTCTTCGTGTTTGCCGTCCATCTGGTCGAGGATGTAGGCGAGCCTTGCAGGAGAATCGAGGTCGCGGGCTCGCTCGTAGCGGCGGAGGGCCTCGGCGAGTTCTGGGTTCTCCTTGGCCTCGAGGTCGGATTCGGTGGGCTGTCCGCCGACGCGCTGCGTCTTTGAGGGGTCGGGCTCTGGCTGCTGTGCCTGGTCGGCCTTATTCGTCAGGCCGCTGAGGGACTGGCTGGGGTCATTCGGTTTGTCCTTGGGCTGTGCGTCCTGCTGGGTCTGGTCGCCCTGCTGCTGCTGGTTTCCGTCGGACTGCTGCTTGTCTTTCGCGGATTGCTGTTGTTGCTGTTGGGGGTTGTCGGATTTCTCGTTCTGCGACTGCTGGTCTTGGCGGCTGCCCGAACCCTTGTCCTGCTCCTGCTTATCCTGCTCCTGGTCCTGTTTCTGCTGGTCTTGCTGCTGCTGGGGTTTCTCCTCGAGGAGGCTCTTCAGCTGTTGCCTGAGTTCGTCCCACGGGGCGGCCTTGGGGTCGATGCGCTGGCCGGCGTCGACGGCGTCGATGCCGTCGAGGATCGTGGGTCTGCGGGTGGCCGGCTCGTCTTTGAAGGCGGCGGGATCGATGGCGGTATCGACGGTGGCTCGGGCGATGCCGGCGAAATCGGACGCCGGGGGGGCGGTCTTTCCCGAAGTGGCGCGGAGGATCTCTTTGAG
This sequence comes from Verrucomicrobiia bacterium, assembly GCA_020847615.1. Taxonomy (GTDB): domain Bacteria; phylum Verrucomicrobiota; class Verrucomicrobiia; order JADLBR01; family JADLBR01; genus JADLBR01. Next base: position 26,440 of record JADLBR010000280.1, read on the forward strand.
TCGGGAGGCGGCATCGGGCGGGGCGGGGGGAGCGGACTGGGCGGGTTGTGGCGGTGGCGCTGTTTGGGCGATGGTGCGGTGCCCGTGTGTGGAGAGGGAGGCGATGAGGAGGAATAGCGCGAGGGCGGTTCTTCCTCGGGGGCGGCGGATCTGTGGGGGTGGTGTGAGGCGGGCCTCGGCGGGCGCGGACGCCTGTCGCGGGGTGGGCCGGATGCGCGGGACGGATGGGAATTCTCGCCACAGGCTCAGCAGGAGCAGCAGGAGGCCCGGGGCCAGAAACCACTGGAAGCGCTCGATGTAGAGGCGCTGGACCTTATCCTCGAAGTTGCCCCGGGCACCCTGCGCGACCGTGGCTTGGATGAGCGCGGCGATATCGACCCAACCGCTGGCATCGCGGTAGGCGCCCCCGGTGGAGCCGGCGAGTTCCTCCAGCGTGGAGGAATTCAGTTTCGAGAGCACGGCGGCGCCGCGCTCGTCCTTGAGGAATCCCTCGTCGGGCAAGGGGATGAGGCTTCCCTTGGCGGTTCCGACGCCGAGCGTGATGGCGCGGACGTTGCGCGCCTTGAGGGACTGGAGGTGCCGGCGCCACGATTCCGTGTGGCTCTCGCCGTCGCTGAGCACCACGAGGAACCGGTCGGCCTCGGCGCCCTCGCCGAAGGCATCGAGGGCGGTCTGGAGGAGCTGGTCGTAGTCGGTGCCCGCCTGCGGGAGGTAGGCGGGGTCGAGGCCCGGGAGGAATTCCCGGAGGATCTCGTAATCTGGGCTCAGGGGGCTCTGCAGGAAGGCGGTTCCGGCGAAGACGATCAGTCCGACGCGCTCGCCGCGGAGGCTGCCGAGGAGGGCGCTGACGAGGACCTTGGCGCGCTCGAGGCGGGAGGGCGGCACGTCTTTGGCGGTCATGCTGCGGGAGAGATCGAGGGCGATGAGGACCTCGCGCGCCTGGCCGAAAATTTTGATCTCGTTGGAGCCCCAGCGTGGCCTCGCGAGCGCGAACGCGCAGAGGGCGAGGCCCAGCCAGAGGGCGATGCGGCGCGGGAGGTGCGAGTCGGCGGGGGCGGGGCGGAAGCCCGAGGCGGAGGCCCAGAGGCGGGTGATGAGGGGCCAATGTTGGAGGGCGGCGCCAAAGCGGCTGCGGAGGTCCAGGAACGCGAGCCCCGCGATCGCGGGCAGGGCGACGAGCCAGATCGGTGCGGCGAAGTTCATGCGCGCGCCCCCCTGGCGACCGCGACGCGGGAGGCCAGCGCGCCCAGCAACCACAGGAATGCCCCGGGCACGGCCACCCACGCGAAGTACTCTTCGGTCAGGCTGTACGATGTTCCCTCGAACTTGATCTTCTTGGCCCGGTCGACGGCCTCGAAGGCCGTCCGGACGGTGGAGGAGTCGTGGGCGCGGAAGAACTGCGCCCCGGTCATCTGGGCGATCTTCGTGAGGGTCTCCTCGTCGAGCTCGTTGCGGATGCGGTGGTAACCGATGAAGTTGCCATCCTTGTCGAAGCGGCGGATGCGCCCGATGCCATCGCGGCCTGCGCCGATGGTATAGACGGGGATGGCGCGGGACTTGGCGATCTCGGCGGCGTCGAGCGGCGCGATGGTGCCGCGGTTGTTGGCGCCGTCGGTCAGGAGGATGACGAAGGCCCCGAGGCGGCGGGCATCCTGTTGGCGCGCGGCCTGCTCGAGGCGGGTGAGCGCGACCGCGAGGCCGTCGCCGATGGCGGTGCCCTCCTCGGGGACGGTGGAGGTGGTCAGGCGCGCGGCCTGGCGCTTGAGCCACTCGTGGTCGAACGTGAGCGGCGCCAGGGTGTAGGCCCGGCCGGAGAAGATGACCATGCCGATGCGGTCGTTGGGGCGTTCCTCGATGAAGGCCCTGATGACGGGCTGGACGGCCTCGAGGCGCGTGATGGAGGCGAATCCCTGCTGGTAGTCCTCGGTGGCCATCGACAGCGACAGGTCGATGGCGAGTATGATGTCGTAGCCCTCCGTGCGGCGCTGGTGCTTCTCCTGGACCTTCTGCGGGCGCGCGAGCGCGAGGGCGAGGAGGGCGAGGCCGAGGTAGGCCAGGACCTGGGGCAGGCGCGAGGACCGGATCATCGAGTGCCGGTGCCACCTCGCGGCGAATGGGACGACGAGCACGGGGGCGCCGCGGCGGGAGCGCAGCCAAGCCACGAGGGGCAGGGCCGCGAGCAGCCATAGCCATTCCGGGTCTGCGAGACGCCACTCGGTCATGGGATCAAATATGCCGCGGGGTTCGGGTCGTGCATCGGATGAAACTCAATGGTGCGCCGCGGAGGCCATGCGCCGCTGAAAGAACCCGATGAGGGCGTCCAGGAGGGGCTCGTCGGTGAGCGCGGCGAGGCGGGTGAGGGGATCAGGGAAGAGGGATTGCCACGTGGCCTCGCGCTGGGAGGCCCACTGGCGATGTGCCTCGCGCTGGCCGCGGGAGCCGGTGTCAATCTGGATGAGGCCATTCTCGACGGGGTCGTAGATGGTGAGGACCCCGGCCTTGGGCAGGGCGCGGTCCCAGGGGTCGTCGATGCGGAAGCCCATGACCTGAAAACGGCGGCGGAGGGCGGCCCAGCCCTCGGGTTCCTGTGCGGACGAGAAGTCGCCCATCCAGATGAGGATGCTGTGGCGGGGCATCGCGCGGCTGATGAAGCGCCAGGGGATCGAGGGGCGGGAGGTAAAATCCTCGGGAGGCGGCTGGGCCAGCAGGGATGCGGCGGAATGGAGGATGGGGCCCCGGCCGCGCGCCGGGGGCCGGAACCAGTAGCGGTCGGGTTCGGCGCACAGCACGGCGAGGCGGTCGCGGTTGGCGGCGCAGAGGAGGGAGATGAGGGAGGCGAGCTCCATGAGCGCGGCGCGCTTGGTGCGGCGCGCTGAGCCGAACTGGAGCGACGGCGAGTCCTCGAACAGGATGGCGATGGTGAGCTCGCGCTCCTCGATGTATTTCTTGCGGTAGGGCTCGCCGCGGCGCGCGGTGACATTCCAGTCGATGTCGCGCACGTCGTCGCCATACTCGTATTTGACGACCTGATCGAACTCCATGCCCCTGCCGCGGAAGGCGGAGCGGTACTCCCCGCTGAGAATGTACTCGGCGGCGTGGCGCACGCGCCACTCCATCCTGCGAAGGAGTGCGATCGGGGGCGCGGATTCGTCGCGGGTGTCTGGCATCGGGGCGGCGGCCTAGGTCTCGGCGGTGTCCGCGGGCACCGGGGTGGCCTGGAGGACATCGGACAAAAGGTGGTCCGGGGTGATCTCTTCGGCCTCGGCCTCGTAGGAGAGGCCGATGCGGTGGCGCAGGCACTCCAGGTAGAGATCCTGGATGATATCGGGCGTGACGAACTCCTGACCGCGCATCCAGGCCAGGGCGCGGGAGGATTGGAAGAGGGCGAGGGAGGCGCGGGGGGAGGCGCCGAATTGGAGCAGGCGCTTGCCGTTCTGGGGCGCCTCGGCCCGGGAGCGCGTGGCGCGCACCAGGGCGAGGATGTAGTCCCTGATGGGTTCGGAGACGTGGATGCGGTCCACCTCGGCGCGGAGCGCGAGCAATTCTTCTCCGGAGGAGACCGCGTGCAGCTGGGGCTGGACGGTTACCTGGCCCCAGCGATCCATCATGGTGCGCTCTTCCCCGGCCTCGGGATAATCCACGAGAAGTTTGAAAAGAAAGCGGTCGACCTGGGCCTCGGGGAGGGGATAGGTGCCCTCTTGCTCGAGGGGGTTCTGGGTCGCCATGACGAAGAAGGGTTGCGGGAGGCGGTGCGACTGGCCGCCGATGGTGACCTGGCGCTCCTGCATGGCCTCGAGCAGGGCGCTCTGGACTTTGGCCGGGGCCCGGTTGATCTCGTCGGCGAGCACGAGGTTCGCAAAGACGGGCCCGAGGTGCACGGAGAAGGCGCCGTCCTTGGGCTGGAAGATCATCGTGCCGACGACGTCGCTGGGCAAGAGGTCCGGGGTGAATTGGACGCGCTCGAAATCCACGCCGAGCGCCTGGGCGAGGCTCTTGACGAGGAGGGTCTTGGCGAGGCCGGGCATGCCCTCGAGGAGGACGTGGCCATTGGCGAGGAGGGCGACCAGCATGCGCTCGATGACCTTGTCCTGGCCGATGACGGCCTTCCCGACCTCGGCGGCGATGCGCGCGGACCAATCTGACGGTGTGCTCATAAGTCTTGGGTGAAGGGGTTAATCTGGACGAAGTCGGCGATTTGCCAAGGATTTCGAGAGCGGGGCGAACGCCCCAGAAAAGTCACTCCCCGGTGTCTTCTTTGCTTGAGTCAACGCGCCGCAGTGGCACATCACAGGCCGGCTAGGATTTCTTGGGGCGTGATGCGTTCAAGGCCGGCGATGACATCATAGTCCGAGTCGTAGCTGCACATCTTCGCGGGCCCGAGCCGTTGGCATGTGGCGGCATGGAGCCCATCCCGGGCCATCAGGCCAGGATAGCGCTCCAGCAAGCGGAACGACACATCGAGCAGAGCGACCGTCACGGGCTCGATCCCGGGCACGATTCTGCGGGCCAGTTGGTACACCTTGCGTCCGTCCTCCCATCGGCCAATCGCCCTGTAGCGGTGCAGGATTTCCTGAAAGACTTCTGTGTTCGTCGTGGCCTCGATGTCGCCGGCGGCGACCCGCTTTAGGAGTTGGGCGCTGGGCGCCTTGTGAGGGTGGGGGCCGCCCGCCGCATACATGAAGATATTGGAATCGAGGAAAATCACAGCAGCAGATCATCCGGCTGGGGAACCGACTCAGCCTTCATGGTGGCAACGGACGCGACCGGCAGGGCGAGTTCCGCGAGTTGGTCGGCGGCCGCCATGGCATCCTCCGCGAGCCCAAGGCCGTACTGCTGGCTGCAGGCCTCGCGCACAAGGCGGCCCACGCTCGTGTGTCGCGCCTTGGCGACGCGTTTGAGACCCTTGTATAACGCCTTGGGGAACAGGATGGTGGTCTTTTCTGTGAGATCCATATATGGCTCCATATATGGTACTATGCAGGGCGCGGTTTTCAAGGCCGAAGCTCTCCGGCCCGTGCGGGCGAAGTTGATGTGCGCGAGGGATCAGACTTGAAGATTCAGATGCCGATCTCTTCAGCGATTGGCGGGAAGGGGCGGGTGGTGGCGCGGGCCAAACTCGCGCGTTCGGCTACGGTCGGTGCGCGGGCGCTCAGGCGCGCCGTCGTCGTATCAGATACAGGAGTGCCCCCAGGGCGGGCAGAGCGATGGCCGCGGCGGGTGGTTCGGGGATCGCGACCGAGGCGCTCCAGTAGTCGTCGGGCGAGTCCTTGAGATCATTGATGCCGCGGTACGCCGTGTGGGTGGTCGACGAGGCCAGGGCGATCTCGAAAGGCTCCAGATACGCCAGGCCAGTCGCGTTGGTCAAGAGGGTCCACGGGATGGCCATGTCGAGGAAATAGTCCTGGGTTGCGGGGGTGTCGTGGAAGTGCGAACCGTCGATGGCGGTGGCGTTATAGACACCAAAATAGCGTGCCGAGTTCGTCCAGTCCAAGGTCTGGATGGGGATATGCGTGATGGCCGGGACGTCGACGTCCCACGTGTTCGTGGGCCCACCGCCGGCCAGCGCCGTGCCCAGCTCGAGGTCGCCATCGCCAGATTCGTCAACCTGCAGGACGTAGTCGACGTCGATATCGCCATCGGTGTTCAGGTAGATTCCCCAGACGTAGCTATCGAAGTTCGTCGTGGCGCCGCCGCCCGTGATCTGGAGGGGAGAGTCGTTGAGCCGCATCCGAAACATGACGTTCGTGGTGTCGACGTAATAGAAGGCGGCGGGGTACGGGCCATTGGTGTGGTGGTCTGTGAACCCCCCCCACGATGTCCGAGTTGTCCGGCGTGACGTCGTCGAGAAGGTCTGAATAGAGCGCGCCGTTAGTGCCCAGAAGGGGCCGCCAGATGCCGGGCCCAGGATCGAGACCGCTATTGGTGGACCAGTTGCTCGGCCAGGCGACCTGGCCCTGGGCGGGTGCCCAGGTCAGGGCACCGATTGCGGCAACGAGACGCAGGAGAATCCGATAGTCATTCGACCGCATGGGGCAACCTCCCGTGAAGATTGGTGCAATATATGCTAATATAGGCATAAGACAAGCTGTTTGTTCCATCCTTTGGAAAAATTTGGGATGGGTGAGGTGGCCCAAGGGCGAAAGCGGGTCCGGTGAAGCGATTTTTCGGGGTGGGCTTGAACGTGCGACCTGTGCGCGGAGAGGCGGTGATGCCGCACGGGTCCCGCTGCCGATACGGCGGCTTTTGGCGATCTGTGGGGCAGGGGTTTTCATTCGACGACGGAGGTGGGTGCCGATAACAGAGAGGGGAATGAGGCTACCGATCGCGGCCGGGTGGGGTCTGGTGCTGGCGTGGCTTGGGGCAATGGCGTGTGACGGGTCCGGGGCAGGCGAGCGTCCGGCGGGTGCGCCGCCGATGTATTATGCCGACGCTACGCGGAAGGGCGTGCCATTTTCCAAGGACCCCTCGGTGGTTCGGTTTGGCGGACGCTACCTGATGTATTTCTCGCTGCCGCCGTTTGCGAAGGATCGGGTGCCCGAGGGAGGGCCCCGGGGCTGGGGGATCGGGATCGCGGAGAGCGGCGACCTGACGCGCTGGGAGAAGGTGGCGGAGATCAATGGGGTGCAGCCGTGCGAGACCAACGGCATCTGCGCGCCCGGGGCGAGGGTGATCGGCGGGCGGGTGCATCTCTTCTATCAGACCTATGGCAATGGGCCGCGGGATGCGATCTGCCACGCGGTTTCGGGTGACGGGATCCGTTTTGAGCGGGATCCCTCCAACCCGGTTTTCCGCCCGTCGGGCTCGTGGAACTCCGGTCGCGCGATCGATGCCGAGGTCTTCGAGTCGGGCGACAGGCTGATCATGCTCTACGCGACGCGCGACCCGACCATGAGCACGCAGATGGTCGGGGCGGCCTCGGCGCCGATGGGTTCGGATTTTGGGCGGGCGGCGTGGCGGCAGGAGGGGGATGGGCCGGTGCTTTCGCCAGAGTTGGAGTGGGAGATGCCGGGGGGCAAGGCGTGCATCGAGGCGCCGTCGGTGTGCCGTCGCGCGGGTCGCCACGTCATGTTCTATGCGGGTGGCTATAACAATGGGCCGCAGCAGGTGGGTGTCGCCGAGAGCGCCGACGGCCTACGCTGGCGGCGGCTGTCCGATCGCCCGTTGCTGCCCAACGGGGAGGCCGGCAGCTGGAATGCCTCGGAGTCGGGCCATCCGGGCATTTTCGAGGATAGCGATGGCCGGACGTGGCTTTTTTTCCAGGGCAATAATGACGGGGGCAAGACCTGGTACCTGTCCTGTGTCGAGGTCGTGTGGCGGGAGGGCAGGCCGGTCGTGCTTGGGGGACGGCCATAGCCGGGGTCGCGAGACCGTGGGCCCGCTGCCGCCAAAAATGTATCTGATCGCTTCGGGCGATTGGCGGCCAAACGCTTACGCGTTCGGCTACGGGGAGCGATGCGGCAATTTTCGAGTCAGCCCTGCCAGTAGCACTTGTGGTGGGCCGGGGCTGCCTGAAGGCAGCACTACGAACATGCGCGTAATCCTCTCGATCCCGTGCCGCCGGACGCCTCGGGCGATCGGCGCCCAAACGCTCACGCGTTCGGCTACGGGAAGCGATGGGCAATTTTCGAGTCAGGGCGCGGCGGGCGCCAGCGTGATGGACCGCACGTTGATCGGCTTCCAGTCTTTGGCGACGGCGCGCAGCGCGAGAGTGTGGATGCCCGGGGAGTCGAGCTTCGCGACCCCGAGATCGATCGTCTTGAAGGAGCTGTAGTCGCCGGTGGGCTCGATGACGGCCTTCTGTTTCTGGTCGTCGAAGCCCCATTGAACCGTGGCTTTGTTTGGGGCGGCGACGGAGGCCGTGATCTTGAACGAGCCCGGTTTGGTGATTTTGAAAGTCCACTGGATCCACGCGCGCGCATCCGTCCAGCCGCCGACGTTAGGCGGGCCTCCCTTGGTCTCGATCAAGAGGTGGGAGCCATAGCCCGGGTTGTTGAGTTCTGCGAAGGTCGCCGGGAGTTCCAGATTGCCGTCGGGGGCCTGCTGGAGGGCGACCGATTCGACATCGAGCGCGCCATCGATCTCGAGCCGGATAACCGAGGCAATGGGATCGGGCGCGGCGGACGGGACGGTGACGACGATGCCGTCGGCTGACTTCTCTGTCTGGAGGGACGTCCCGCCGGCGAGCAATGAGGCAGATCGCGGGGCGCTCTTGAGGCCATGTATCAGGAGCTTGCCATCCTTGGGCCAGTCAAAGACATGGAGGAACAGCGTGGTGCCATCGGGGCGCGCCTTTTTCGTGCACCGTCCCCAGAGCAGCTTGTGGAAGGGGCTGGCGGTGGTGCCATAGATGGCGTCGCCGTTGACCTTCATCCATCGGCCGACGGCCTCGAGCCGCTCGATGCTGGGCCCGGGGATCTCGCCCTCGGGCGTGGGGCCGACGTTGAGGAGGAAATTTCCTCCCTTGCTGACAATGTCGCAGAGCTTGTGGATGAGGTCCTCCGTGGACTTCCATTTATCGTCGTAGCTCTTGAAGCCCCAGGTGTCGTTCATGGTCATGCAGACCTCCCAGTCGCGGTCTTTGAAGCCGGTGGCGGGGATGTGCTGCTCGGGGGTCTCGGTGTCGCCCTTGAAGCCGCCGCCGAGGCGGTTGTTGTGGATGAGCCCGGGGCGAAGCTTGACCAGCGGGATGAGCCGGCGCGCCCGCTCCTCGTTCATCCACGTGGGGGTGTCCCACCAGAGAATGTCGGGCTGGTAGCGGGACAGGATCTCCTTCACCTGCGGCACGGCGATTTTGTCGAGGTACGCGTCGAAGCTGCCCTTGTGGGCGTCGTCCCAGCCCTCGCCCTCCTTGAGCCGGGCCTTGGCGCCGCCAGGGTGGGTCCAGTCCTGTGCCTGCGAGTAATACAGCCCGAAGCGCAGGCCCTCTGCGCGCGCCGCTTTGGCGAGCGGGCCGATGAGGTCCTTGCCATAGGGGGTGGCGTCGGCGATGTCCCAGTCGGTGGCTTCCGAGGGGAACAGGGCGAAGCCGTCGTGGTGCTTGGAGGTGATGACCATGTACCTCATGCCGGCGTCCCTCGCCAGTTTTGCCCACGCCTCCGGACGATACTTCACGGGGTTGAACTGTCGCGCGAAGGCCCTGTAGTCGGCGAGGGGGATCTCGGCGTTGCGCATGATCCATTCGCCTATGCCGGATATCTGCTTGCCCTTGTAGGTGCCGGCGGGAACGGCGTAGACGCCCCAGTGGATGAACATGCCGAACTTGGCCTCGCGCCACCACCCCATTCGGGCGTCGCGCTGCTCCCTGGTCTCGTTGGCATAGGGGTCGGGATTCGCGGCCTCCTGCGATCGGGCGATTGGGGAAATCGCGGCGCAGGCGATCAGGGCCGCGGTCAGGTGGGTGATGGGTCCTTGGCTCATGGTGTGCCTCCTGGTTTCGGGCATATCCGAATCTGGAAAGTCTAGGGTTGGCGTCGGCCCAACGAGAATTGCCGAAATTGACTTGTGGGTATCTGTTTTTGACTTGGCGCAGCAGGGGCATCGCCTGGGGAGAAAGATGCGATGGCTGATCGCCTTGGGCGACTGGGCGGGCCAAACGCTGACGCGTTCGGCTACGAGGACTTTCTGTGCGGGCGATCGCGTTCGGCGAGGGGCGGGCCAAACGCTGGTGCGTTCGGCCGCGGGAATTTTGAGCTAGGAGTTTGTCGGACTTCGTCCGGCAAACTCCTCTGGCAAAACCGCCTTCCATTTGAGAACAAAGGAATTACGGAAGAGCATCCCGTTTCCAGATTCTTGCTCAGGAGCGCTGCCACACCCACAGCCCCTCCAGTGTAACTACCTGGATATCATGCGGTTTTGCTTTCTAGCAGCCTGTCGGACTTGGCAAAGTCCGACCGGCTGCTAGGCCCCGGGCTTGAGCAGGGGGAAGAAGATGACGTCGCGGATGCTCTCGGCGCCGGTGAGGGTCATGACGAGGCGGTCGATGCCGAGGCCGATGCCGCCGGCCGGGGGCATGCCGTGCTCGAGGGCGGTGAGAAAATCGTCGTCGATCCGCTGCGGTTCGCCGCCGGACTGATGCAGCAGGCGCTCCCTCTGGGCGATGGGGTCGTTGAGCTCGCTGTAGCCGGGGGCGAGTTCCTGGCCATTGGCGACGAGTTCGAAGACGTCGACCAGTGAGGGGTCGTCGGGGTTCTGCTTGGCCAACGGGACGAGCTGGTGGGGCAGGTGGGTGTAGAAGACGGGGCTGATCGTCTTGGCCTCGACGAGTTTCTCGAAGATCTGGTTGGTGACCTCGAAATCCACGAGCTCAGGCATGATCTCGACGCCGAGTTCGGCGGCGCGGTCCTTGCGGCCCGCGGGCGTGAGGTCGAACCAGTCGTCTCCGGCGGCCTTGCGGATGGCGTCATGGTACCGGACGCGCGGCCATGGGCGGGACCAGTCGATGGGGCCGGAGTAGGCGAGGGAGGCGGCGAGCCCCGCGATGAGTTCCTCCATGAGGTCCGCCATGAGCTCGAAGTCGGCGTAGGCCCAATAGGCCTCGAGCATGGTGAACTCGGGGTTGTGCTTGCGCGAGAGGCCCTCGTTGCGGAAGTTGCGATTGATCTCGAAGACCCGCTCGAAGCCGCCGACGAGCAATCGTTTCAGGTACAGTTCGGGCGCGATGCGGAGGTAGAGGTCGATATCGAGGGCGTTGTGATGGGTGACGAAGGGCGTGGCCGCGGCGCCTCCCGGGATGGGCTGCATCATGGGCGTCTCGACCTCGAGGAAGCCTCGGGACTCGAAGAACGCGCGGATCTCGCGGACGGCGCGGATCCGGGCGAGGAAGACGCTGCGGACATCCTCGTTGGTGGCGAGGTCGAGATAGCGCTGGCGGTAGCGCAGCTCGTGGTCGGTGAGACCGTGCCACTTGTCAGGCAGGGGGCGGATCGCCTTGGCGAGGATGGTGAAAGATTCCGCGCGGATAGACCTCTCGCCGGTCTTGGTGGTGAATAGCGTGCCATCGACCCCGATGAAGTCGCCGAGGTCGACGAGTGACTTGAAGCGCGCGTGGGCCTCGTCGCCGAGCGCGTCCTTCTGCAGGAAGACCTGGATCGTGCCGGAGCCATCCCGGATGTGGGCGAAGGCGCTCTTGCCCATGTCGCGGCGCGTCATCATGCGGCCGGCGGCCCGGACGCGCCGCCCCTCCTCGAAGTGCTCTTTCAGCGAGGCCGCGGGCTCGGTGCCGTCGAATCGGCCGCCGAAGGGGTTGACACCCTGGGCGCGAATCGCTTCCAGTTTTGCGATGCGCTGCTGGATCAGTTCCTGTTCGTCGGGCATGGCGAGAGAGGTTTTGGGGTTTCGGGGAGCAACATTCAACAACCAACATTCAACGGCGGTGCCTCACGGCCATGTCCGGAGCGTCTTTCCCGACGCGTCCTCGAGGGTCAGGTTCTCGATGCGCGCCTCGCCGGGGCCGCCGCACGGGTCGAGGCGGAGGGCGTGGAGGGCCTTGGTCTCGGGGATGTGGAGGGTGATTTCGTGCCATTGGCCGTCATGGGTCACGGCGAATTCGAGGTGGCCGCCGGCGGGGAGCTTTGTTTTTGGGTCGGTGGTCCAGTAGATCTCGCCGTCACCTGTGGCGTGGCTCTGCAGGCGGAAAGTCAGGGCATAGGGTCCCGCGCCAGGCATGTCGGGGAGTCCGTCGAAGGCGAGTCCCGGGTCGGTGCCTTCGCAGTGAAGAATCATCTGGGACTTTTCCGTGTCTAGGCGGGTGCCGGCGCGCGCGCGGATTGTCCCGATCTGGGATCTCTTCCGTCCGCCTTCGCGCTGGGTCTTGCGTTCGCCGTCGGCCGGCGGGGAGGCGTAATCGGTCCACTCGGGGTGCCGGTGACCGGAGGCGGTTTGGGCGACGGGCGCGCACTCTTTCGACGGCGCCATGAGGACGCTCTTCGCCATCTCGTGCCATTGTCCGATCATGCGCTGGGCGATGTCTGGGTGCCGGGCGGAGACATCGCTTGATTCGGTGCGGTCTTGCGTGATGTTGTACAATTCCCAGGGCTGGCCTTTGAAGCTGACCAATTTCCAATCGCCGTCGCGGAGGCCGCGGTCTGCGGCGAAGAGGAAGTGGATGGGCGGGCGGCGGGAGATGGGCTCTCCGGCGAAGACCGGGGCGAGCGAAACACCGGCGAGGGGGGTGAGCTCGCGCCCGGGCCAGGTGTCGGGGGCCTTGGTGCCGGCGATCTCCAGCAGCGTGGGGAGGATGTCGACGAGGTGTGCGGGGCTTTGGATGCGGCCGCGGGCCGTGATGCCCCTGGGCCAGTGCGCGATGGCGGGCGTGGCGATGCCGCCCTCGAACTGGTTTTGTTTATAGTAGCGGAAGGGCGTGTTGCGCGCCCATGCCCAACCGGTGCTGTCGCTCCAGGTGACATCCGGCCTGAAGGGTTCGGAGTCGCGCGCGTTGCTGCGGCGGTCGTAAGGGCACGCGCCATTGTCGGAGAAGAACAGGATGAGGGTGTTGTCCAGTTCGCCGGTGCGTTCCAGGTCGACGATCAGCCGTCCGATCTCCTGATCGAGGCGATCGATGAGGCCGGCGTAGGCCGCCATGCGGCGTCCCTCCCAGTCGTGCCATTCCTCGCCGAGGGAGTCCCATGCCGGGATGTGGTCGGGGCGAGGCGACGGCCCGACATCGCCGGCGAATAGCTCGAGCGCCCGTTGCTTTGCGACTCGCGCGGCGCGGATGGCGTCCCACCCGGCGGCGTATCGGCCAAGGTACTTCCGGTAATCCGCCTCGAGGGGCTGGAGCGGGGCGTGGGGGGCGTTGAAGGCGACGTACAAGAACCATGGCTTCTTCGTCTCCCGCGCCTCTTCCAGGAACCGCAGCGCGTAATCGACGTTGGCGACGGTGGTGTAGAAGCCTGACGCGGGCACGGCGAAGGGTGCGCCGTTGAGCCGGAATGTCTTATCCCCCGTGAAATAGTTACAGGCGCCGGAAAGGTGGCCGAAGTAGCGGTCGAAACCGAAGTCGGTGGGTTGTTTGGAGAGGTGCCACTTGCCGGCCATCGCGGTGAAATAGCCGTCGGCCCGGAGGATCTCGGGAATGGTTGCCGCGCGACGGAGGCTTTCGTCACCGGCCTGTCGGCACCACCGACCGGAGAGAAGGCTCACGCGGGAGGAGTGGCATTTGGCCGTATTGTAGAATTGCGTGAATCGGAGGCCATTGGACGCGAGCCGATCCAGGTTGGGGGTCTCGATCTCTGAGCCATAGCAACCGAGGTCCGAGAAACCGAGGTCATCGGCCAAGATGACAAGGATGTTGGGGCGCGGGGAGCGCGGAATGGAGGGCGGGCCTGCGGCGCGCGAGGCACAGCATGAGGCGAATGCGATGGCGAGGGTCAGGAGGGTTGCGCTAGCGATTCGCCGGGAATCTCTAAAATATCCTATCATGAAGAGTCACGATAGCGGACATCTGGATTCAGGGGAATACGGATTCGCGGCACGGGTGATGCTTCCCTCCTCGGCGGCGGCCACGAAGTAGCGCGACTCTCACAATTCCACGAAATGACGATAACCAAAAGGCAGGCTGAGGCAAAGAAATCGGCATTGGCGAAGCTGCGGGACGGGGCGATGGTTTTGGCATGATTTCGGTGTCCAGGCAGCGAGTGAGGGTGCGCCGTTCTGGCGAGAGGGGCCATGCGGACCATGGCTGGCTCCAGTCCAGGCACACGTTTTCCTTTGCGGACTACTATGACCCGGGAAACGTGGGCTTCCGGAGCCTCCGCGTTATCAATGACGATCGCGTCGCCCCCGGAAAGGGTTTTGCCACCCACTCGCATCGGGACATGGAGATATTCAGCTACGTGCTGGAGGGGGAACTTGAGCACAGGGACAGCATGGGCAATGGGCGCCTGCTCCATCCGGGAGAGGTTCAGCTCATGAGCGCGGGGCGTGGGGTGAGCCACAGCGAATTCAATCCGAGCCGCACCGCGCCTCTCCATTTCCTGCAAATTTGGATCCAGCCAGCCGAGCGCGGCCTGGATCCGGGCTACACGGAATGGCGTCCGGTTCCCGGCTCCGAGGCGGAACCCAGCCTGTTGGTCATTTCTCCGGATGGGCGCGATGGCTCGGCGAGGATACATCAGGATGCGCTCGTATACCGGATCCGCCTTCGGACCGGAGAGAGCGTGGCGCATGATATCCGCCCTGGCCGAGGTGTCTGGCTTCACGTCGCGGAAGGCGAACTGGACTGGGACGGGGTGGGGCTCGCGGGAGGCGACGGTGCGAGCACGGAAGTGGCGGGAACCATGACCCTGGCCGCATCGGGGTTCGCGGAGGCATTGCTCTTTGATCTGAGATGAACAGACGAGACGAGAAGAAAGGGAAGCAATCATGAGCAAGGTGCTGGTGCTATACTATTCGACATACGGTCACGTGGAGACGTTGGCCTCGGCGATCGCCGAGGGCGCGCGGTCGGTCGAGGGCACGGAGGTGGCGTTGAAGCGGGTGCCGGAGACCATGCCGCCCGAGGTGGCGGCGAGGGCGGGGGCCAAGTTGGACCAGGCGGCGGCGGTGGCCGACCCAAAAGAACTGGGCGATTATGATGCGATCCTATTCGGGACACCGACGCGATTTGGCAACATGGCGGCACAGATGAGGAACTTCCTGGATCAGACCGGGGGGCTGTGGCTGAAGGGGGCGCTGGTGGGCAAGGTGGGCAGCGTTTTCACCAGCACGGGCACCGGGGGCGGCAACGAGAGCACCATCATCAGCTTCGTGACGACGCTGATGCACCACGGGATGATCTACGTGGGGTTGCCCTATGCCTGTCCCGAGCTTGCCGACATCAGCGAGGTGAAGGGCGGTTCGCCATGGGGCGCGGCGACGATCGCGGGGGCGGATGGCTCGCGTCAACCATCGGCCAAGGAATTGGCGCAGGCCCGATTCCAGGGCCAACATGTGGCGAGGATCGTGAAGAAGTTAAGTGCCTGACATTGGCGCGGGTGGGCGCGGGGCGCGGGGCGCGGGGCGCGGGGAGGCTGCCCGACTAAGCCGCAGGGCCTACCGGCCGCGCCCGGGGATTCGGTTTGGGCTGTTTCCTTGGGGTGAGGGCGTGTATGCTCCCCGCGGAAGTATGGGCAGCAAGATCGAGGGAATATTCACGCCGCACGTGGTGCCGCTGGATGGTGCCGGGCGGATCGACGAGGGGGAGTTGCGCCGGTATCTGGGCTGGTTGATCGACAGGGGCGTGCACGGGCTGTACCCGAATGGGTCCACGGGGGAGTTCACCCGGTTCACGGCGGAGGAGCGGAGGCTGATCGTGCGGGTCGCGTGCGAGGTGGGGGCGGGGCGGGTGCCGGTGCTGGCCGGGGCGGCGGAGGCGAACGCGCGGGAGACCATCAAGGCGTGCGAGACCTATGCGGGGTACGGGGCGAGGGCCGTGGCGATCGTGTCGCCATTCTACTACAGGCTGAGCCCGGATTCGGTGTACGCGTACTTCAAAGAGATCGCGCTGAACAGCCCGATCGACGTGACCCTCTACAACATCCCGATGTTCGCGAGCCCGATCGACGTGCCGACGATCCGGCGGCTGCTGGAATTTCCGCGGATCGTGGGGATAAAGGACTCGTCCGGGGACCTGGCGTTCGTGATGAGGGTGATCGCGGTGGCGCGCGCGACGCGGTCGGATTTTTCGGTCCTTTCGGGCTGGGAGGCGGTGCTCGTGCCCGCGCTGATTGTCGGGGCCGATGGGGGGACCAATGCGTCGAGCGGTGTCGTGCCGGAGTTGACGCGCAAGGTCTACGACCTGACCCGGGCGGGTCGGCTCGACGAGGCGATGCGGCTCCAGTACAAGTTGCTGGAACTTTTCGACACGATGCTTTTCTCGGCGGACTTTCCGGAGGGGTTCAAGGCGGCGGTGGCGCTCCGTGGGTTTGATCTGGGCCCCGGGCGGCAACCGCGGACCGAGGGCCAGCGGGTGGACACCGCGGCGCTCCAGCGGGTGCTGCAGTGCATCCTGTCCGAGCACGGGTACGTGGACGCGCCGAGCGAGGGGTGTCCGGTGCGGACGGGGGTGCCCGAGCGGGATCGCGTCGCGCAGATCGCACAGTCGGTGTTGGAGGAGTTGCGGAAGCGGGGCGCGCTGTGAGGGAGGCCATCGGGTTGATCGAGGCGCCCGGGCTGACGGTGGCGCTGGTGGCGGCGGACGCCATGGACAAGGCGGCTTCGATCCGCGTGCTGCAGGTCGAGCTCAACGACCTCGGCGGGGTGTGCTTCAAGTTCTCGGGCTCCGTTTCGGATGTCGAGGCCGCGTTGGACGCGGGGGGCGCGGTCGCGGTCCGGATGGGGGTCGGGGCCGTCGCGTCGCGATTGGCGCGCCCGGCGGAAGGCGCCGTGGGACGGGGCATCCTGTCCGAAATGGAGTTCAGCCCTTTGATCGAGCAACCGGTGGTTTTCGAGCCGACGGGCGAATCCGCCGGCGCGAGGGACCGCAACAGAAAGGCGACTATGGAGAAGAAGCAACCGCCCGCCATCGGGCTGATCGAAACGCAGGGATTCACGGCGGTGCTGGAGGCGATCGATACCGCCTGCAAGGCCGCCAGCGTGAATGTGGTGGGCAAGGAGAAACTCGGGGGCGGTTACATCACGATCATCATCGAGGGCGACATCGCTGCGGTGGAAGCCGCCGTGGCCGCCGGGCGCGAGAAGGTGGGCGATCTCGGCAAACTGATTGCCGCACACGTCATTTCGCGACCGAGCGCAGCCGTCATGTCTCTGTTGCCGGGCGCGTGATGCCCTTGAAGGACGGGACGCACAGTGCCCCGGGGACGGGGCGACTGTTTGAGCTGGCGGGCGTGTTCCTGAAGCTCGGGGCGGCGGCGTTCGGAGGCCCCGCGGCCCACGTCGCGATGATGGAGGACGAGGTCGTGCGGCGCCGGGGATGGCTCGCGCGGGAGGAGTTTCTGGACCTGCTCGGCGCGACGAATCTGATCCCCGGGCCGAATTCGACCGAGATGGCGATCCACATCGGGCGGAGGCGCGCGGGCTGGGCTGGGCTCTTGCTGGCGGGAGCGTGTTTCATTCTGCCGGCGGCGCTGATCGTGACCGCGATGGCCTGGGTCTACGTGAGGTTTGGAGGGCTGCCGAGGGCCGAGGGCGTGCTGAATGGTGTGAAACCGGTGATCATCGCCGTGGTGGGCCAGGCGCTCTGGCGTCTTGGGAGGTCGGCGGCGAAGACACGATTTCTGGCGATCGCGGGCGTTGTGGCCACGGCCCTCTATGGGTTTGGCGTCCACGAGCTGGTGGTCCTGTTTGGAACGGGTGCCGTCGTCGCGCTCGTTCGATGTGGGCCATCGCCCTGGCGGCCGGGATCTGGCGGACGTCTCTGTGGCGTCGTGCCGATCGTGCCCATGGTGTTCGCGTGCAAGGCGGCGCCGGGCGGGGCAGCATTTGGCCTCTGGCCCCTGTTCCTGCTTTTTGTGAAGGTGGGTTCGGTGCTGTTTGGCAGCGGGTATGTCCTGCTGGCGTTTTTGCGGGCCGATCTGGTCGAGCGGTTTCATTGGCTGACGGAGGGGCAACTCCTGGATGCGATCGCGGTGGGGCAGGTGACGCCGGGCCCGGTGCTCACGACGGCCACCTTTGTCGGCTATGTTCTCGGGGGCTTGCCGGGCGCCATGATCGCGACCGCGGGAATTTTTCTGCCCGCTTTCATATTCGTCGCCATCAGCGGGCCGCTGGTGCCGCGCATTCGGAGTTCGCCGCTGGCCGGATCGTTTCTGGACGGGGTCAACGTGGCGTCCCTGGCGCTGATGGCTGTGGTGACCTGGCACCTGGGGCGAGCGGCGCTCGTCGATGGCCTGAGCGTCGGGCTGGCGGTAGTTGGCGCGGTGTTGCTCTTGCGCTATCGGGTGAATTCCGCGTGGCTGGTTTTGGGAGGTGCGGCGGTGGGGTGGATCGTCGGGTTGCGGGGCGCGTGACTCGGGTATTTCCGAAACCGAACGCGATTCCCGCGGGCGGCGGCGATCGCTTCAAGGGCGCGCTGGAATGCGGGGCGCTCGTCGGCCCCGTCATCCGGGATGGCGCCGTGGGACAGCGGGGAAGAGGCGTTGGGATCAGTCGCGAGAGTGTGAAGGGGGAGGATGAGCGCCAGCGAAGGGGCGACGAACGAATCCGGACGAGGGCGCATGGATCATGGGCTACTTCAATTTGTTCTCAAACAAGACGGGTCCGCCCCACTTACCAGTGACGATCACGTCGACATCGCCATCGCCGTCGATGTCGGCGGCGCAGAGATTGACGCCCGACCCGATGCCCTTGTCGAAGGTGATCGGGTATCGTGTCCACTCGGGCTGCGGTCCGCGCTTTAGCCTGTACCAGTAGACGCCGAGTTTGCCGAACTCGTCGGGGTCTTTGCCGTTGTGCGCCATGAAGCGTTTTCCCGTGACGAGGTCGGGGGTGCCGTCGGCATCGATGTCGGCCAGGGCGAGGCTGTGGGCCTGGCTCCAGGAGTCGTCGATGAGATGGTGTTTCCACGAGATCGCCCCGCCCTCGCGGACCTGCTCATACCAGAAGATGCCGTGCTTGTGTGCGCTGCTGGTGACGATGTCGGCTAACTTGTCGCCGTTCACATCCAGCACGAGGATCTGCGGCGTGTGGTCGGCCTTGCCGCCGGGCGCTCCCAGCGCCCAGGGGTGCTCGATCCATTGGCCGGACCGCGGGTCCTCGGGAGCCTCGAACCAGGCCTCTGGGCGCAGGACGTCGGGTCGCCCGTCGCCATTGATGTCGCCCGCGCCGCCGCCGAACGCCATCGGCTTTTCAGAGATGACGCGCTTGAGCAGGGTGGGTTGGCCGGAGGGGTCTTTTCCCGTTTCGAACCAGATCGTGGGTTTGCCGTTTGCCAGGATCTCGAGCGCTTTGCCGTCGCCATCGATATCCAATAGTTCCGCGCTCTCGAAGTTGCCGCTGTTGTCCGGGATGGACTCGGGCCAGTCGCCGTCCGTCCCAAGCGCGTTGCGATGCCATCGGACCGACTTGCTGAACCACCCGACGGAGACGATGTCGAGCCTGCCGTCCCGGTCCACGTCCAGCGGGAGGTTGGCGAAATCATCCATGTAACCCTTGCCCGTCTCATCGACCCCGGGCCCGGTGAGCGTGCGGACCTTGATGGGTTTCCAGTCCGGCGCCAGGTACAGGTTGGGCCCGGCGACGACGTCCGTTTTCTTGTCGCCGTTAAAATCGCCGATCCCGATCGCCTCGCTGCGATAGTCGCCGAGGCGATGTGGGACGAACTTGACCGGGGGGCGGAACACGTCGCGGACCGCCTCGAGGTATTTCATGCCGTGGATCGTGTCCGGCTCGAGGTAGCTGCCCTCGGTCCACTCGTTCCAGCAGTTGATGTTAAAGATGCGGGGGCCCGTCGTCCTCGCGAGGAGCCGGCGCCTTGTCATCTCGAGCGCGGCACGGAAGCGCTCGGGCGTGTTGCCTCCGATCGTATTGGTGAACGGGTACCCGAAATTACCGAATTCGTCCTCCTGGTGTGCCCTGGGGCTCGAGTCCCAGCCCATCGTGACGTTGGGGAAATAGGGTACGCCGAACATCTTCTCGGCCCGGTTCCAGTAGTCGAAGTAGGCGTCGCGGGCCTCGTCGTAGTCGGTCTGGATTTTTGGCAGGGCGACGTGATGGATCCAGACGTAGGACGTGACCGAATCGAACCCCAGGTCTTTGACCAATTGGGCCGGGTCCGCGGGCTGTTTTTCGCCGGGGAGGATGGGGCGACCCCAGACGACGGCGTTGAGGTGGAGGCCCGGCAGGCCGGCGGCGACGGTTTTGGCGCGGAATTTGTCCAGCGCCTTGCGTGTCGCCTCGACGCTGCCGAAGCCGTCCATGAGCTTGGTCAGTTCGTAGAAGGAGAAGTACGGTCGGCCGTCTATCCGCCAGTAGGAGGGGTGCGTGAAGTAGGACTTGATGACGTGGTCGCAGATTCTCTCAAAATTCTCAGGGGTGACGACGCCCGGATAGAGGACTTTGCGTTCGGCGCCGCGGCGGTACGGGTGGATCTCGATCCAGTCGTGGTTCGCCCACATGAAGGCGAATTTGATTCGCGCGTTGTTCTTGGCCTTCAGGAACCCGATGTCGATGGGGCGGTCGAGGAATGGGCCGTCGTTGTAATAATACCAGTCGAATATGAAGGCATCGATGCCGTGGTCGGCCGCGGCATCGATCTTCTGCGCCATGGCGTCGGGGTCGGATTCGTCGGTGTATCCCCAGAGGGGCACCTTGGGCTGCTGGTGGCCGGGGAACCTGGGTTTGGCGGCCTTGACCAGTTCCCACTCGGACCAGCCCTTGCCCTTGGATTTCTCGTTGCGCGGGTCGCCGGGGTGATAGTTGCCGAAATAATAGCAGGCCACGGTGATGGGGGAACCCTCGTCGGCGGGGGGGGGCGAGGTTGACGCGGATGATGTGGGGCGCGTTTCCAACGTCACGTTATCGAGGCCCGGGGTGCCCGACGTGGCGCGGAAAGCGACGATGATTGAAGTGCCCGCGGGAACGGACTTTGCCGCGAGTTGGTGCCGGGTCCCTGGCGCAAAGTCCCCGATCGCCAGCGGGGAGAGATTGCCGTCGAGGATCTGGGCCTGGAGGGCGGCGCCGGGTTTCCATGGTTCGGAGACATCGAATGCCAGCACCACATCAGACGCGCGATCCAGCGCGCCGGCGCTCTGCCGGAGGAATCCCATCGCCGAAGGATTGCACGTGGGCGGCGTCGCGCCCTTCTTGGCATGGACCGCGTACGAACTCTCTGAGCCGCGCCATCCTTTCGGGAGACCCGAGTGCCAGCCGTCCTTGGTCTCGATCATGCCGGCGAGGTCGCCAAAATCCCCGTTGATGATTTGCGGTCCGGCGCCGGCGGCTGGGGCAATCGCCGGTGCCGCGGGCGAAGGAAGGCCCGTGCCGGTTGCGAGGGGCGGAAGGAACACGGTGGCGAAGAGTGCGGAGGAGATGACGCTCTTGATCATGGCGGAGACCACTATGCTCGGAATTCGGGACACGCGCTATCGTTTTTCACGGAACTGGGGCCCGGGTTGCGACCGGGCACACAATGGGTCAGGGATCCCCTGAGGTCGCCTTGAGGCGCGCGAAGAGATGTCCGTCCGGAGCGAGGGCCAGGGGCAAGGTGACGCGGATTGCGTCCGGGGCATCCCCGTTCTCGGCGACGTTCACCACGATGCCCGCCGCATCGGGACCGCTTGATCCGGGTCCGATGGGCGCGTCCAGCCAGCCGTTGGCGAGGAGGTTCACGGAGTATTGCACTGTAAGGCTAAGGGCTGATTCAGAGTCGTCAGACCGACGAAAGGTCAAGGCGAGGTCAGATGCCGTCCATTGGGTTTCGGGGCGATGGGAGGCAGAATCTGGGCGCAAGGGATTCCCGCCGAGGAGCCACTCGAGGGCGTTGGGCAAGCCGTCGCGGTCTGGGTCGTCGCGCCATCCCGCCTCGAGACCAGGAGCGCCGGTGAGGCCAGTCTCCCAGGCCCATCCCGCGAAGCCCGGGTCGGGTCCGTCGGCCACCTGCAGAAAACCGGTGCCGGTCAGGGAAGGGGTCTGGTAGCGAGCCGCAGAACCGACGGGTCCCCAGGTTCCCTTCCATTTCTTCTCGCCGGCGAGCCAGAGCTCTCCGACCGTGTCTGCGGCGTTATGTTCCAGGCGCAGCGTGGCGCCCCGCGCGATCCGCACGGCGGACGTATCGGACAGGGTGGCCTGTTCGAGGATGAGGGTTCCGGCTTCGGCGATGGTTGCCCCGCGATGGGTGAGGGGAGCGGAAATCCTGAGCGTGCCGGCCCCCGACTTGGTGAGGGCGCCCGCGCCGGTGACCGTCGCGGAGAACTCAAGAGCGGAGCCTGTGGCGACGTGAAAGGCCGTATCCGCGCCCAGGTCGAGCGGGGCGGCGATGGCATGGGAGCCCTGCAGCACCTCCACGAGACCGGTTCCGGTGTCCGGGCGTATCTGCAAGGATCCTGGGCCGGCCAGGGTGTATTGCGCGGTGCCGATGAAGCGCATCCCATCGAGCCGCGTGTGATCGGTTGCGCGCGGGACCTCTATGGAATCGATCTCGAACGCGGCGCCGGCGTAGGCCGAGCCATTGACGGGGTCCAGGCGAAGGCGCGTGATGCGTTCGCCGGTCCAACCGGTGCGCCCGGCCATGGTAAAGACCACGTCCTGCAGCCCATTGTTGCCCGTGTAGTTCACGCGGACTTTTCGCGCTTCCGCGAACGTGTTGGTTGCCCAGTTTCCCCAGTACAGGTCCACGGGCACATTGCCGCTAGCGTCTACGCGCATCCGCACCCGTATCTCCGAGACCTCGTCGCCGGCGAGATTCAGATTGAGGCGCTGGACGATGGGATCGCCACTTGATTGGGCGACACCCCGCAAGGTGCCGCCGGACACCGTGGCGTTGTCCACCTTGTTGGTCGTCCATCCCTCAAAATCCCCCCCGGCGTTGAAATACCAGCTCCTCGCGTTGGAGGGAAGCGCGACGGCGACCGCGGCGGACGTGGCGGCGCTGCCGAAGATGGGAACGCCTGACGGATGGCCGGGGCGATTCCAGTAGTGCCAATTGCGGGGCTCGTCCCACGCGCCCGATCCGGGGGCAACCCAGGAGAACTCGTTCTGGGGAGGTTGCGGCAGGGCGAGTTCTCCGGATTGCATGCCGCCGGGAGCGGATGGGGCCGTGCCGAGGAAGTTGCCCGCCCAGTCGAATCGCAGGACGCGGCCACCGGCCTCCTGGATATAGATGTCCCCCTGGTCCACGGCGAAGGATACGGGGTTGGCCAGCGGTGCCCCCGCGAAGCTATCGCCGAGGGGAAATGCTCCCAGAGGCGCATCGGCATGCTGGGTTTTCTCGTAACGGCGTACCTGGGCGCCCTCGATGCGCAGGACGTGCTCGCGGGCGAGGGTCCTGAAACCGGAGATGCGGTGGAATGTGAGGAGGTTGGAATCATGGGCGCGAGGCGGCCTATTGCCCCCGACATCGAAAGCGGTCCGGGAGCCGATGACGATGTCCTCGCCGTCGAAGTCGAAGTTGAAGTACTGGAACCCCTCGTAGGAGATATTGGCGGAGTAGAGGAAGATCTTCTCTACGCTCCAGGCGGCGAGGTCGCGGGAGGTGAGCACGGCGGCGGTGTTGCGGATCAGGTCGGGGGCGAGGCCGGATCCGTCGTGTGCGGGGAGGATCGGGTTGGCCAGCAAGAAGTACTTGCCCGAGACGGGATCGAAACGGGCGCCGAACTTCTTCTCGCCTCCGGGAAGCGGCACGAAGTCGCGATCCGGATCAAAGAAGGCGATTCCGCTGGACGGGTGCACGCTGATCGTTGCGGCGTAGGGGAGGAGGCGCACCTTGGCGAGGATGGCGAGTCCGCGGGTGGGAGACGCGGTCATCTGGCCCTCGCCGATGAAGTTGTCTGCGGCGGTGAATCCGGTCCCCGGCAGCCAACTGTCGCTGGGGGTGGGGAAGCCATCGCCGCGGGTCCACGAGGCGACCTGGAAGGGGTCGGAGGTATCCGCGGCGGAGAGACTGGACCGGGTGGAGGCGAGCCAGATGCGTCCGTTGAGAAGCTGGGCGTTGTCGGGCGTGGCCATGCCGCCCAATGGGGAGAACGACGTCGATGTCCAACTGTCGCCACCGTTCTCCGATCTCATCATCACGGCGGCATTGCCGGAGGCGTCATTGTTGGCCCCGAGCAGGTAGATCGTCCCACCGTGCTCGAACAGGCTGCCGCGCAGGATGCCGGTGAGGTCGGCGCCGCCGTTGACCTTGGTCCACGTCGCGCCCTTGTCGGCGGAACGGAACACGCGGGTTTTTCCGCTGGTGGAGGATCCGGACGCGGAGCCGAACTGCGCATGCGAGGCGAGATAGTCGCCGTTGGACAGCACGAGAATGCAGGGGTCCGAGACATAGATGGGATTGATCGGGACGCCGAAAATCTGGGCCGGTGCCGGGATCTCGCTGATGATCACCCCGGGGCAACTGCCGTGGTCTTGTCCGAGAACCGGGGCGGCGACCGCGAGGGCGGCCGACCCAATCGCGGCCCTGAGACTGGTGCGCCAGGGTTCTCGCATGGCTAAGACATGATGGCACCGGACGACATTATTTCACTTGTGTTATTCGGTCACCGCGTGCCGCCGCCGTGCGTGGCGATGTAGTCCTTCTTGTCGATGGGGAGCCCGTTCTCGTAGATCGCGGAGATGGCCGGGTGCTTTTCGAGCACGGGAACGGCGCTGACGCCCGGAGGGAGGGACACCGCGGAGAGGGATTTCAGCGAAAGCAGGAAATCCAGGCTGTTGATCCTCTTGCATCGGGCCATGAACAGGGTCAGGAGGTTGGGAACGCCGTCCGCGATGCTCGCCATCTGCTTGTCATCGACGGAGGTGCCGTCGAGGACGAGGGTGGTCAGCGGCATGCCCCGGAGGGGGGCGAGGTCGGTAATCTTCGGGCAATCTGTGAGGTCGAGCGTGGCGAGGGGCATGCCGCGGAGCGGCGAGAGGTCGGACAGTTTCTGGCACCCGGTCAGTGACAGGCTGGTGATCTGTTTCCCGCCGAGGGGACGGAGGTCGGTGAGTGCGGAGTAGGAGATGATGAGGAACTCGAGCGGGGCGGCCTCCAGGGGGCGCAGGTCTTCGAGGCGCATGCAGGTGAGTATCCTGAGGGGCATTTTCGCGAGGGGGCGGAATTCGGAGACGCTGGTTCCCCAGAGGTAGAGATATTGGAGAGGGGAGTTGGCGAGCGGACGGATATCGGTGAGCGCGCCGCAGATGGTGGCATTGAGGTTGGTGAGGGGCGCGCCCGCCAGGGCTTTGATGTCCGAGACGGGAGTTTCGGAGATGTTGAGGTCGCTCAATGGGGCACCCTCGAGGCCCGCGAGGGATCGGATCTGGGACCGGTTGAAGTTGGCGGATTCGAGGGGCGCGCCCTTGAGGGGTTTGAGGTCCGTGATGGCGGTGTTCGTCATCGAGAGGGATCGGATGGGGCAGCCCTCGATGCCCCGCAGGGATGTGAGTGGGGTGCCGTCGAGGACGAGGCGCTCCAGGGGCATGGATTTAAGAGGCAGCAGGGAGCGGACGCCGGTGCCGGTCAGATCGAGATCGCGGACGGGGAGCTTCTCTAAGGGAGCGATGTCCTTGAGGCGCTCATTTCCCGACAGGATGAGATCGACCCTGCCACCATGGATCTCGGGGAAGGCCAGGAGGTCCCCTTCGATGCGGTTGGCGCTCTTGAGCGCGGCGATGGCCTTATCCACCGAAGCCTCTTCGAGCACCTGGGGCCTCGGGCCGATGGTGGCCAATGCGGCGGTGATCGCGGCCCAATCGTACGCGACGTGGGTGAGGCCGAAGCGGGCCGTGAAATCGGCTGCCAGTTTCTGAATCGCCGGCGCGGCGACGGGCCCGAATGCTTTGCTCCGGATGGCGGTCAGCAACGGGTCGCCGGGTTCCTTCGCGTCGCCGAAGCCCGCCTGGTCGAGAAGTCTGCGGAGCGCGGTCAGGGCTTCCTCCTCGAGCGCCGCGAATTGGATGCGCTGGAGGGTGGCGAGGAGGTGCAGGGCCAGGGGAGAGGCGGGGGCTTTCTGGAGGGCCGCGGTCGCCTCGGCGGCCCTGCCGGTCCGCAGGAAACCGAGGGCACCGATGATCGTCTTCTCGTCGTCGCTGTAGCCGGCCAGACGGCCATCCCGGTCGGGGGCGGCGAGCGTGAGGACATTCACGGTCCTGCCGACGAAACCATTCTCCACGGGAACGCGGAGGCGGATCTCGTTGGCGCCGACGCTGGCGATGGTCCCGGAGAGGGTACCGCGGTTGGATGTGACGGTGACCGCCTTGCCGACATCCGCATTGAACGAGGCGCAGACGGCGCTGGGCCAGTCAAGGATGCGGCGGGCCTGCGCCGCGAGGGTGGCCCAGTCCTCGGGCGCGCCGTCGGGCGCCGGGCCGTCGATCAGCCTTCGGGCGGTGGCGGTGTCGTTGTTAAGGATGGCATTGGCGAGTTCGTCGGCAGGTCTTGGGCCGGGGTTCTCGGTATCCTGGGCGATCGATGTGAGGCGAGCGGCGAGGAGCAGCACGGCGATGCACGCGCGGCTGACAGGGGCGGCGAGACGCGGGCCGCTGGAGGGGCGCGGCGGGAACGGGTCTTGAAGCGGGAATCCCATGAGGTGTCTCCTGAGGTCCTATCCTGGGGGGTGGAGGGTGCCCGCGGCAACTGCGCAGATGCGTTTTCTTCCTCGGCGGAGGACGCGGGCCTGTCGAGTCAGTGTTTTGGTTTATCGTCCGGGGCGTCGCTCTTAAGGAGGACCAGGGCGACCCGTTCGCCGGGGTTCAAATTGTGGGAGGGGCCGTCGAAGTCCCTGAGGCGCCAGCCGGGCGGTGGCTGGAGGTTGGCGAGGACCTTGGCTGGGGGGAAGATGTCAAGTTCGGCCGAGCCATCGGTTTGCCGCTTCCATCCGATGCGGATCTCGCCGCATGGCAGGGGGATGGTGCCTTCGGCCCGATCGAGGCAATCCACGCGCGGGCAGAGGGTGACCCGGGAACCGCCGGGCTCATCGATGCGCGCGCCGAGGACATAGCGGCTGAAGACGTACGCGGGTCCGGCGGACCATGCGTGGCAGTAGCTGCGGGTGGGGTATCGGCCGCCGCCGAGGTTGCCGTTGGCGAATGACTCCCAGAAGGTGGTGGTCTGGGCATCCATCATGCCGCCCCAGAACTCCCGGATGACGTCGAGCATTGGGGCGACGCGACCGGTTTCGCCGAGATACTCCAGCAGGTACAGGGTGGCGAACGGGCTGCCGAACTGGACCACGTCCTGAGTTTCGTGGCCGAGGACGATCGGGAGGACACGTCTCTCGCGTTCCGGGGGCACGACGCCGTGCAGGAGGGCGAGCGTGTTGATCTGGCGGGAGACGCTGGTGCTGCGCGCGCCATCGTTGTGGATGCTATCGACGTAGGCGCCGCGCGACTCGTCCCACAGGAGCTCGTTGATGCGGGCCGCCAGTTGATCGGCGGCGGCGCGGTAGCGGGAGGCGGTCGGTTGGTCTCCGGCGGCCTCGGCCATGCGGGCGCCGAGGCGGAGCGAATCGACGAGGAAGGTGTTGTTGTGCGTGACGATGCGGTGGCCGTTGTCGAGGCCGATCCAGTCGAAGAACTGCCACGCGGTGATGGAGAAGAGGCCGGTCTTTGTGTCGATGTACTTCTCGAGGCAGGTGTCGAGCATCTTGCGCGCGTCGGGGTAGAATCGCGCGATCAGGGTGTCGCGATCGCCGGAGTACCAGTAATTCTCCCAGCACGTGCGGAGCCAGAGGAAGCTCCAGGCGGGGATCACGCGGGGCCAGCGGGTGGGGACGCGCATGTGTGCCATGTCGCCGCGGCCGAGGCTCTCGCCGCCGAGTTCGCAGCAGCGGCGGACGAGACGGGAGTCGCCAAACATCATGTAGCAGACCAGCGCCTCGTTGCGGGCGTCGCCCAGCCAGAGGGATTGCTCGTACAGGGGGCAATCCACGAAGGTGTCCTCCATGCAGGAGAGCATGGTCTGCCGGCACACGCGCCAGACGTTGTCCAAGAGGGCGTCAGAGGAGGCGAAGGAACCACGGTCGGCGGCGGGATAATGGGTGAACACCGCCGCGACGCGCCGGATGCGCACCTCGGCGGGGCGGGCCCGGACCGTGAGCGCGAGATATCGGCCGCCGAAGTGCCGCATCGTCTGGTAGTCCTGCCATCCGGCCCGCGTGACGTAGCGGAAGCTGGAGCGGTTGCGCCACGACCACTGTGGCGCGCCATCGTGATAGCGCTCGAAGATGTTGCCGTCGATGGCGGTGCCCTCCGGCGCGCGGAGCTGGAGTGCGATGTGGGCGTTGTACTCGCGCCCGAGATCGATCATCAGCTCGACGTCGTCTGTTCCTGCGGGGATGACGGTGTCCTCCTCGTTGCCGATGGCGAGGTTCTGCGGCGCGGAGACCTCTGCGGGGCCGAGGTCGCGCCGGAAGCATGTGAGGGCATGGACGTCGGCGCCCACGATCTCGCGCGGCTGGAGCGCGCGGAAGAGGTTGCGGAATGGCCGGAGTTCGTCGGGCGATCGTGCGGCGCGGATCTGTTTCCACGCGGGGTCCGCGGGCTTGAATGGCCCGGCGATGGACCAGGGTCCGTCGCCGGATGCGGCGCGGAGGGACACGGGCGCATCGGCATCGAGGATGAACTGGAACTCCTCGATTTCGGACGGGCCATCGAGAATGACGACGACCGGGTTGTCGCCCTGTTTCAGGCGGACGGCCGCGCGCTCTTGCTGGAGGAGGTCTCTCGCGACATCGATTTCGGTGCCCGAGATCCGGATGAGGCCAAACTCGAAGCCCGCGGTGGGCCTGAGGATGGCGGCGTCCTGGTCGCCCTCGCTCCGGAGAATCCCCTCCAGGACGAAGCGGTGCGGGTTGCGGGCATCGGCCTTTCGGTCGATGCCCTGGCAGCGGCCGACGTTGATGGTCGATGCGATGCGGGGAGGGCGCACGGCGCGGGCCCAGAGGACGGAGGAGGGATGAACGGCGTCCTTGGCGAGCGGCGGGATACCGCTGTGGCGCAGGTTCATCCACGGGCCCTCGGTGGCGCCCGAGACGACCTCGGGTGTCTCCCATGACAATGTATCGTGGCCGGCGAGCATCCAACCGGGGCGCTCGCGTCGCGCGTCGTATTGCTCCTCGAAACCGAGGTGGGCGCTGACCACGGGGCTGCGCTTGTCATGGGCGATGTCCTCACAGACCCTCCAAGACGCGTCGGTGCCGATGAGGTGGCGACCGGCATCGTCCTCCCATTCAAGTTGGACGAGCAGGCCGGGGCGAACGGCGATGCTCTGGGCGGTGTCGCGGCCCCAGTGGTGGACGCGGACGGCGATGGCGTTCGTGCCGGGGCGGAGCATCCGCGAGATCTCGGCCCGGTCATAGCGATAGTGCTCGGGGAACGCCTTGACTGGGCCATCGGAGGCGAATTCCCCGTTGACGAAGAGTTGGTATCTGGTGTCGGCGGTGGCGCGGACGGTGGCGGATCGGGCGGTACCGAGGACATGAAACTCTCGGCGCGCGATCATCCAGCGGTTATAGTCGTCGTCGCCCTGTTGCGTCGGGCGCCAGATCCACGATGCGGTCCAAGGGGGTTCCATGGGGTCGGAGGTGGACGCGGCGGCGAGCGAGCCCGACAGGGCAAGCACTGTCACACAGAGATGCGCGAGGGTCTGGTGGCTCATGGCAGAAAGACCGGGGGAAGGATTGAGCGTTGCCCCAGCTAATGCAACAGCGGCGTAAAGGCGCCCTGGCGTGCGGATTCGGGCGGGGCCGGGTGCTGGACTTCGTGGGTGCCGGACTGTAGATAGATCGGGTGAGTCGGTTTGGTGGGGAGAGCGTTGGAACTGCCAACGCGCTGTGGGAGGATTGATGCCGTGGCCCATTATGCAATTTTAGCGCCTGAGGCGGGTGGACACCTGATCCCGATGTGTTCGATCGGGCAGGAGTTGACGCGGATGGGTCACCGCGTGACGGTGGTGGCCCGAGGAAAGGCGGAGGCTATCGCGGGTCGATTTGGCCTCGGGTTTTGCGAGCTGGGGTCCGCTGATTTGTCGGGCTATCGGCCACCCTGGCGAATCGACGCGATGATGCTGGGGGTTGTCGGGTTGAGTTTTGCCTCGAGGCTTCGCGCAAGATGGAAACACATGGCGAGGCTGGTGCTCGACTTTGGGCCTCCCGAGTTGATCCGGTTGGGCGTCGATGGGCTGCTGGTGGATCAGGATCTGGTGGCTGGCGGGACGGTTGCGGAGAGGCTGGGGTTGCCCTTTGTCTCGGTGAGCAACGCTCTCCATTGGAACGAGGAGGCGGCGGTCCCGCCGCACTACACCGGCTGGTCTTACTCGGAGACCCTGTGGGCGATGGCGCGCAACCGGCTGGGACACGCGGCGTGGCATGGGTTCATGCGGCCGGTCTTGGCCATCGTGAACCGGCAACGCGATGCGTGGGGTTTAGCGCGGTTGCGCGGTCCGGCGGATACGTACTCGCCACTGGCGCAGATCGGGCAGGGCTGTCGGGGGCTGGATTTCCCGCGGCGCGAGTTGCCATCGACATTTCATTATGTGGGCGCCCTGGGCGCGGAACGGTCGGCGCAGGACGATGACTTTCCCTGGGATCGGCTCGACGGTCGCCCCTTGATTTATGCCTCGATGGGAACGGTCCCGCATCGCGCCAACGCCTTGGTGTTGCAAAAGGTCGCGGTCGCCTGCGCGGGCACGGATGCCCAGCTGGTGATCGGCTTAGGCAGATGGAAGGGTGAGAAGGACGGGGCCGAGGCGTGTTTGCGCGACCTGCCTGGGGATCCCTTGGTGGTCGACTTTGTGCCACAGCTGAGGCTGCTAGATAGGGCCGCGCTGTTAGTCACGCACGCGGGCATGAATACGGTGGGCGAGGCGTTGAGTCGAGCCGTGTGCATGTTGGCCCTGCCGAGAAACGCGGACCAGTTTGCCGTTGCGGCGCGGCTGGTGCACGCCGGGGTCGGTCTCCGTGCCTCATTTCGGCGCTCCACCCCCGGGGAACTGCGGGGGCTCATCGGGCGGCTTTTGGCCGAGCCGGAATTCCGGGCGAGGGCCGAGCGCATGCGGCGCGAGATAGTGGATGCGGGCGGAGCGAGGCGCGCGGCGGCCATCGCTGAGCGAGCGCTGGTGGGGCGTCGGCCCGTCGCGCGCGATGCCCCGCTTTGATGCCGCAGGGTCCGCGGCGGCGCGCGTCCCCAGGCCCGGGTGGGCGGGAGGCCGCGGGCGCACGCCAGCGGCAGCCGGGGGGGCTTCTCAAAGTCTGCTGACCTGTTAATATGGCGCCATGACGTATATGTCCTCGGCGTTGGCGCGGCGGGATCCGCGGAAGAGAACGAGGGAATGAGCGCGCTTAGCGAGCGGCTGGCGAACATGACGCCCCTGCAGAGGGCGGTCCTTGCCCTCAAGGAGACACAGGCCCGCTTGGACGCGCTGGAGGGGCGGCAGGCGGAACCGATCGCGATCATCGGGATGGGCTGCCGCCTGCCGGGAGGGGTGTGTGACACGGAGGGCTATTGGCGTCTATTGGTCGAGGGCAGGGATGCCGTGGGCGAGATCCCGCCAGGGCGATGGGACGCGGACGCTTTCTACGATCCCGATCCGCGGGCACCCGGCAAGATGAACACCCGCCGGGGGGGATTCCTTGCGGGGATCGAGGATTTCGACAATCATTTTTTTGGCATCTCGGATCGGGAGGCGGAGCGAATCGATCCGCAGCATCGGCTGCTGCTTGAGGTCGCGTGGGAGGCATTGGAGGACGCGGGCCTGGTGGCGGGCGGCCTGCGAGGCTCGCGGACGGGGGTATTCGTGGGCATCTCCCATAGCGAGTATGGGCTGATGCTGTCGTCGGATCTGGCGCAGGCGGACGCCTTCGTGGCGAGCGGCACGGCGCAGTGCATCGCGGCGAACCGCATCTCCTTCCTCTTGGATTTCGTGGGCCCGAGCGTGGCGTTGGACACGGCCTGTTCCGCGTCCCTGGTCTGCGTGCACCTGGCTTGCCAGAGCATCCGGGCGGGGGAGTGCGAGGTCGCGATGGCGGGGGGCGTGAACGTCATGCTGTCGCCGATGGCGACGGTGAATCTGACGAAGGCCGGGCTGTCGGCGCCCGACGGGCGAGTGAGGGCTTTCGATGCGGCGGCCTCGGGGTATGTGCGCAGCGAGGGTGCGGGGCTGGTCGTGCTCAAGCCGCTTGGGGCGGCGCGGCGCGACGGGGATCCGATCTATGCGGTGATCCGCGGTTCGGCGGTGAACCAGAATGGTTTTGGCAATGGCTTGAGCGCGCCGAGTCGCCAGGCCCAGGAGGGGGTCTTGCGGCAGGCGTACTCGGCGGCGAGACTGTCGCCCGAGCTGGTCCAATATGTCGAGGCGCAGGGGACGGGCACGCGCCTGGGAGATGCCATCGAGGCCGCGGCGCTTGGCGCGGTGGTTGGGCGCGGCCGGTCGGCGGAGAACCCTTGCGCGATCGGTTCCGTCAAAACGAACCTGGGCCACATGGAGGCGGCTTCGGGGGTGGCGAGCCTGATGAAGGTGGCCCTGGCGCTGGAACGAAAGGAAATACCACCCACGTTGCATTTTCAAACACCGAGCCCCGATATCCCCTTTGGCCAGCTCGGCCTGAGGGTCCAGGGGCGGTTGGCGCCTTGGCCCGACTCGGCGCGGGGGCGCTTCGCGGGCGTGAGCGCTTTTGGGTTTGGCGGGAGCAACGCGCACGTCGTGCTGGGAGAGGCGCCGCCGGAGAACGTATCGGCTGTGGAGGAGGGCACGGGGATCGGGAGGAGGGTTTATCCGCTGTCCGCGCGCACCGAGTCCGCGCTGCGGGCGGTCGCGCTGCGGCACGCGGGATTCCTGCGAGGGGGGACCGCGGCGTGGCGCGACATTTGCCACACCGCCGCTGCCCGCCGGACTCATCACGACTGCCGGATGGCGGTGCTCGCGGATTCGGGGCATCGGGCCGCGGAGCTTCTGGAGGGTTATCTTGCTGGCGCGGTTGGGGGGGACGTTCTCGTGGGCCGCAAGCCTTTTGATCGTGGCGTGCGGGTGGCGTTTCTTTTCGATGGCGAGCCGTTGCGGTGGAAGGATCACCTGCTGGGCCTGCGGCGGGTCCTGGGGCAGTTCGAGGGCGAGGTGAGTGAGATCGGGGGCGTCTTGCGGGACGCGGGCGGGCCCGAACTCGCGGCGATGCTGGCCGATGGGGATGGGTGGGGCGATCAGGCGCGGGCTTTGCCGGCGATGGTCGCCGTCCAGTTGGCCGTGGTGGGATGGTGGCGTCGCATGGGGGTATCACCGGGCATTGTGCTCGGTCGGGGGTTTGGAGAATTGGCGGCGGCGAGTGCGGCGGGGATTCTGGCGCCGGGGGATGCCCTGCGGATAGCGGTGGCCTGCGGGCGGGGCGATGGGCCCGGGGCCTGGGGGGATGTGACACATCGGGGGGCGACGCTGCCATTCCTGTCGGCGAGCGATGGTCGGCGCCACGATGGCCGTGGGTTGGATGCGGCACGCTGGGCGCGGTGCTCGGCACCGTCGGATTCGCTCGCCGCGGCGATCGGGCAGTTGGAATCGCATGGGGCGGACGTGTGCCTGGAGCTCGGGCCGGGCGCGTTGGTTGCGGCGGTGCGGTCGGTTCCCCGCTCCGGCGCGGGCGGGGTGGCCATGGCGATGCTGGGACTGGACGGGGAGCCGATTCCAGACGTTCTCGCGGCATTGTACGTGGCGGGCGTGGATCTCTCGTGGAAGCAGATCGTTTCGGGCGCCGGGAGGCACGTGCGGCTACCGACCTATCCGTGGCAGCGCCGGCGGTTGTGGGTCGATCGCGAGGGATGGCTGGCCAACGTGCCGCAATCCAAGGTTATGGGGTCGGCAGCCGTGATGGGCGGGGAACCTTCGGGCGCGGTCGAGCCGGGTGGCGGCATCGGCGGGATCCGAGTCCGGCCCGAACTGAACTCGCCCTATGTCGAGCCGAGGACCGAACTTGAGAGGGCGCTGGCGCGATCGTGGGCCGAGGTCCTGAGACTGGATCGGGTTGGCGCGCACGACAATTTCTTCGAATTGGGAGGCGACTCCCTGCTGGCGACCATCTTGCTGAACCGACTACAGGATCAGGTGGGGGAGGTCGTTCACGTGCTGGCCCTGTTCCAGTCCCGGACGATCCACGGTCTGGCGGAGTATCTCCGGCAGTATTATCCCGATGCCATCCGGCGGCTGTATCCTGGGGAGCCGCTTGGCGAGCGGCGTGAGGGAGGTGACGTCGCGATCCCGGTGGTGGGCGACCGGGAGGTTGAGATCTCGAGTCGGCTGGCGATGGCGTTTGCCCCGAACCGGATTCTGGCGCCGACGGGGGGGCCAAAGAATCGGCGCGCGATCTTCATCATCTCACCGCCTCGCAGCGGCACGACCCTGCTGAGGGTGATGCTGGCGGGCCACCCGCGGCTATTTGCCCCACCCGAGCTGGAATTGCTGGGATTTGATACCATGGCGGCGCGCAAGGAGGCGTACGGGGACGCGGGGGGGCTGTGGCTGGAGGGTGCGGTGCGCGCCCTGATGGAGGCGGTGGGCTGTGGCGCGAATGAGGCCCGCGCGACGATCGCGCGGCTCGAGGAAGAAGGGCGTTCCACGCGCGACTTCTATCAACTGCTGCAGGATGCGATCGGGGGGCGCACCTTGGTCGACAAGACACCGAGCTACTCTGGCCAGCTGCACGTGCTGCAGCACGCGGAGGAGATTTTCGATGAGCCGCTGTACATCCATCTGCTGCGGCATCCCTGCGGGATGATCCGCTCCTTCGTGGACTACAAGTTGCACCTGACCTACAGCACGCGCTATAAGATCAACCTGCCGCTGCCGTTTTCGCCACAGCAGATTGGCGAGCTGGTGTGGGTGATCAGCCACCAGAACATCATGAGGGCGATGGAGACGGTGCCGGCCCAACGGTGCCACCGGCTTCGTTTCGAGGATCTGGTCGGGGAGCCCGAGGCGACGATGCGTTCGCTCTGTGACTTCGTGGGCCTGGATTACCGGGAGGAGATGACGCGGCCGTACGATCATGCGGAGGGGAAGATGACCGACGGGGTGGTCGCTGAGGGACGCATGCAGGGGGACCTGAAGTTCCTTGTGAAGCACCGGGCGATCGATCCCGCCGTGGCCGACGAATGGAAGCGGCACATGGGTGTCGATTTCTTGGGGCCGCCGGCGAGGAGACTCGCCACCGGGTTCGGCTACGCGGATCTGGGGCCGGGAGGCGCCGATGTCCCGAGGGATGCCGGGGACATCCGCTCCTTCGCGCGGTCGGAGCGGAGGCGCGATGACGAGGCGCGGGAGACCTTGGCCCGTTTCGATGCGCTCACGGACGACGAGGTTGCGGCGCTGTTGGCGCGGACGTTGGGCGACGGCGAGAGTGCCCGATGATCGGCCCATCGCAGAGCGTTGCGGCGCTGAATCCCGAAGAGCGCCGGCGTCTTCTTCGGACGATGCTGGAGGCCAGATCGGAGTTGGGGCGGCGTCTCCCGCTGTCCTTTGCGCAGGAGCGGATGTGGCTGCTGGACCAACTCAACCCCGGCAATCCCGCATACAACATGGCGGCCGCGGTGCGCCTGCGGGGCCCCCTGGATGTCCGTTCGCTGGAGCGTGGCCTGAACGAGATCGTCAGGCGGCACGGGTCGCTGCGGACGACGTTCTTGGCCGAGGCCGGCAGGCCGCACCAGCGCGCGGCGCGTGAATTGACCTTGCGGCTGCCCGTGGTGGAGCTGGGGGAGGCGGGACCGGGCGGCTGGGAGGGGGAGGTGCAGAGGCTGGCGGCGGAGGAGGCGAAGCGCCCTTTTGACTTGGCCGCCGGGCCGCTGATCCGCGTGCGGTTGCTGCGGCTGGGTGAAGGGGAGCACGTGGTGCTGCTGACGGTGCATCACATCGTGTCGGACGGCTGGTCGATGACGCTGCTGGTCCGGGAATTGGCCGCGGTGTACGAGGCGTTCCGCCTGGGGCGGCCATCGCCATTGCCGGAGTTGCCGGTACAGTACGCGGATTTTGCCCGATGGCAGCGGGAGCACCTGAAGGGCGAGACCCTCGAGCGGCATCTGGGGTACTGGCGGCGCCAGCTGGCGGGCCTGACCGCGATGGAGGTGCCGGCGGATCGGCCGCGGCCGGCGATCCAGACATTCCGGGGGGCCGCGTGCCGGTCTGATATCGACGCGCGGCTGTGGGGTCGCGTCCGGTCACTGGGCGAGGGGGAGGGGGCGACGCCATTCATGGCACTGCTGGCGGTGCTCCAGATTCTGCTGGGCCGGTACTGCGGGCAGGAGGACATCGCCGTCGGAACGCCCATCGCGGGACGTAACCGCGCGGAGATCGAGGGACTGATCGGTTGCTTTGTCAACACGCTCGTCATGCGGACCGACTTGTCCGGTGACCCGACTGTCCGAGAACTCATCTCGCGCGTGCGGGGGGTGGCGCTGGACGCATATGGCCATCAGGATCTGCCTTTCGAGAAACTGCTTGAGGAGCTGCGGCCCGACAGGGATCTGAGCCGGACCCCGTTCTTTCAGGTATTCCTCAACATGGTCAACGTGGGTACTCCCCGGCTGACCGTGGGCGGCTTGGTCTTGGAGCCGATGTCGGCCGTGGAGCCCCACTCGAAGTTCGACATCACGATGTATGCCCGGGAGATCGACGGGGGGTTGCGGCTGCGATTGGTTTACAACGCCGAGTTGTTTGAGGTGGCGCGGATGGAGCTGCTGTTGCGCCAGTTTGAGCACTTGCTCTGCCAGATCGTGGAGGTCCCGGATGCGCGCATCAACGAATTATCTCTGGTCACAGCCGCATGCCGTGCCCTGCTTCCGGAACCGGCGGCCGTCCTGGGGGAGCCGCAACATGAGCCGGTGACCCGTATCATGGCCTCCGTGGTGGCCGGGGCGCCCCGGCATCCGGCCGTGGAGCGGGGTGGTCGGGCGTGGTCATATCAGGAACTGTGGGCGAGGGCCGAGGAGGTGGCGCGGGCACTGCGCGCCCGCGGTTTGGGCGAGAGCGAGGTGGTGGCGGTCACCGGGCCGAAGGGTTTTGGGCTGATCGTCGCGATGGTAGGCGTGGAACTGGCCGGCGGGGCGCTCATGCCGCTGGATCCGAATCTGCCCGACGAGCGGCAGCGGACGATGCTCGACGAGGCATCCGCGAGGCTGCTGATCGATGTGCGCGGCGAGGGGTTTCGGGGGAGTGGTTGCGGCACCCATGGGGGTCTCGCGACGCTTTTGGTGGATGCGGACGAGGGGCGCATCGTGGGGGCGGGGGTGGGGGGGGCGGACATAGCGCTTCCTGAGGTATCGGCGGACGCCGCAGCGTACGTATTCTTCACGTCGGGATCGACGGGCCGGCCCAAGGGGATCTGTGGCACCCACAAGGGGCTCAGCCATTTTCTCGCGTGGCAGCGGCGAGAGTTTGGGATCGGTCCCGGGGATCGCGTCGCCCAGCTGACGTCGCTCTCGTTCGATGTCGTGCTCCGCGACATCTTTCTGCCGCTGACGAGCGGGGGCACGCTTTGCCTTCCGGATCGCGAGGAACTGGCCGGGTCCGGTGAAGTGATCGAATGGCTGGAGAGGGAGAGGATCACCGTGCTGCATGGTGTGCCCACGCTGCTGCGCCACTGGCTGAGCCGCGCGGGGGCCGGGCGACGAGGCGGGCACATCCGCTGGCTTTTTTCTGCGGGGGAACCATTGACGGACGCCGTGGTGTTGCGCTGGCGCGAGGTTTTCCCGGAAGGGCGGGTCGTGAACCTCTACGGGCCCACGGAGACGACTCTGGCGAAGTGTTTCCACGTGATTCCGGGCGATCCCGCGCCGGGCATCCAGCCCGTGGGGAGACCATTGCCCGAGACTCAGGCGCTGGTGCTGAGGCCGGACGGCCAACTCTGCGGACTGGGTGAACCGGGCGAGATTGTTTTGCGGACGCCGTTTCGGACGCGTGGCTATCTGGGGGGGGATGACGTGGGGGGCAGGGGATTTATCCCGAATCCGCTCGGGCGCGACCCTTCGGATCTCGTCTATAAGACGGGCGATAGGGGGAGGTATCGTCCCGACGGCGTGCTGGAGATCTTGGGTCGGATGGACGATCAGGTGAAGGTGCGCGGCGTTCGGGTGGAACCAAGCGAGGTTGCGGCCGCGCTGGCGCGTCACCCCGGGGTGCTGGCGGGCGCCGTCATCGCGCATCGGGACGAGAGCGGGCAACACTATCTCGCGGCGTACGTCGTTCGGCGGGGTGGGGGTACCGAGGCGCCCGAGACAGGGAACGGAGTGGGAGATGGCGGGGCCGCGGGGCGGCTTCGGGCGGAGGCCGGGCGGGAACTCACCGCCGAACTGTTGCGGGCGCACCTGACTTCACGGCTGCCCTCCGCCATGGTTCCTTCGGCGTTTGTTTTTTTGGATGCGCTGCCGCTGTTGCCGAACGGGAAGGTGGATCGGCTGGCTTTGCCCGTGCCGCCTGCGGCGGGTCCCTCCGGTGGTGCGCCGTTCGTGGCGCCGCGCACCCCGCTGGAGAGCGAGATTGCGGCGATCTGGATGGAAGTGCTCGGGATCGAGCGCGTCGGTGCGGACGACGATTTCTTTTCGCTCGGGGGGCATTCGCTGTTGGCGGCGCAGGTCGTTTCGCGGGTCCGGGATCGGCTGCGGGCCCAGCTGCCTTTGCGAGACCTGTTTCGCGCGACCACGGTCGCGAAACTGGCGCAGTGTGTCGAGGCGGCCCGGCGCGGCGAGCGGGCGCCGGGGCGCCCACGGATCAAGCGCGCGCCGCGCGACACGGAATTGCCCCTGTCGTTGAACCAGGAGGCGCTGTGGTTCCTGGATCGCCTGGAGCCAGATCGGCCGACGTATACCAACTATCCGGCCGTACGGATCAGGGGACCGCTGGATCTGGAGGCGCTGCGGCGCGCATTCAACGAGATGGTGCGGCGGCACGAGACGCTGCGGACGACCTTCCCTGAACGCGATGGAAGACCCGTGCAGGTCATCGCCCCGGAGGCGCGGGTCGAGGTCCCGGTGGTGGATCTTACGGCCGTGCCGGCGGCCGATCGGGATGCCCGGCTGTGGGCGCTGATGGCAGAAGAGATGGCGGGTCGCATCGACCTCCAGCGCGGGCCGCTGATCCGGGCGCGAGCCGTGCGGCTGGGGCCTGATGATCACGTGGTGATGGGGGCCACGCATCACATCATACATGATGGCTGGTCGCTGGCAGTGATGGCCCGCGAACTGTCGGCCCTTTACGGGGCGTTTCATGGGGGTGATGTCCCGTCGCTGCCCGAGCTGCCGGTGCAGTACGCGGACTTCTCCGTCTGGCAGCGCGAGATGCTGCAGGGCGAGACCCTGGAGAGACTGCGCGCCTATTGGGCCCGCCACCTGGAGGGGGTGCCGGCGCTGGAGTTGGCCACCGATTTTCCCAGGCCGCCGGTCCGGTCGACGCGGGGCGACTCCCGCGATTGTCGCCTGTCGCTGGAGCTGAGCGCCGGGGTGAACGCCTTTGCCCGGCGCGAGGGCGTGACGCCATTCATGACGCTCCTGGCCGCCTTCCATGTTTTGTTGGGGCGCTACACCGGGCAGGAGGATTTCGCCGTGGGCACGCCGGTGGCGAACCGCACCGAGCCAGAGACGGAGCCCCTGATCGGCTATTTCATCAACATGCTGGTATTGCGGGCCGACCTGTCCGGCGATCCGAGCTTCAGGGATGTGGTGGGACGTGTGCGGCGGGTGGCGCTCGATGGTTTCGAGCATCAGGACCTGACGCTCGATCAGGTCGTGGACGCGGTGAGGCCGGCGCGCGACCTGAGCAGGCACCCCCTTTTCCAGACGATGTTCGTGCTCCAGAACGTGCCCCGCAGGGCGACGCACGATTTTGGGCTGGAGGTTGCGCCGCTGCGGGAGCGCCCGGCGGCGCGGTCTTCCGATTTCGAGCTGTCGCTGGTGCTGCGCGAGACGGCGGAGGGATTCCGGGGGCGTGTGGTGTTCAACACGGACCTGTTTTCCCCGGAGACGATCGAGGGGATGATCCGCCAATACGCGATGATATTGTCCGACGTCCTCGCCCGGCCGGATGGTCCACTTTCCGGGTTGCCGCTTGCGAGCGATGGCGGGCGGGAGGAACTCTTGGCCCGGCGGGGCGCGCCGATCGATGACCCGAGGGGGCGCGCGTGCGCCCACGAACTGTTTCAGGGCCAGGTGGAGAGAGCGCCCGGCGCCATCGCGGTCATCGATGGGGGGAGGGAATGGACCTATCGGGAACTCAACGGGCGCGCCAACCAGTTCGCGCACGCGCTGCGGGAATGTGGCTTGGGCACCGGGCGGGTTGTCGGGGTGCGGTTGCCCAGATCGGCGGATATGGTCGCGGCGATGCTGGGCGTCCTGAAATCGGGCGCGGCGTACCTGCCCCTGGATCCGGGGTTTCCCCCAGAGCGCCTGCGCTACGCGCTGGAGGACGCTCGCGCCGATGCGCTGATCACGTGGCGCGGGTTGCCCGGGAAGCTCCCGGAGGGCCTGCCGCGCGTGATCTGCGTGGGAGAGGATGCCGGCTGGCTGGCGGGTCAGCCCACGGGGAATTTGGGCGCAGGCATCGGGGGGGACGGCCTCGCGTACATCATCTACACCTCGGGTTCGACGGGGCGCCCGAAGGGTGTGATGATCGAGCACGGGGCGCTGACGCATTATGTGCTGGGGGCGATAGGGGAGTACGGCATAGGGGCATCGGACCGCATTCTTCAGTTCGCCTCGATCAGCTACGACGCGCACGTGGAGGAGATCTATCCCTGCCTGGCCCAGGGCGGCACGCTGGTGCTGCGCCCGGAGGGCGCCCTGGATTCGTTTGAAGCGTTCCTCCGCACCTGCGACGAGGCGGGGTTGACCATCCTCAGTATCCCGACCGGATTCTGGCACGATTTGACGGACGCCATCGAAAGCCAGGGGCTGGCATTTCCCGCTGCCCTGAAGACGGTTATCATAGGTGGCGAGGAAGCGCGACCGGAGTCCCTCGCGAACTGGTTTGAGGCCGTTGGGCAAGGGGTGCGCCTGCTCAATACCTACGGTCCCACGGAGGCCACCGTGGTGGCGACGGCCACGGAACTGCGGTCCGCGGACGCCTCGGGAGGTCGGGTGCCGATCGGGCGTCCACTGGCGGGCGTGAGTGTCTACGTGCTGGACCGCCACGGGCGTCTGACGCCGCCCGGCGCGCCGGGCGAACTGTTCATCGGCGGTGGTGGCGTGGCGCGCGGCTATGTGGGTCGCGAGGATCTGACCGACGAGTGTTTTCCGCGCGACCGATTTTCCCGTACCGCCGGGGGCCGGATGTACAAGACGGGGGACATCGTTCGCTGGCGCCCCGATGGCCGCCTGGAGTTCATCGGGCGCACCGATCGCCAGTTGAAGATCCGGGGCTTTCGGATCGAGCCAGGCGAGGTGGAGCAGGCACTCTGCGAGCACGGGTTGATATCGGGTGCCGCCGTGGTGGCGCTGGAACGGGCGCCCGGCGACGTGCAGCTCGTCGCGTACGTGACCACGCGGGGCGGCGGCGCGGTGCCGAACTCGGAATTGCGCCGGTTCTTGGGCGAGCGGTTGCCGGGGCACATGATACCGTCTTTCTTTGTCGCCTTGGCCGCGCTCCCCTCGACGACCAGTGGCAAGGTGGATCGCCGCGCCCTGCCGGAGCCGGATTGGACGCGCTCCGCGTCGCACGGCGAGTACGTGGCGCCGCGCACGGAGGTCGAGCGCAACCTGGCGCGGATCTGGGAGGAGACGCTGCGCATTGATCGGGTGGGCGCGCGCGACAATTTCTTTGGGCTGGGCGGCAACTCGCTGCTGGCGGTCCGCCTCGCGCACCGGATCCGGCAGATTTTTTCTGTCGACGTGACGCTGGTGGCCCTCTTCAAGGCGGCGACCCTGGCGGATCTGGCGGCGCAGATAGCCGATCTTCAGGAGGCCGGGGGCGCGCGCGCGTGCGAATCGCGCCCCATGCCGCGCCGCGCATGGACGGGGCCCGCGCCGCTGTCGTCGTCGCAGGAACACTTCTGGAAGGTGGCGCGGCTGTTCCCTGGACGGCCGATTTCCCACTTGCACGCCACGGTGCCGATATCGGGGCCACTGGATGCCGAGACGGTTTGCGAGACGGTGAACGAGGTTGTCCGGCGCCACGAGACACTGAGGACGAGTTTTTCGGTGGGTGCAGAGGGGCGACCGGTGCAGGTCGTGTCCCCGGTCCTCCGGCTGGATGTGCCCGTGGAAGATATCAGCCACCTGTCTCCCGCGGAGCGGGAGGATAAGATCCGCGAATTGTCGCGAAGCGAGAAAGGGCGCCCATTCGATCTGGAAGGCATCCCCCTGTTGCGGGTGCGGTTGGTGCGGGTGGGGCACGAAGAGCATTTACTGTTGCTGACGACCCACCACATCCTCCTCGACGGTTGGTCGCTGCAGCTGCTGGTCCGGGAAGTGGCGGAGATCTACGATGCGATCAGCGCGGGGAGGGCCCGGCCGCTGCCGGGGTCGGGTCCGCAGTACCGGGACTATGCCGCTTGGGAGCGGGACTATCTTGCGGGACCGGATCGGGAGAGGCTGTTTGGTTTTTGGCGCCGGCGATTGCAGGGGGTCACGAATCCGGCGATCCCGACGGATAGGCCGCGCGTGCCCGGGCGAAATCATCTGCAAGAGAGGTGCCCGTTCCAGATTTCGGAGAGCCTTAGGGCCGGGGTTGTCCGTCTGGCGAATGCGGAGCGGGTGACGCCCTTCGGCGCTTTCTTGGCGGCGTTCAAAGTGCTGTTGGCCATTCGCTGCCAGTCGGATGACATCGCGGTGGCCGTGCCCGTGGGCAACCGCCAGCGGCCCGAGACGCACCGGATGATGGGCGTGTTCACCAACACGGTGGTGATGCGGAGTGATATGTCGGGGGACCCGACGTTTCGTGAGTTGTTGGGCCGGCTCCGCGAGACGATCGATTTGGACCTGGACCATCAGGAGCTCCCCCTGGAGATGTTGGCCGATGAGCTGCAGCCAGGGCGCGATCGGACGCGGTTCCCGCTGGTGCAGGTGATGTTTAATTATCTGCAGCGCGTTTCCGCCCAGCGACTGCGCCGCCGGACGGACCTCCAGATAGGCCGCTATCGGCCGGATGTTGAGCCGACATCGACGCGGCTGGATCTGGTGATGGCGCTGGTTGA
Source organism: Verrucomicrobiia bacterium (assembly GCA_020847615.1). Classification (GTDB taxonomy): domain Bacteria; phylum Verrucomicrobiota; class Verrucomicrobiia; order JADLBR01; family JADLBR01; genus JADLBR01. The sequence continues at coordinate 69,162 of JADLBR010000280.1, forward strand.
GGGAGCGCGTGGCATGCGTGGGACACTGCACTATGACATGGCGCTTTTTGATCGGGGGACCATCGAGCATCTGGCGCGCCATTATGTGCATTTGTTGGGGGCGATCGTGGCCGAGCCTGACCGGCGGCTTTCACAATTGGCGGGCGTGGGGGTGCCGGCTGCGGGAGACGCGGGCGGTTTCGGCGACGAGGCGTCCGCTGGAGGTGGATTGGCCGACGCGGTACGGTTCTTCGCGACATCGCGGGTGAGCGGGCGCGCGGATGGGTGTCGCTCGTTGGTGCCGCTGAAGGAAGGGGGTGCCGGGATTCCGGTTTTCTGCTTCCCTGGCCTCGGTGGAAATGCGGCGGTTTTCGTGCCGCTGGCCCGCGCGCTGTGCGGGGATAGTCCGCTTTATGGGCTTCAGGCCCAGGGGTTCGAGGGTGCCGAGGTGCCGCAAGAGCGCATCGAGGATATGGCCGATCTCTATGTTGAAGAGATCCGTTCCGTGGCGCGGTCCGGTCCATGCTGCGCGCTGATCGGATGGTCGCTGGGGGGCCTGGTTGCGCTGGAGGTTGCCCGGAGACTGGCCGCCAAAGGGGGCGGAGGGCCGAGGCTGCTGGCCCTTCTAGACACGCGGTTGGGCCTGAGGGCGGGCTTGGGGGATGCGACGGTCGTGCGGCGCGTTGCTGCGCTGCTGGGTGTTCCGGGCATGGGGTTGAAGGGCATGTTTGGGGGGATCTCGCGAAGATCAATCGTGGGGCTGGCAAGCAAGCGGCTGGGCATGGATGCGGGGGACATCGAGCGACTGGCGGCGATTTGCAGCGCGCAATTGCGCGCCGTGGCCCGCTATCGGCCGGTGCCTTACGGGGGTCGAGTGGCGTACTTTCGTCCGGGCGAGGGCCGCCGGGGCATGGATTCGGCCTGGGTTCGGTTGTGCCCAGACCTCCGTGAAGTGCTGGTGCCGGGCGATCACTATAGCATGTTGAAGGAACCGCATGTCGCCAACTTGGCCGAAAGGCTGGAGGCCGAGTTCGGCGCAGGCGGTGAACCGAAGGGAGAGGGATGAAAGTGACAATTCAACCACGACGCGGCATCGGGCGTCGCTCCTTCATCGGATCGGTCGGCGCGTTCGCGGGCGCCATGGCCCTGCGCTCGCCTGGGGAAAGGGCGACCGCGGGCACCGTAGCGCGGGATTATAGAGTGCGGCATGGGAGGATCCGGCAGTCGATCATGGGATGGACCTATAAGCCGATGCCGGTGCCAGAGCTGGCGAGGCTCTGCCGCGAGATCGGTCTCGTGGCGATGGAGGGCATCGGGCCCGAGCATTATCCCGTGGTGCGCGAGCTGGGGCTGAAGATATCGCTGGTGGGCAGCCACGGGTTCTCGAAAGGGCCGTTCAATCCCGCAAATCACGCATTCGTGGAGCAGAAGCTGCGGGAGGGCATCGATCTGGCGGCGGAGGTCGGGTGCAAGAACGTGATCACATTCACCGGCATGCGCGAGGCGGGGATCGCCGATGAGGAGGGAGCCTCGAACTGCGTCGCCTGCTGGAAACGGGTCATGGGGCATGCGGAAGAGAAGGGCGTGAACCTGTGCCTGGAGCACCTCAACAGCCGGGACGGCAGTGCCCCGATGAAGGGGCATCCGGGCTATTTTGGGGACGACGTGGATTTTTGCGTCGAGCTGATCCGGCGCGTCGGTTCGCCAAATATGAAATTGCTTTTTGATATTTACCACGTCCAGATCATGAACGGCGATGTCATCCGGAGGATCGGTCAATACAAGGACGTGATCGCGCACTACCACACCGCGGGCGTTCCGGGGCGTGGGGAATTGGACGACACGCAGGAACTGAATTATCCGGCGATCATGCGGGCCATCCTCGCGACGGGGTACGAGGGCTACGTGGCCCACGAGTATCTGCCGACCTGGGCGGACAGGGACTTGGCGCTACGGCATGCCGCGTGCACCTGCGATATCTGATCGGCGCAGGGCCTCGTGGAGGACGGGGGCACTTGCGGCGTGGCGCGCCGCGCGACCACTTCGATCGTTAGCAGGATCAGCGCGCAACCCGCGGTGGCGAAGAGGACGTTGCGGGCCGCGCCGGTGCGCGGACGATGATCGTTGTTTCGTGCGGCGGGGGTCGCCATGATTGAATCTAGGTTCGGCAGGTGGGCCAGCGCAAGAAATTGGCAAACCGCTGATGGAGGCGGATCAAGCGGATTTCAGAACCCCTCCCGTCTTCGTCCGGGGGGTCAAATCACCGCCGCGTGGAACCCATCCATTATCCGCGCCGATCTGTGTCCATCAGTGGGAAAAG
>JADLBR010000281.1 GCA_020847615.1 Verrucomicrobiia bacterium
AAGAAGATACGACGGGCCCCGCGAACCGCCTATGGCGGCGGCCCCGAACCCGACTGGTGGAGCGAGCCCTCACCGGCCCGCCCGCGCGCGGGCTTCGCCGTTTGGTTCAAGCGCATCTTCGTCGGGGCCGTCATCGCCGCCGTCGTCGCCACCGTCGCGGCCATCGCATTCCTGGGCACCGTCATCACAAAATACCGCGATGCCGCCGAGACGATCGACCTGGCGCGCCTCAACGAATTCAGCGAGACCACGATCTTCTACGACCGGCGCGCCCAAGAGATAGGCAGGCTCTTCTTCGAGGATCGCCAGGTCCTCCAGCACCACGAGATCCCGGACGTCATGCGCTGGGCCATCCTGGCCGCCGAGGACACCAGTTTCTACAAGCACGGCGGCATCGACTACAGGGGCATCCTCCGCGCCGCCATCGCCAACATCCGCAAGGGCCGCGCCACCCAGGGCGGTAGCACCATCACCCAGCAGCTCGCCAAGCACGCCATCGGCGTCTTCGAGAGGAACATCGACCGCAAGCTCACCGAGTTCTTCCTTGCCAAGCGCATCGAGGCAAAGTTCTCCAAGGACGAGATCCTCGACCTCTACATCAACCGCATCTACTTCGGGAAGGGCTACTACGGGCTCGCCGCCGCCGCCACCGGCTACTTCCACAAGAAGCCCCACGAGCTCACGCTCGGCGAGTGCGCCATGCTCGCCGGGATCGTCCGCGCCCCGAATACCTATTCCCCGCGCGGCAACATCGCCCGCGCCACCGAAAAGCGCGACCAGGTCCTCGGTCGCATGATCGATGCGGGCTACATCAAGCACGCGCAGGCCGCCGAGGCCCGCGCCGAGAAAATCACGGTCCATGGCGGACGCAACGCCGGGGTCCACACGTTTTACATGGCCCAGGCCCTCAAGGAACTCCGCCAGATCCTCCAGGTCGATCCCGAGGACGATGTTCCCGGCGGCCTCCGCGTCCACACGACCATCGACCTCGATCTCCAGACCGTTGTCGAACAGTCCCTGGCCGCCAAATTGGGCGCGGTCGAAGCATCCCTCAAGACACCCGGCGCGGCGCCCGCCGCCGGCACCGACCCCCTCGCCGAACTCGACACCACCCCCGCCGAGGCCCCGGGCGCCCAGGCGCCAGCAGAGACCGCCGCGAATGGCCCCGAAGGCCCTCTCGAGACCGCCTTCCTGTGCGTCGAGAGCGAGTCGGGCGCCACCCGCGTCCTCGTGGGCGGTCGCGACTTCAAGCAGAGCCAGTTCAACCGCGCCACCATGGCCAGGCGCGGCAACTCCTCGCTGCTCCAGCCTTTCGTCTATTCCCTGGCGATGCAGCACCTCGCCCTCCACCCCGCCTCCATGATCGATGCCACCTACATCGACGATGCGCTGGCCTCCAAGGGCCAGGACACGGGCCTCGGCGATCCCCTCAAGGACATCTCCAAGCGCTTCCTGACCATCCAGCAGGCACTTTCCCTGGCCAATGGCTCCTGCGCCCTCCGGGTCGCCATCCAGCTCGGCCTGCCTCGCATCGCGCAATGGCTCAGCGACGCGGGGATCAAGCTCGAGACCCAGCCGAAATCCCTCGACGACATACCCTCGCTCACCCTCGAGCAGATCGCCTCCCTCTATCAGGCGCTCGCGCGCGGCGGCGTCCACCGCCGACCCTATCTGATCGAGAAGATCACCAACGCCTATAACGAGGTCATGTACCAGTCCCAGGTGGAGGCCGGCACCCGCATCGTCGATCCCCTCGTCGCCCAGCACATGACCCTCACCCTCCAGTCCGCCACCCGCGACGGGATCGGACGCAGCCTGGCCATCGAGCACGGTTTCACCCAGCCCATCGCGAGCATGACCGGTCGCTCGCCCAAGAACCGCGACGCGTGGTTCGTCGGCTATACCCCGGAACTCGTCGGCGCCCTCTGGGTCGGCTATGACCAGCCCCGCCCCATCACCGATGGGCCCGTCATCCGAAGCGCCGCCATCCCGCTCTGGGCCACCGCCATGGGCGAAGTCATGCGCCGCCTCCCGGCCGGCACCTCCTTCCCCGTGCCCGAGCAACTGGCGAAGGTCGAGGTCGACCAGCGCACCGGCGTCATCCAGGGCCTCGGATTCCTGACCCCCGCCCCAGGCAATATCTTCGTCTACCTGCGTCGCGATCAGATCGACCAGGCCCAGAAAACCAGCCGCGAGATCGCCTCCCGCGTCCAGCAGCCACCCGATTGGTCCAACTGGCTCGCGACGCTCCTCAACGAGGGCGATGAGGCGAGCCAGGCCCCATCCCTCAATCTCCCGGGCACCAAGGAGATCCCCCAGGTCGCCCGATGCCGCCTCCCGGCACTCCGGGGCGACATCCTCACGCGCGATGGCCAGCCCCTCGCCACCATGGTACAGAGCCAGAGCCTTGTCCTCAAATGGCCCGCGGGCAATGAATTCCGCACAGAGGACGATTATCTCCGCTGGGTCAAGGAACGATTGGTCGATGCCTCGGAATGGCTCGCCGAGCCCATCCTCCTGCCCGAAGAGGAACTGCAGGTTCAGTTCCGCTTCCACCGCTTCCGCCCGCTCACCGTCGCCGAGAACCTGTCGCCCGATCGCGTGACCGAGTTCCCGAAAAGCCCCCTCGTCCGGCAGGGCTTCGCGCTCCAGGGCGTGCCCCGCCGCCTCTACCCCAACGGGGCGTTCTTCTCGCACTCGCTCGGCCACGTCAAGCGCACCACCACCGTCAACAACCGCGCCTACTACCCCGCCGAACCCGTCTACGACGACTACGAGGGCGCCTCCGGCCTCGAGAAACTCTTCGACAAGGATCTCCGCGGCAAGGACGGCCAGATGACCGTCGTCACCACCCCCGACGGTTTCCCCAGGAAAGCCTGGCTCGATTGGCAGGCCACCGCCGGGAACAACGTCCGCACCACCATCGACCGCGGGCTCCAGGAGGCCGCGGAGGCCGCGATCGCCACCATCCGCGCCGGCGCCATCGTCGTGCTCGATATCAACAATGGCGACGTCCTCGCCATGGCCTCTCAGCCCCAGTACGACCCCAACGATTTCATCCCCTTCCTCCCCGAAGAGCGCTGGCAGGAACTGGTCTCCTCGGAGAAGAATCCCCTCCTCAACCGCGCCTACCGCCAGCACCACCCGCCCGGCTCCACGTTCAAGCTCATCACCTCGCTCGCCGCCAGCCGCGCCGGCGTGCTGGACCCCGACCGCAAGTTCACCGCCAACGGGTTCTTCGAGGTCGCCGGGCTCCGCTATGAATTGCCCAAAGAGAAAGACACGATCTCTTACCAGGCCGCCCTCGCCCGCTCGTTCAACAGTTACTTCATGGACCTCGGGCTCCGCGCGGGCCGCGAGGCCCTCATCGATACGGCCCTCCAGTTCGGCATCGGCAGGGTCACGGGTTTCATCCTGCCCGGCGAGGTCCCGGGCCTCATGCCCGACTCCACGTTCACCATGAAGCGCCACCAGCGCATCTTCGGCCCCGGCGACATCACCAACACCTCCATCGGCCAGGGCGATGTGCTCGTCACCCCCCTCCAGATGGCCAACCTCGCCGCCACCATCGCCAACGGCGGCACGCTCTACCGCCCCAGGCTCGTCCGCCAGATCGAGTCCCGCGGCGGAAAGACCGCCAACCGTTTCGATCCCGCCGAAGTCCGCCACATCGAGATCAACCCCACCGACCTCAACATCATCCGCGAGGCGATGGTCGCCACCACCGAATGGGGCACCGGAGCCCCCGCCAAAGTCCCCGACGTGCCTCTCGCCACCAAGACGGGCACCGCGCAGATCGGCTCGAAACTCGCGCCGCGCCAAGTCGCCTGGATGGTCGGTTACCTGCCCGCCGACCTGCCCCGATACGCCTTCGCCGTCATGGTCGAGGGCGACTACGATCAGGACCTGCACGGCGGATCCGACGCCGGCTCCCTCGCCGGTCAGATCTTCAAGTCCGAGCCCGTCCGCCCGCTCCTCACCGCGGCCCCGCCCAAGGCACAGCTTGTCAGCCCGACGGAGAATCCCTAGGAATTTCCCCACGCAGGCCGACAGATGCCGCCGCCACGCACGCGATGACGCAACCCCCCTCAGGCTCACAGGTCGAAGCGCAGCCGCGCAGCCAGCGCGCCATCGTGCTCGGCGCCCTAGGCGTCGTATTCGGCGACATCGGCACCAGCCCCCTCTACGCCGTCCGCGAGTGCTTCTCCGGCCCACACGGGCTCCCCGCCCAGCCCGAGATCATCCTCGGCGTGCTCTCCATGGTCTTCTGGACCCTGATGCTGGTCATCTCTCTCAAGTACATGGCACTCGTCCTCCGCGCCGACAACAAGGGCGAGGGCGGCGTCCTCGCGCTCATGGCCCTCGTCACCGCCCATTTCCGTTCCGGCGGCAAACGGTGGCGCTCCTTCACCGTCCTGGGCATTTTCGGCGCCTCGCTCCTGTTGGCGGACGCCATGATCACCCCGGCGATCTCGGTGCTCGGCGCCATGGAGGGTCTCGGTGCCGTCCGCGCCGAATGGCAGCCGTGGATCCTCCCGATCGCCGTGGGCATCCTGGTCATACTGTTCGCCACCCAGCACCACGGCACCGGCCAGATCGGAAAAGTCTTCGGCCCCGTGATGCTCGTCTGGTTCGCCGTCCTCGGCATCCTCGGCACCGCCTCCATCGCGCGCAATCCCGGCGTGCTCTGCGCGATCGACCCGCGCCATGCCGCCACCATCTGCTTCAGCGACCCCGCTCGCGCTTTCATCGTGCTTGGCTCCGTCTTCCTCACCGTGACCGGCGCCGAGGCCATGTATGCCGACATGGGCCACTTCGGCACCCGCGCCATCCGCATCGGATGGTTCGCCGTCGCCATGCCGGGCCTCCTCCTGAACTACTTCGGCCAGGGCGCCGTCCTCCTGCGGGACCCGTCCGCCGCCGAGCACCTCTTCTACGCTGTGGCCCCCGCCTGGGCACAGCCCGCCCTTCTCGTGCTCGCGACGGTGGCGACCATGATCGCCTCACAGGCCGTCATCGCCGGTGCCTTCTCCCTGGCCACCCAGGCCGTCCAACTCGACCTCACGCCCCGGCTCATGGTCCGCCGCACCTCCGCGAGCGCGTACGGCCAGGTCTACGTCCCCGCCATCAATTGGGCCCTCATGCTGGGCACGATCTATCTTGCGCTAGAGTTCGGCACCTCATCCAACCTCGCCGCCGCCTACGGCGTCGCCGTTTCCCTCGACATGACCATCGCCACGCTGCTGCTGGCCATCGCGGCGCACGTCGTCTGGCGATGGCCCCTCTGGAAAATCGCCGCCCTCATCGTCGTGTTTCTCCCCCTGGACCTTTCTTTCGTGTCCTCCAACCTCCTGAAGATCGCCTCCGGCGGCTGGCTGCCCCTCCTGGTTGCTTTCGCGGGCACCGCCATCATGACCACGTGGTCCCGTGGACGCGCCCTCGTGCGCCAGCGCATGGAGCAGGACATCCCCGATCTCGAGATCTTTCTCGATGACATCCGCGGACGAAAACCCCTCCGGGTCCCCGGCACCGCCGTATTCCTCACCGAAAACGCCCGGCGCGTCCCCCGCGCGTGGCTCCACAACTATCTGCATAACAAGATCGTCCACCAGCGCGTGCTCTTGCTTTCCGTGCGCACCACCCTCGAGCCCACCGTGCCAACCGCTGAGCGCCTCGATGCCGAGGACCTCGGCGACGGCATCCACCGCGTGACCCTGCGCTACGGTTTCATGGAGCAACCCAACGTCCCCAGGGCGCTCGAGCAACTTCCCCCCGAGATCCGCCCCTCCCCCAATTCCATCTCCTATTTCCTCGGCCGGGTCCAGGTCAGCCTCCGCCACGAGGGGAAGAGCGCGATGGTCGGCTGGCGCCGCGGCCTTTTCGCGTGGCTCGCCCGCAACGCGATGAACACCCCCGACTACTTCCGCCTCCCCCCCAACCGCGTCGTCGAACTCGGCGCCCAGGTCCCGCTCTAGAGTTCCGGGTGGAGCCACGGTCGCCAGACCGTGGGCGCGTCGGCCGAGCGCGCCGCGCATGCGGATGGAACGCAGCCTCTGGGTGGGCCGCCAAAACCCGTGATTGCCTTTGCCCGCCCGCTGTGGTGGGATCTCGCCCCGGCGTGAAATACATATTCATCACCGGAGGCGTCGTCAGTTCGCTGGGCAAGGGTCTCACCGCTGCGGCCCTCGGCACCCTGCTCGAGCGCCGCGGCCTGCGCGTCGTCATCCAGAAGTTCGACCCCTACCTCAACGTCGATCCCGGCACCATGAACCCCTTCCAGCACGGGGAGGTCTACGTGCTCGAGGACGGCGCAGAGACCGATCTGGACCTCGGCCACTACGAGCGCTTCACCTCCGGCAAGCTCAGCCGCAAGAACAACCTCACCAGCGGCCAGATCTACGCCACCGTCCTGGAGAAGGAGCGCAAGGGCGAGTACCTCGGCAAGACCGTCCAAGTCATCCCACACGTCACCGACGAGATCAAGGCGCGCATCGGCCTGCTCGGGCGCGAGGACGCCTGCGACGTCATCATCACCGAGATCGGCGGCACCACCGGCGACATCGAGGGCCTCCCCTTCCTCGAGGCCATCCGCCAGTTCTCCCTCGAGGTCGGCCCAAAGAACTGCCTCTTCATCCACGTCACCCTCATCCCCTTCCTGCACGCCGCAGGGGAACTCAAGACCAAGCCCACGCAGCAGAGCGTCGCCAAACTGCGCGAGATCGGCATCGCGCCCCAGATCCTCGTCTGCCGCGCGGAGAAGCCCATCAACCACGAGATCCGCCAGAAGCTCTCGATGTTCTGCAACGTCCCCGTGGATGCCGTCATCGAGGAACTCGACGTCGCCCACACGATCTACGAGGTCCCCCTGATGCTCCAGAAGGAGAAACTCGATTCGATCGTCTGCCGTCTCCTCGAGCTGGAAACGCCCCCCCCCGCCATGGAGGACTGGTCCAAGTTCGTGCGCCAGGTCATCTTCCCCACCCGCAAGGTCCGCGTCGCGGTCGTGGGCAAATACATCGAGCTGAAAGATGCCTACAAGAGCATCTACGAGTCGCTCACGCACGCGGCGGCCGCAAACGACGCGGGCCTGGAGGTGATCCATGTCGATGCCGAGGCCATGGAGGAGAGCGGCTCGGCCGCCAACCTCGCCCCGGCACAGGGAATCCTGATACCCGGCGGCTTCGGCGACCGCGGCATCGAGGGCAAGGTCGCCGCCGCCTCCTTCGCCAGAAACAACCGCGTCCCCTATCTCGGGCTCTGCCTCGGGATGCAGATCGCCGTCATCGAGTTCGCGCGCAACGTCCTCGGCCTCCCGGACGCCAACAGCAAGGAGTTCGACCCGGGCACCCAGAACCCGGTCATCACCCTCCTGAAGGAGCAGGAGAGCGTCACGCACAAGGGTGCGACGATGCGCCTCGGCTCATGCCCCTGTCGGCTGCGCGCCGGCACCCGGGCCGCCGAGGCCTACGGGCGCGAGGAGATCCTCGAGCGCCATCGCCACCGCTACGAGTTCAATCCCGCCTATCGGGAGGCCCTCGAGGCGGCCGGCATGATCGTCTCGGGCGCCAGCCCCGATGGCACGCTGGCCGAGATCGTCGAGCTCCGCGACCACCCGTGGTTCGTCGGCTGCCAGTTCCACCCGGAATTCCAATCCAAACCGACCGCCCCACACCCGCTCTTCCTCGGATTCATCAGGGCGGTCCTTCAGCATGCCAGCGAATAGCAGCGCCCATCCCGGGGGAGTCCAACCCGGCGACCCCATGCCCCTGATCGCGGGCCCCTGTGCCATCGAGTCTGCCGACCTGTGCCTGCGCATCGCCGAGGCCCTCCTCGCGCCCGCCTCAGACGCCGGCTTCCGTCTCATCTTCAAGGCCAGCTACGACAAGGCCAACCGCTCCTCCCCCACGGCCTTTCGCGGCCCGGGCATCGACGAGGGCCTCGCCATTCTCACCAGGGTCCGCTCGGAACTCGGCGTCCCGGTGACCACGGATGTCCACTCCATCGCGGAGGTCGGCGCCGCCGCGCAGGTCGCCGACGTCCTTCAAATCCCCGCGTTCCTCTGCCGCCAGACCGACCTCGTCCAGGCCGCCGCCCGCACCGGCAAGACCGTCAACGTCAAAAAGGGTCAGTTCCTCGCGCCATGGGACGCGCCACAGATCGCCGCCAAGCTCCGCGAGGCCGGGTGCGAGGATTTTTTCATCACCGAGCGCGGCACCACCTTCGGCTACAACAACCTGGTCGTGGACATGCGCGCGTTCGTGTGGATGCGGGAGCTGGGCCTCCGCGTGATCTTCGACGCCACCCATTCGGTGCAGCGCCCCGGCGGACTCGGCGATCGGTCCGGGGGCGATTCGAGAATCGCGCCGGTCCTCGCGCGCGCCGCCATCGCCGCGGGCATCGATGGCCTCTTCATCGAGACACACCCCGACCCCGAGAGCGCCCCCTCCGACGGACCCAACATGGTCCCCCTCGCCGACATGCCCGCCCTCCTGCGCACATTGGCCCGGGTCCGCGACGCCGCCCGGGCCGACTGAGCCATGCGCCCGGCACCCCTCATCGCGATGGCCGCCCTCGCGTCCGCCCTCCTCGCCAGTCGGGCCCCCGCGGCACCGGCGCAACCGACGCTGCTGCGCTGGCTCGGCCACGGCTTCTTTGTCCTCGCCACCCGCAACGGCATCAAGGTCGCCGTCGATCCCTTCGAGCCATCCTCGCTCGGCTACGCCCTCCCGGATCAGATCTCCGCGAACGTCGCCCTCATCACGCGAGAATCCACCCTCTCCGGCGCCACGTGGCGCCTCGCCGGGAGCCCCGAGGTCTTCCGCAGCACCACCGCGACCGGCATCAACCGCGGCAGCGGCCTCACCTTCGTGGGCATCTCGACATTCATCGATCCCGACCGCGCCGCACTCGGGGGCAGGAACATCGTCTTTGTCTTCGATGCCGACGGCATCCGCTTCGCCTTCGCCGGCGTCCTCAATGACCGCCTCTCGAAACAGGCGCTCCAGACCGCCGGGAACGTCGATGTCCTGGTCGCGGGCTTCGGCCCCCGCCTCGGCCCCGCCGGCCTCCTCGCCACCGCGAATGATCTCGGGGCCAAGGTCATCATCCCCGCCGCGTACCGCACGCCCTTCTCGGGCCGCGCCGATGCGCCCGACATCGCGCCGCTCGCCGATCAGGCCCGCCGCTTCGAGACGACCACGATTCCCCTCGTCAAGGCCGACCTCCCGAAACAGACGGAGGTATGGATGCCCGCCATCCCCGATCGCGAGATGCGGAAGAAGGAGGGCATCGAATTCCCCGGCATGAAGGAGAGCACCTGGGAGTGACACCATGAAGATACTCGTCATCGGATCCGGCGGGCGCGAGCACGCCCTATGCTGGAAACTCCAGCAGGGCCCTTCGGCCCACCACCTCTGGTGCGCGCCGGGCAACGGCGGCACCGCCCCCATCGCCCAGAACATCCCCATCGCGGCCTCCGATATCCGGGCGCTGGCGGATTTCGCCGCATCGAACGCCGCCGATCTCACCGTCGTCGGCCCCGAGGCGCCCCTCTGCGAGGGCATCGTCGATGCCTTCATCGCCCGCGGGCTCCGCATCTTTGGCCCCGGTCGCAACGCCGCGCGCCTCGAGGGCAGCAAGGCCTTCTCCAAGGAGGTCATGGATCGCCTCCGCGTCCCCACCGCCCGCTCCGCCACCTTCACCGATCCCGCCGCCGCGCGCAAGTTCGGGCGCCAGCTCGGATTCCCCCACGTCGTCAAGGCCGACGGCCTCGCCGCCGGCAAGGGCGCCATCATCGCGACCGACCCCGCCGCCGCCGACGCCGCCATCCGCCAGATCATGGAGGAACGAGCCTTCGGAAAAGCCGGCGACCAGGTGGTCATCGAGGAGTTCCTCGATGGCGAAGAGGCCTCCCTCCAGCTCCTGGTCTGCGGGCGCGACTGGATCGTCCTGCCCACCTCCCAAGACCACAAGCGCGTCGGCGATGGCGACACCGGCCCAAACACCGGCGGCATGGGCGCCTACTCCCCCGCCCCCATCCTCGAGGGCCCCGCGCTCGCCGACGCCGAAAACCGCATCGTGCGGCCCCTGCTCGACGGCCTCCCCACCCTCGGCATCGACTACCGCGGCGTCCTCTACATCGGGCTCATGATCGGCCGCCACGGCCCCAAGGTCCTCGAGTTCAATTGCCGCTTCGGCGATCCCGAGACGCAGGTCCTCATGCCCCGCATCGACGGCGACCTGGCCGCGCTCCTGTCCGCCTGCGCCGATGGCCATCTCGACCGTTCCGCCTTCGCACTCTCCCCGCGCTCCGCCCTCTGCATCGTCGCGGCCGCGCCCGGCTACCCAGGCGATTACCCCACGGGCCAACCCATCGCCGGCCTCGATGCCAATCTCGGCCCCGATGTCGCCATCTTCCACGCCGGCACCCGCAGGGACGGCGACACCACCCTCACCGCCGGAGGACGCGTCCTCGCGGTCTCCGCCACCGGCCAGACCCTCCGCGCCGCCCGCGACACCGCCTACGCCGCCATCGCGAACATTCATTTCCCCGGCATCCACTACCGCTCCGATATCGGCAGCCGCGCCCTCCCTGCCCGATAAGTCCTCCTTGACCGCACAGAAGAAGCCTTCATTGTTGCGTTTCTCCATGGAACTGAAAGAGATCGAGAACATCATCGAGATGATGGCCAAAAATGGCCTCGCCGAGTTCGACCTGGAGCGCGAGGGCTTCCGGATCCGCATCCGCCGGGACTCCGACCGCCCCGTGCTCGCCGTCACCCCCGCCCCGGCAGTCGCCGCCAGCCACGGGTCCCCGCCGCCCCCTCCGGCCAACCCATCCGACACCCGCGACATCCTCTCCCCCATGGTCGGCACGTTTTACCGCGCCCCCTCACCCGACGCCCCGCCCTACACGGAGGTCGGCCAACAGGTCACCGCAGACACCGTCGTCTGCATTATCGAGGCCATGAAGGTCATGAACGAGATCAAGGCCGAGGCCACCGGCATCATCACCGAGGTCCTCGCCGAGAATGGTCGGCCCGTCGACTTTGGCAAACCGCTCTTCAGGATCCGGCCCAACTGACCGGCGACCCGATCGCCCTGACGACAGCGCACCCGCGACCATGTTCGACAAGATCCTCATTGCCAACCGGGGCGAGATCGCCGTCCGCGTCATCCGCGCCTGCCGCGACCTCGGGATCCGCACGCTCGCGATCTACTCCGAGGAGGATGCCGACAGCATCCATGTCCAGCTCGCCGACGAAGCCGTCTGCATCGGGCGCGGCCCCGCCCGCGAGAGCTACCTCCGCATCGAGCGCATCATCGCGGCCGCCGAGATCGGCGACGTCGATGCCATCCACCCCGGCTACGGCTTCCTCTCCGAGAACGCACACTTCGCCGATGTCTGCGAGAGCTGCAACATCCGCTTCATCGGCCCGCACGGCACCGCGATCCGCGCCATGGGCGACAAGAACTCCGCCCGGGAAGCCGCCCGCCGCGCGGGTGTCCCCGTCACGCCCGGCAGCGACGGCATCGTCACCTCCGAGCAGGAGGCCATGCGCGTCGCCGCCCGCCTCGGCTACCCCGTGATGGTCAAGGCCTCGGCCGGCGGCGGCGGCCGAGGCATGCGCCCCGCCCACAACGACGTCAGCCTCGCCAAGGGCTTCCACGCCGCCCGCACCGAGGCCGAAAAGGCCTTCGGCTCCGGCGACGTATACATCGAAAAGCTCATCGAGAACCCGCGCCACATCGAGATCCAGGTCCTCGCCGATCGCTCCGGACGGGTCGTCAGCCTCGGCGAGCGCGATTGCTCCATCCAGCGGCGCAACCAGAAACTCATCGAGGAGTGCCCCTCCCCCGCCGTCGACGACGACCTGCGCAAGCGCATGGGCCGGGCCGCGATCAAGCTCTGCCACGAGGTCGCCTACGAGAACGCCGGCACCATCGAGTTCCTCGTCGATGCCTCCGGGGCCTTCTACTTCATGGAGATGAATACCCGGATCCAGGTCGAGCACGGGGTCACCGAAGAGGTCTATGGCATCGACCTCGTCGCCGAGCAGATCCGGATCGCCGCGGGCGAACCCATCTCGCACCGCGTCGCCGAAGCCACGCCCCAACGCCACGCCATCGAGGCACGGATCAACGCCGAGGACCCATTCAACGGCTTCCGCCCCTCCCCCGGACGCATCGATCTGCTCTACCTCCCCGGCGGGCCCGGCATCCGCACCGACACCCACGCCTACGGCGGCTACACGATCCCCCCCCTCTTCGATTCGATGATCGCCAAGATCATCGCCACCGGTAACGACCGCACCGAGGCCGTCGCCCGCCTATCCCGCGCCCTCGCCGATTTCCACATCGAGGGCGTCAAGACCACCGCCCCCTTCGCCGCCCTCATCATGGGCGACCCAGATTTTCGGCGCGGTCGCTACTCGACCGCCTTCGTCGAGCAACTCCTCGCCAAGCAGCAGACATAGGCACCGCGCCCAGCTCGAGGATCCGATCCTCGCGCAGTAACGCTGGGATCCGGGACGATCGTTGTCGGAGAAAACACGCGCCAGCGTTGGGCCCCCAACCGCCCGATGCGATCGGCTACGCCTTCATCGACCGGCGCCCCGGCGATTGCCCGAAGGCATCTATCCCCCAAACGCCCGCCGCGCCAAATCCAGCAGCCCGAACGTCCCCGCCGCGATCACCAGCGTCGGCACAAGGCCGCCCAGCAGCGCGTCGCCCAACGGCACCTCGCCCCGAATGACCCCGATCAACCCCCAGACAATGGCACCCGCCCCCCACAGGCACACGAACCAGCCCACCACCATGACCTCCGCCCCGCCCAGCGAGGCGACCGCCAAAAGCACCGGGAAACACCACAGGGGCAGAAACCACGGGGCCAGCGACTTCAGCCAGGCCGGCCGAAACCAGCGCCCCATCACCTCACCTTGGTGCTGATCCAACTCATGTCCCCGTCCTTAATCTGCCTCTTGCGCCTGACCTCGGACTCGGACAGCACGACCTTCTTGCCCCCCACCACCCGATAGTAGATCGGCCCCGAGGGCGGCTGCTTCACCCCCCGGGTGTCGTCGGTGCTCTCGCCCGTGATCACCACCCTCGTGCCCACGGGCGCCACGGCGAACAACTTCTCCGCGTCGGAAAACACCAGGCGGACGCAGCCATGCGAGGCCGCAAATCCAGGAAGATATCCCCCGTGCAGGCCCATCGAGCCGTGGTTCAATCGAAGAAAGTGGGGCATCGGCACCCCGTAGATCGTCGACACCCAGTGCTGGTGCTTGTTCGTCACCCGGAAGCTCCCCGTGCTCGTCTCGTAGCCCTTCATCCCACTCGAGATCGGCCCGCGCAGCACCCTCTCCCCGTTGGAAAATGCCGCAAACGCCTGATCCGCCAGGCTCACCACCACCGTGTCCACCTTGGATGCCGCCGAAGCCCCCCCGGATCCACCGCCAAAGAACGCGGGCGCCGCCGCGGGCCATGCCCCGAGTGCGCACATCGCCATGAAACGCCACACTCCCATCGCTTTTTCAAACTGTTCCATGTCCATCGCCCGCGATGTCCCTACAGCCGCACGAGAGAATTGCAACCGATTTCAACGCTAAGATTTTACCCGCAGCTTGCCATTGGACAACCCTCCCCGCCGGGACTAAATTGGGGTGTGTCAATCAACCCCATCCTCCGGGGAAATCCAACCACCATGAAAAAACTAATCGTATTGATGGATCTGGGCTGCCTGTACGGCTACAGGCTCATCCGGGATGAGATCGGCGGCAGCGACCGACTCGAGGCCGTCCACCGCCATGACAACGTCGAGGCCCACACGCGCTTCGGCGAGAGGGTCACCGACCAGGCAGGCCGCTTCCCCTCGGGGCACGGCGCCCGCGGCGGCGCCATGTCGCAGGGCGAGGACCACAATGGCCGCATGGAGGCCGAGCGCCGCCTGATCTCACTTCAGATCGAGCAGCTCAGCGCCCTGCTCGAACAGTCTCGCCCGGACGCATGGTACCTGGCCGCCCCGGGCACCATCAACCACCGCATCGTCGAGGCCCTCCCGCCCACCCACCGCCAGCGCCTGCACAAGAATCTCGCCGCCGACCTCACCAAGCTACCCGCCCAACAGGTCCTCGAGCGCTTCCGCGCCGCCGATCCCGTACCGGGCTTCGGCCTAAGCGGGTGACACGGGATCACGCCGCAGGGCGTTCGCCTCAACCTCCGGGCGTCGGATGATGCGTCAATCCCGCCTTGATTTCTGGCGGCGGCGGGGAGCATGATTCCAGCCACCCCGATGGAAAACCCCCCCGCGACCCACGACGCGCGTTTCGCCCGCTGCATCGCATGTCGCCACTCCTGGGTCACGGACGCCGCCTCGTGGGGCCCCGGCATGATGTGCCCCGCCTGCTCGATCCCGGCGATCCCAGAACAGTTTTTCGGCCATTACCAGATCGTGCGCGAGATCGCGTCCGGCGGCCTTGGCACCGTTCACGAGGCCATCGATTCTTTCACGGGGCGCACCGCGTGCGTCAAGTTGCTCCGCGACGAGATCTTCGCCGACCAGAACTTTGTCGCGGATTTCGCGCGCGAGGCCCAGATCGCCGCCAGCATCAGCCACCCGAATGTCGTCCAGATCTACGAGTTCTCCCAGTGCGAGGGCATCTTCTATCTCGCCATGGAGTTCCTGGATCACGGCACCCTCCAGAGCCGCATGGCCAGCGGCTCGGTCCCGGAACCGGATCTCCTGCGCATCGCCCTGGACGTCGCCCGCGGCCTCCAGGCCGCCAGCGCCAAGGGCCTCCTCCACCGTGACGTGAAACCCGGCAACATCCTCTTCGATTCGTTCGACCGCGCCAAACTCGTCGACTTCGGCCTGTCCCTGTCCGTCGATGAGACCCGCCGCCAGCGCGGGCTGGTCTGGGGCTCCCCCTACTACATCGCGCCCGAGCGCCTCGAGGGCGAGCCGGAGGACTTCCGCAGCGACATTTACAGCCTTGGCGCCACCATCTTCCACGCCGCCGCGGGCCGCCCCCTCTTCAAGGCCTCCAGCGCCTCCCTGATGGCCTGGAAACACCTCAAGGCACAGAAGGTTTCCGTCAAGGCCTTCGCGCCGCACCTCCATGACGAGACCGCGTGGATCATCAACCGGTGCGTCCAGCGCGAACCGGGAAATCGCTTCGCCTCCTACTTCGAACTCATCGAGGCGATCGAATCGGCCAAGAAACTCGTCGCCCTCGCCCCCTCCTCACCCGACCGGCAGGACCTTTCGCTCGAGGCCGGGCGGGCCAAATCATCCTCGAGACTCCGCTGGGCCGCCGGGGTGGCCGCCATGGCCGTCGTCGGCATCAGCCTCGCCACGCTCGCCACCCTCCGCTCCAAGGAGAGGGACGTCCTGGACGTCGATAGCGCCGCCCGTGCCCACGCGAACGCCGCCCCCTCCGCGCCGATCACGCCCCCCGCCACCCCAGCCCAGGCCGACGACGACGCGACCATCGACATCGGGCACGGCTGGCGCAGCGCCCAGATCGGCGAACCAAAGAATCGCGGGGGCACCATCGCGGTCTCGCCTGAAGCCACCAGCCTCTGGCACGAGGGCAAAGACATCTGGGGCAACGCCGACAGCTGCTGCTTCATATTCAAGCGCGCCTCCGGCGACCTCGAGATGATCGCGAAGGTGGAGCCCCCGCGCGGAGGTCACGAGCAGTGGAACAAGGCCGGCATCATGCTGCGCGCATCGCTGGATCCCGGCGCCATCAACGCGTTCCTCATGGTCGCCCCCGAGTCGGGCACCCGGCTCCAGCGGCGCCTCGTGGCAAACGACATCACGGAGCCAATCTACAAGGGGGACCAACCCCAAGTCGAAAAACGTCGTCCCCCGGTATGGCTCAAACTCGTGCGGGCGGGCGGCACGGTCATCGCCTTCGACTCCACCGACGGGCCCGCCGGCCCCTGGCGGCAGCGCGACAAGATCGAGATCGGACTGCCGCAAGAGGTCCTCATCGGCCCCGCCATCTGCGCGCACGGCACAGAGCATCACCACGAGGCCGATTTCAACGATATCCGGTTATCGGACTAGCCCGGCCGCCGGCGCGGGGACGCGCCGCATCATTCATGTGGAAACTTCTGGTGGGTCGCGGAGTGCCTAAAGGCACCACTACGAACATCCCGGATGTCTTGGGTTCGTCGTGCCGCCTTGAGGCGGCTAGACGCCATCCGGCAGCCGCCGGACCACCGGCTTGGGAAAACGTGGCCGAAGCCGTGAGGCTTTGGCGGCCAAACGCTCGCGCGTTCGTCTGCGGGAAGCGATGCGGCAATTATCGGACTAGCCTGCATATTTCACGCGCATGCGCGAAATACGCAGGCTCAAAGGAAAACCGCGCTCTGAAATACGGGTCCCCGATCGGTTTTCGGCTCTGGAAACGCGGCCCACAGTTTGTGATTTCCGAAAATGGTGCTTGGGAGCGCGCGTCTCCATCCCAACCTGTTGCTATCGCGCGGTTTTCCCAGAGCCCGGACACTTCACAGCCCGCAAGGCTGTGAAATGTCCGGGCTAGCGATCCCCTCCCGCGCCCGGTGCCGCGCCTTCCGGCGCCCCCCCCGTCTCGCCCTCCGCCAGTGCGCGGAAATACGCCGAGCTCATCTCGTCGTAGCCCCGCGGCACGCCATCGCGCAACCCGGACGTGATCTCGTCGCGCACCCTCGGCGACATCTGCGTCCGCTCGCGCAGCACCCCGGCCATCGCCCGCATCGTCTCGCGCGACTGCCCCAGGGCGTCCAGCGCCTGGCTATACGCGCTCTGCACCCCGAAGCCATCGCCCGCCAGCAGGTCCCTTTCCACCTGGCGCATCGCGGCCACGGAATTCTCCAGATCGCCCGTGGCCACCCGCTGCGCCCTGAGCCGCATGGCCAACTGCTCCGCCCGCTGGCGGATCCCGCCCTGCTGTTCGGCGAGCCGGGGGGCGTCGCTGTCCGGCGCGGGCGGCGGAGGCTGTCCCCTCAGACCGACCCCAGAGAAACCCGCCAGTTTCCCACCTCCCGTCCCACCCCCGGCATCTTTCGCCTCGCCGTCCTTCACTTTCCCATCCTCGAAGGGTGTCATCGAGATCCGCGGGGCCGAAGTCCCCGGACCAACGCCCTCCGCGCTCTGTCCCGTCATCTTCCCAGCGCTGCGGCCCGCCGGCCCTGCGACCGCGCTCCCCCCCACCTCCATATCGCCGGGCAAGGGCCGGTCGTCCACCTTCTCATCGGTGCCCGCCCCCGCGCCCTTCGGCTCCCCGCGCCGCGCGGACGAGTCAACCAGTTTCCGCGCCACCTTTTCGATCTCCCCGCTCATCGCCGCCTGCTCGCCGAGCAACCCGCGCACCGCGTCCTCCATCTCCGCCGCCAGAGGCTCGACCGGCGCGGGCGCGCCAGGAGATTTCCCTTCCTGCTTTTCGGTCCCCTCGTCCCCGGCCAATTGCTTCTCCAATGCCTGCGCCAGCCTGGCGGCCGCCTCAAGGCTCGACTGCGCCGGCGGCAGCGCTTGGGCGGCATCCTTCTTGTAGAGCGCATCCGATGCCGCCCTCGCGTCCTCCGCCACCCTCTCGAGCTCCGCCCGAACCGATTCGTCCGACGGATCCCCCTGGCCCGCCAGCTCCGTTGCCTTCTTCTTGATGTCCCCGGCCAGGCCCGCCTCTTTCCGCGCCAGTTCGCCCACCGCCTCGCGCTCGCCTTGCCCCAGCGCCTCCGCCGCTTTACCGGCAAAGTCCTTGCCCCGCTCCACGACCTTCGCCTGTTCCCGGAGAAATGTGTCCAGCTCCGCCTTGAGATCTCGCGCGACTTCCTCCCGGCTGCGTTTCTCCCCCTCCCTCGCCTTCGCGTCGGCACCCTTTGACTTGCGGTCCTCGGCGATCCTCCCAAGCAGCGCCATCATCTCATCCCGGACATGGGTCTGGCGCCTGAGTATGGCCCCCACGACCTCCGGCGCCTCCCGGACCTCCGCCAGATTCAGGCGCTCGATGTCGCCCACCGCCCAGGGAATCTCCCCCTCGATCAGGGGTGCCAGCGCGCCCGCATAGCCCCTGCCCTCCTCGCTCGACCGGAACCCGTCCAGCGCCTCCGCGCCCGCCTGCAATCCTGCGCCCTGCGCCTCCCCGATGGCGCGGCGATGCTCGTGCAGATCCTGCTTCGCCACGGCTTCCTCCAGATGGCCCCGCAGGTTGCCCGCCAGCCCGATCGCCCGCTCCTGCGCGGCCACCGCCTGCTTGAGCCGCTCGAAGGCCTTCACCAGCGGATCGCGGCGCTCCAGGTCGCTCTCCATGGGCGAGCGGACCCGCACCAGGATCGGTCGCGACGAGACCGGCTTGCCCGACGGGTTGAAGTCCGCCGCCCACGCCTCCACGAGATACGCCTCACCGACCCGGAATCGCGACGGGTCGATCGCGAGCCCCCCATTTTCAGTCACCTCGCCCCGTCGCCCGGGTGGACCCAGATAACCCCATCGCCTGACCTCGGTCCGCGAGGATCCCTCCCCCTCGGTCGCCCGCGCCGTGATCCACACCGCCTTCAGCCCCAGGTCGTCGCGCGCCCTCACCGGCAGGGGAACCACCGTCCCGGGAAACGCGAAACGGTTGCGGTCTTTCCCGACGAAATCGACCTCCGGCGGCGCATCGGGTGACACCTGCATCTGCGATCTCGCGATCAACACATCCCGATTCAGGCCCGCAACCCGCGCCTCCACCTCGTATTGGGCCGCCCCCCCCACGACGCGCCCCGCGCGCCACTTGCCGTCCCGCAACGCCATATCCACCATCCCCGATGGATCCCTCCACCGAACCCCACCCGGCGCCGGTTCCACCGCCAACTCCACCTCGAGCCTCGACCCGGCCAGCGCCGCAACCGACGAGGGCGGTCCCGCCGAAACGACCGGTTCCAGGCCCGTGTACTCGGGAGGCACAACCCGAAATAGCGACGCCGCTATCTTCGGGAGCGGGTGCACCTGCACCGAAACCACCGCCGATTGCGTCCCCGCCCCGAATACGCGAAACGCGAATGGCCTCCGGATCCCCACAAAGCTGTGCGACCACACGCCCCCCCGCCCTTTCGCGGAAACCATCGCCGCCTCCTCGCCCTGCCCCCTGACGGCCGGCACCGATGCCGCATTCTCGATCCACACGATGGTCGGCGCCTCGTCCCGACTCGCCCCGACAGGCCGCCTGTCGATGACCTCGGCCTTCACTTCAATCGAATCCCCCTCCGCGATCGCCACGCGCCCGGACGGCTTCACCACGATCACCGGTGCGCCGGGGGGCGGAATCTCCGCCAGCGGCATCGCAAACCGCTGCCCGGCGTTCACGACAAACCCGGGACACAGCCACGCGTAGCCCGCCCAGGCGGTCAGGACGATCACCGCGCCGACCGCCCACGGCCATCGCCGCCGCACATCCCAGAGCTCGGCCATGTTCAACCCGCCCACCGCCGCCTCGCACCTCGCCACCGTGTCATCGGCAAAAATTCCCTCTGACTCGCCGAAATTTCGGCGCTCGAACTGATATGCGTTGATCAGAAGGTTGTCCCGGATCCCGTACCGCGCCTCCAGCAGCACGGCCACCCGCTCCGGCCGCAGACCCTTCAGCGCCGGCAGCACGACCTGCCTCACCAGCACCCCCACGAGCAGGGCACCCCCGGCCAGCGCCAACGGCAATCGAAGCCCGGCGGGCAATGCCAGCAGGTTGTCCAACGCAAATAACCCCAGCCATACCCCCAACCCCATCACGACCCACCGGCATGCCGCCGCCAGCGTCGCCGCAACCCGCATCCGGCGGCGCGCGCGGCCGACCAGCCGCGTGACCGAGCCCCCCGCACGGACCCCGCCACGCACGCTGTCGCGATCATCCATAAGTTTCAAATGCCTTGTCTTTCCGACTAAACGAGATTCGAGCGCCGCCGCAGCCACCATTCTAGCGCAAGCAGCGCCAGCACCAGCACCACGAAATACGGCCCCGCCTGCGCGAGCGGCAGTTCCTTCACCACGGTCTTCACCCCCAGCCTCGCCGCAAACTCCTTGCCCAGGCCAACGGCCTCCGCCTCGGCCACGTAGGTGCCCCCGCTCCGTTCGGCCAAGCGCGCCAGCCCCCCCCCGTCGACCTCCAGACGACTGCCCTCGGGCAAGTGCGACTCCACCGGAATCTCACGCTCGTACACCTCGAGGAGTTGCTCGCCCTCGTAAACCGACACCCTGAAATCGTACGTCCCGCGCTCGCCAAAACGCATCTGCACCGCCGATGCCCGCCGGTCGGAACCCGCGGCCTCCAGACTCACCGGGCGACTCTCGCCCCCGAGCACGAGCGACGGCGCCAGCCGGACGGCCTCGGCGTCGCGATCCGCCCCGAGCCGCAGGGTCGCGACCGCGGTCTCGCCAGGACGATACCTCTCCTTGTCCCAGCTCACGCTCAACACCCGTCCACCCTCCTCCTTGCCCGACAGAAAGCGCACCGCCTGCCTCCAGAACACCCCGTACCCCAGTCGCATCACCTCGCCGGCACGCGCCCATTGCCACTGCGTGTTGCTCGCGACGCCCAGGACCCGGCCCCTCCCATAGGATTGCACCGCAACCACCGCCACCGTCCGGTCCCGCGCCTGCGCCTCCACGAGCGCCAGCGCGCCCGGGCGCAGCGGCCCGGGCAGGTTCACGCTGGCCAGGCCCGGGCCCCCTGAAAACGCCCGATCGAGACCCGCCACCACGGGATGCCCCGATCCCACCGCCGCGATCGAGACCGGGAACGCCCCCGCCAGCAAGCTCGGCTCTCCCTCCTCGATCCGCCACGGGAACAGCGGCGCCATCGGCGTCTTGTCATAGCCACCGCCCGCAAATGACTTTTCGCCACCGAGAAAGGCCACCCCGCCACCGCCCTCCACGAAACCCAGCAGCGCCCTCATCTGGTCTTCCCGCCAATCGCCCGCCTCGAATGACCCTATCAGCACGCAGTCGAATAGCGCCAGATCCTCGCTCTTCCGGGGGAACCCGGCCGCCAGTACCTCGTCGCCAAGAAATCGGTCTCCCTGTATCGTGAATCGCTCGCTGACCGTGCGAAACAGCGCCGTGAACGCGATCCCGGGATCCCGGCCCAGCTCCGCGCGCAGCGCCTTGAACTCAACCCCCAGCTCCCGCGTGAAATACAGCACCCGCAGCGAGCGCTTCTGCACGTTGACCGCAAAAGGCCGCGCGTTGTTCAACCCGGACAGTTCCCCACCCAACGGCATCACCACGGCCCGGAATCGCCGCAGGCCCGCCTCCTGTTCCTCGATCCGAAACCGCACCCGCGCGCGCTTCCGCGAGAGATCCACCCGCTGCGAACCCACGGGCTCCGCCACGCCCTCCGCCTCGATCCTCACCTCGGCCGACGATAGCCCCGCCGCGAAACCCGCATCGCGGGCGCGCGCCGAAAGACCCACCTCCACATCGAAACCCGCGCCCACCTCTACCGTGGCCGGGGCCTGAAGCTGGTCGATGGCCACATCGTTCCACCCTTCGGGGGAACTGCCGATCCCCACCACGTGGACCGGCACCGGGGGCGCCCGCACCTCGTCCAGCGCCTCGTCCCCGCCATCGGTGAGCAGGACCACACCCGCGGCCGATGAAAGCTCGCCCTTCTGTTCCAGCACCGCCAGGCAACCGCCGATGTCCGTTCCCCCCGCCAGTGCCGCCGCCACCGGCTCGCCGGATTTCCGCACGCCGATGTCGAACTCCCTGACATCCATCGCCAGCCCTTCGGGCAGCGATCCCCGCAACCCTTCCGCGATCCGCCTCGCCCGATCCAGCCGGGGCGCCCCCCCATCATCGGCCACACCCATCGACGCCGATGTGTCCACGAGCACCATCAGCGCGCCCCGCACGCCGGCCGTCTCCCGCACGTTCCACACCGGCTCAAATAGCGCCAGCACCAGCAGCAGCGTCACGGCCACCTTCGGCCAGATCAATCGCCACGGGTGCCGCGTTCGCCCCGCCAGCAGCCTGTATCCCCACCACAGGCCCAGCCCAACCCCCAGCACCAGCAACCCGCAGAGCAGCGGGTCAACCTGTCCGCGCCACTGGATCGACTCGCCCGGGATCATGCCGCCCCCGCCGCGTTCGGCGCCCGATCGCGCGCGCCCGAGCCCGTCGGCGCCCGCCATCGCGTGTTCGCCAGCCACGTCTCGCCCAGCAAACACAGCAGCGCCAGCACCACCAGATGGGGAAAGAGATCCAGGCCACGGCGCTCTTCCGCAAGCGACTTCACAAACGAATGCACGTCCTTCAACTCCCGCATCTTGTGCGGCAGCCCCCCAAGCGCCGGAACCCGCTCTCCCATCACGTACCTCGCCAGGCCCTCGCGCTCCGACGCCCTCACCCCCACGACCACACCCTCGTCGCCGCACTTGATCGAGAAAACCCCCGCCCTAGGAAACGGCGGCACCACGGCCCCCTCGCCCTTCCATTCCAGCGCGCTCCCCGCCACCGATCTCACGACCACCGCCCTCTCGCCCTCAAACGGGTGCCTCGGCCGCTCGCCCGCCACAATGCCCGACATCGCCGCCCCTCCCGTCTCGGCCGACAGCGCCATCCGTTGCGCGATGGCCAAAAACGCCGCCTTGAGCGGCAGGGTGCTCCACGCCGGATCAAACGCCACGCCGCTCGTGAACACCCAGCCCCCGCCTTCCTTATGGGCCACGAGCAGCGCCCTGCCATCCTCGAGACCGAGGACGGCCTCCCCATCCGCCGCCGCCTCCAGCGGGTGAAACCGAAAGGCCTTGACCCCCGACAGCACCGCCCCATCACCCCCCCGCAAGTCCACCAGCAAGTCCGCCTCGGCGCGAAAGACCGCGACGCCCACGCCTTCCGAGGTCTCCTCTGCCGGAAGCAGCCTCGCCCCCAACCAAGGCGGCGGCGCCTCGCCCTCCCCGGACCCCGGGACCACCAGCAGGTTCCCACCGTCCCGCACGTATGGCTCCAGTAACCCCGCCTGCCCTCCGATCGCGCCCGCGGCGATCACCACCAACGCCGGCCTCGACGCCCCCAGTCGCCCCGCCAATTGCTCCCCTGAGACATGCTCCACTTGTATGCCCGACAACTGCCCGCCCCCCACCGGTGACAGCGCCAGCGGCAAAAGCCCAAACTCGCCCGCCTTCCCGACCAGCACCGCGGCCACCTTCTCCGAACACTCGAAACCGATCCCGCCGCGGTTGTCGCCCACAAAACCATCGTCCTGCAGCCACGCGTAGGCCCAGTGTGCCCCCGCCCCGCCCGCCTGCACCACCATCGGCACCGACTTCTCCGCCCCGCCCGCCACTGAGACCGCCTCCGTCCCCCGCGCCCCGGAGTCATCCATCCAGTGCAACACACCGGTGGCCTCCGATGGCCCAGGATTCGTAACCCGAGCCCGGATCGCCACCTTCCGCCCCGCCAATACCCGCCCCGCCGGCATCCCAAATCCCGCCAACGACAGGTTCCCCTTCTTCGCGCCCGCCGCCGGAATCCGATGCACGAAAATCGTCGTGCCCGCGGGTGCCCCGGGCAGCCCCGCCACCTCCCCGCCCCACTCCGCCTCCTGCAGATCGCTGAATATATGCACCTCCCTCGCCGCCGCGCTCGCCGACTCGAGCATCCCAAACGCCCGGCGCAGCGCGAAGGCCACATCCACGCCACCCTCCGTCTCCACCACGCGATCCAGCCCGGAACGGATCAGCCCCCTGTCGGCGACCAGCTCCGCGGGCAGCGACACCGTCGGATCATCCACCCCCAGGACCACCCCCGTCATGTCCTCGCCCCCCAGCCGCCCCACCACCCCACGCGCGGCGTCCGTCGCGGCCCGCAGCCTCGTCACCCCTTCCTCAAACGCCCCCGACATCGATCCCGAGTTGTCCACCACCACCACCGCCGCCGTCCTCCCACCGCCGTGCCCCCCCATCCACACAGGCCGCGACAGCGCCCCCAGCAAGAGCGCGATGCACAGGCACCTCAGCAAGAGCACCAGCCACTCGTGGATCCTCCGCCGCGCGCTGAGCCGCGGGTCGATCTCGTCAAAAAACATCAGCGTGGAGAATACCGACCGCCGCGTCCTGAATTTTAAGAGGAAGTGGAATAGCACCGGCAGCGCCGCCGCCGGCAGCAGCGCCGCGAAAAACGGATTCGTGATCAACCACTGCATCACGCCCGCCTCGCCCTGAGGTGCACCGCCTCCTCGACCGGCGTCCGCGTGGTCACCAGCAGGTACTCCACCATGCTCTGCGTGCAGCCCAGTCGCACCCTGTCCAAATGGCGGTCCACCGCCCGCCGGTACGACTCCCGCATCGCCTCCGCATCCACCAGCAGCCGCCGCCCGGTCTCCAGCTCGTCCAGCTCCGCAAGGCCCTCGAGCCCCAGCTCCAGCTCGCCCGGATCCAGCACGTGCATCACCGTCACGTCGTGGCCGTCGTGCTCCAGGTGCCGCAGGCCCCTCAGGATGCCCTCCGCAGGCTGCAGGAGATCCGATATCACGATCACCAGGCTCCGCGACTTGAGGCGGCCCGCCGCCTCGTGGAGCGCCGCCTCGATGTCGCTGCGCCCCGAGGCCTCCACACCCTCCAGGTGCATCAGCATCGGCCGCAGCCCCTCGAAACTCCCCGCCGGCGCAAACCCCTCCCGCACCGCCCCGTCAAATGTCATGAGCCCCGCCGTGTCGCCCTGCCTGACGAGGATGTACAGCATCGACGCCGCCAGATAGCACGCGTACTCCATCTTCGCCATCGGACCCGCGCCCTTGAATGCCAGGCTCTCGGACGTGTCCAGCAGCACGTGCCCGCGAAGGTTCGTCTCCTCCTGGAACCGCCGGATCATGTGCCGGTCCGTCCGCCCGTACACCGCCCAGTCGATCTGGTTCGGCGGATCGCCGGGCCGGTACTCCCGGTACTCCGCGAACTCGACCGACGCCCCGTGGTTCGGCGAGCGGTGGAAACCCTGCTGCGCCCCCACCACCGGCCGCTTCACCGATATCCCCAGTCCCCCCAGCCGATCCGCCAGCGCCGGCGGCAGATACTTGAATGCAACCGCGCCTTTCATCAATACTTCGGCTCCGGCACCTCCTCGATCACCCGCCGCACGATGTCATCGGTGCTCACCCCCTCGCTGGCCGCCGCGAAATTCGTGAATATCCTGTGCCGCAGCACCGGCAGCGCGTATTCCCGCACGTCCGCGCACGACACGCTCGTCCGACCGCTCAGCAGCACGTGCGCCTTCGCCGCCAGCAGCAGGTACTGCCCCGCGCGCGTCCCCGCGCCCCACCGCACCCACCGCCCGATCTGCTCGGGGGCCCCCGGCGTCCCCGGCCGCGTCGCCGCCATCAGCCGCGTCGCGTACAGCGCCACGTGCTCGCTCACCGGTATCTGCCTGACCACGCGCTGCAATTGCATGATCGCACCACCGTCCAGCACCGGCTCGATCCGCGTGTCCGCGTCCCGCGTGGTCTCCAGAAGCACGCGGTGCTCGTCCTCCATCGGGGGATAGGAGATGTGCACGCAGAACATGAACCGGTCCAGCTGCGCCTCCGGCAGCGGGTAGGTCCCCTCCTGCTCGATCGGGTTCTGCGTCGCCAGCACCATGAATGGCTCCGGCAGATCGTACGTCGTGCCGGCGGCCGTCACCTTGTGCTCCTGCATCGCCTCCAGCAGCGCCGCCTGCGTCTTCGGGGGCGTCCGGTTGATCTCGTCCGCCAGCAGCACGTTCGCGAAGATCGGGCCCTTGTGGAACCGGAAACCTCGCTGCCCCGTCTGCCGGTCCTCCTGCAGCACGTCGGTCCCGATGATGTCCGAGGGCATCAGGTCCGGCGTGAACTGGATGCGCTTGAATTGCAGCGCCAGCGCGCCCGCCAGCGATTTCACCATCAGCGTCTTCGCCAATCCGGGCACCCCGACGATCAGGCAGTGCCC
Organism: Verrucomicrobiia bacterium; assembly: GCA_020847615.1. GTDB lineage: Bacteria > Verrucomicrobiota > Verrucomicrobiia > JADLBR01 > JADLBR01 > JADLBR01. The sequence goes on from JADLBR010000281.1 coordinate 25,921, forward strand.
GCGCGCGAAAAGCGCCACCAGCATCTGGTTCAAGACGGCCTCCTGGCCCACGATGACCCGCCCCAGCTGCCGCAGGATCGCGCCCCGCGCGCCCGCCAGCGCCGCCACCCAGTCCGCCGACGCCTGCCCGGCCGGCGCCGGTGCCGCCGCCCCCGCACCGGCGTACCGGAACTCCATCTCCCCGAGCCAGAACCTCATCCCATCCTCCAGCCCCAGCGACTCCACCATCCGGTCCGCAAAAAAGATCTGCGCGTCGGCGCCCGCGCGCCTCACCACGTGCCGCCCGTTCTCCACGGCGATCACCGCATGGTGGCCGGCCACCGTCTCGACCGGCAGGCAAACATCGTTATCCTGCGCTCGCCCAATCGTCGTCCGCGACCCCAGGGCCACCGCTTGCTCCTGATCGCCCCACATGAAACACAGACTCGCCATGGCCCCAGTTGTAGCCCCGGGCCGCCCAGTTTCCACGGATTTTCTTGCGAGATCCCATCCGGTTGCCGCCGGAGATCCTTCGACCTGCCCGCGGTTCCACGGTCTGGCGACCGTGGCTACATCTGGAATTTTCAGCCAGATCCCATGCCCCGCAGACGGGGCACCGCCGGGGTAGAAAATGTAGCCGAAGCCGTGAGGCTTTGGCGCCCAAACGCTTGCGCGTTCGGCTACGGGATGCGATGCGGGAATTCTCGAGCTAGGAGGCTGTCGGACTTTGTCCGGCAGGCTCAAAGGAAAACCGCGCTCTGAAATACGGGTCCCCGATCGGTTTTCGGCACTGGAAACGCGGCCAATAGCTTGTGATTTCGAAAAATGGTGTTTGGGAGCGCGCGTCTCCATCCCAACCTGTTGCTATCGCGCGGTGTTCCCAGAACCCGGACACTTCACAGCCCGCGAGGCTGTGAAATGTCCGGGCTAGTGCGTCATCGCATACATGATGAGGTTGACGCCGAGCTGCATGGCCGACTCCGGCGCATACGCCCGGGCCATCGGGTGCTCGCACCCCTGCCACCCCGCCTCGAGATCGAAAGGGCTGTAGATCACGCGCAGGTCGCCGCCGACCGAAATCCCCTCGAGTTTCGGCTCGGTCAGGCCCTGCACCGCGGAGTTGTACTTCACCTGCGCCGCCTTGAAGACACTGCTGAAAATCGGATGGGTCGGCGGCACCGGTTCGAGCGCGCCATCGGGCAGGATCTTCTTCAGCTCGGCACGGACGGACGCATCAAAGGCGCCCAGCCC
>JADLBR010000282.1 GCA_020847615.1 Verrucomicrobiia bacterium
CTTTGCTCGCAAATAGGAGGCGGTTTTGCCAGAGGAGGCTGCCGGACAAAGTCCGAGAGCCTCCTAGGGCATGGAATCTCGTTCGAAGATTCGAAATCGCGGTCGGCTAGGGCATCTGAAAGCATAAGGTATTGAATAAAGCGAATTAGCAGAAAATTGTGAACAACTGGTGAAAAATTTTGGGCTTTGTTTTTGACAGGGGGTGGGGTTTGGGTCGAATATGAGTGCAGTCGTCGATAGACGAGATTTTGGAAGCGAGGTGAGCGATAGTGACGGAAGTCAGACTACGAAAGGGCGAGTCAGTCGAGAAGGCGCTTCGGCGTTTGAAGAAGAAACTCGACCGCGAGGGCACGCTGCGAGAAGTGCGCGCGCGTCGGGCTTATGAAAAACCGAGCGAGCGTCGTCGGCGGAAGCTGAAGACGCCCCGTTTGAACTACTGGGGTAGTTTTTCGCTATAAGGATTTTGCCTATGGGCAGGAGCCGGGCCGGAGACGGCCCGGCTTTTTTTTGTGGGGTGAAGGAGGGGCAGGGGATAGATTTGGGGGCGTGTTGATAGCCTGTTCGACATGCTGGAATTCGGATCGTCACGCGGATGGGGGCGCGATGCTGTCGGAGTTAGAGGGGCTGGGATTCCGGGCGGTGGAGCTTGGGCACGGGATCCGGCAGACGCTGGTGGAGGGGGTGTTGAAGTATCTGGGGCGGGGCACGTTGCGGGTGACGAGCCTGCACAATTTCTGTCCGCTGCCGATCGAGGTATTGCGATCGGATCCGGACTGCCTGGAGTTCAGCGCGCGGGACGGGCAGGCGAGGCGGCGTGCGGTGCGGATGACGCGGGAGACGGTGGATTTCGCGAAGGAGGTGGGGGCTGGGGTGGTGGTGTTGCATCTGGGGTCCGTGGGTGGCGGAGAGGCGGAGTGGCGGGTGATGAAGGAGGTGAAGCGCGGGGGCATATACGGGCGGCGGCATGTGGCGGCGAAACTTGCGGCGCTGAGGCGCCGGGAGCTGGTGGTGGGGGAGGCGTGGGCGGGGGTGCACGAGTGCCTTGGGGAGATCGTGCCGTATGCGAAAGAGCGTGGGGTGCGGCTGGCGGCGGAGTGCAGGTCGTCGATATTCGAGTTGCCGTTGGAGACGGAGTGGGAGGGGTTGCTGGGGAGGTACCCGGAGGGGGATCTGGGCTACTGGCATGATTTTGGGCACATGCAGCGGAAGGAGGGGCTGACGTTCGGGGATCACTGGGAGGCGCTATCGTCGCGGTGCTCGCGGATCCTCGGGGCACACGTGCACGATGCGGGGCCGGTGAAGGATCACAGGCCGATCGGGGAGGGGCGCGTGGCGTGGGGCAGGCTGTTGCCGCTGCTGCCCGAGGGGATACCCCTGGTGCTGGAGATGTCGCCGAAGGTGGAGGCGGAGGATGTCGTGGCGAGCCGGGAACGGCTGGCGGCGATGTTGGGAGGGCACCATGCCGGCGAGTGAAGGGGGCGGGAAGCGGTGGCGGGGGGTGGCGTCTGCGCTGGCGAAGGCGGGGGTTTCCGCGGGTTTGCTGTGGTGGCTGTTTGGGAGGGGCGGGGTTGATTTTGGGGACATCGTGCGGCAGTGGGCCGGGATGGATGGGGGGTGGATTGGCCTGGCGGGCTGCCTGATGGCGGTGGCGACGATGCTGGGGTTGGTGCGGTGGTGGCTGCTGCTGCGGGCGCGGGGGCTGAGGGTGCCGCTGTGGGAGGCGTGCGCGATCGGGATGATCGGGAATTTTTTCATCGTGTTTTCGATCGGGGTGGTGGGGGGCGATCTGGCGCGGGTGGTGTACGTGATCCGGCACCAGCCCGACCGCAAGGCGGAGGCGGTGCTGAGCATCGTTGCGGATCGGGTGCTGGGGGTGCTTGGGCTATGCATCGTGGCGCTGCTGGTGGTGCCGATGAATTGGGCGCTGATCACGGCGAATCGGGAGACGCGGGCGCTGGTGTGGACGATCCTGGTCTTGCTGGGAGGCGGGCTGGTGCCGGTCTTGCTGGAGGTGCCTGGGCCGTGGAGGCGATGGCTGACGGTGATGGATCGCCTGCCTTTCCGGGAGAGGCGCGAGCAACTGGGCTGTGCGCTTGGGGCGTATTTTCGAGATTGGAGGACGACGGGGCTGGCGCTGGCGATGTCGGCCCTGATACACGGGCTATTCGTGGTGATGTGGTACTGCGTGGTTCGCGCGCTGCACCTGGGGGCCGGGTTTGGATTCGTGGCGGGGATGGTGCCGATCGTGAACACGGCGACATCGATCCCGGTCACGGTGTCTGGATTTGGGGTGCGGGAGGCGGTGCTGGACCTATTTTTTAGGAGCGTGGGGCTGGGGCGCGACGCGGCGCTGGCGACGTCGTTCACGGTCTGGGGCCTGATGGCATGCATGGCACTGGTGGGGGGGGTGGTTTACGTCCTGTACAGGATTCCGGCGCGGGCGATGCGGGAGGCGGGCGCGGCATGAGGGCGGCGGCGGAGAGGATCGTGCGCAAGCTGCGTGCGGCGGGCCACGAGGCCCTCTTTGCGGGGGGCTGCGTGCGCGACCACCTGCGGGGGGTGGAGCCACATGATTACGACGTGGCGACGGACGCGCTTCCGGAGCGTGTGGCGTCGCTATTTCCCGGGCGGAGCGATCTGGTGGGCAAGAGCTTCGGGGTGGTGATCGTCCGGGAGGGGGGACAGCCGGTCGAGGTGGCGACCTTTCGGCGAGACGGTCCGTATTTGGACGGGCGGCACCCATCGTCGGTGACGTTCACGGATGCGGAGGAGGACGCGAGGCGGCGGGATTTCACGGTCAACGCGCTATTCTGGGATCCGGTGAGCGGGGAGATCCGGGATTACGTGGGTGGCAGGTCGGATCTGGAGGCACGCGTGCTGCGGGCCGTGGGCGAACCGGGGCGGCGGTTCGAGGAGGACAGGCTGCGATTGCTGCGGGCGGTGCGGTTTGCGGCGAATCTGGGTTTCGAGATTGAGGGAGAGACGTGGCGGGCGCTTTGCGAGCGGGCGGGCGAGATCTCGGTGGTCAGCGCGGAGCGGGTTCGCGACGAGTTGAGCCGATGGTTGACGGGGCCGGATCCGGCGAGGGGGCTGGACCTGATGGATGGGTCCGGTTTGCTCGCGGTGCTGTTGCCGGAGGTGGCGGCGCAGAAGGGCGTGGACCAGCCCCCCCAGTTCCATCCGGAGGGCGACGTGTTCACGCACGTGAGGCTGATGCTGGGGCTGCTGCGGAGCGCGGGCGAGGTGCTGGCGTGGAGCGTGCTGCTGCACGACATCGGGAAGGTCCCGACCCGTTCGGTGGACCGGGACGGTCGGATCCGTTTCAACGGGCACGAGGTGGTCGGGGAACGGATGGCGAGGGACGTGCTGGCCCGGCTGCGGTTCTCCAAGGCGAAGATCGACGCGATCTGCGAGTGCGTGGGCAACCACATGACTTTCAAGGACGCGCCGGAGATGCGGGCCTCTCGGCTGAAGCGGCTGCTGGCGAGGGAGACCTTCGGCGATGAGCTGGAGCTGCACCGGATCGATTGCGCCGCCTCGCACGGGGACATGTCGATATACGAGTTTCTGGTGGCGCGGCGCGCGGAATTTTCTGCCGAGGTCCTGCGGCCGGAGCCATTCCTGAGGGGAAAGGACGTGCTGGATCGGGGCGTGGCCGCCGGGCCGCGCGTGGGGGCGCTGCTGCGCGAGGCGTACGAGCTGCAGCTCGACGGGAAATTACGCGACCGGGATGCCGCGCTGGCGTGGCTCCAGGCTCAGTTGGTCTCGTAGCCCAGGTGCCTGCGGATCTCCCAGGCGATCTTGCGGGCGGCGGCCTCGACATCGTCCTGGGAACCGTGCTCCCAGACGGCCAGGCTGGAATTGATCTTGCTGCCACCGGCGACCGAGAAGGTCAGGACGGGTTTGCCCGCGAGGTCGGCTCCGGCCTGTTTGGCCGCCTTGGCATCGGGAGGGGGTTTGGGAGCCTCGGGGCTGCCGCGGAACATGCGGACATCGGCCACGAAGCGGGTCTGGCCGGCGCCCATGCCCGCGAAATAGCGGGCGCTGGGGGTTCCCGCGTCGAGGACGCGGATGTCGCCCTTGATGATGTAGCCGCTGCCGGGCAGCGGGTCCGTGGGTTTCAGGACATAGACCGGGGCGATGTCCATGAGTTCGGTGCGCAGCCGCCCCGAGAGGTTGCGGGTGAGGTTGTGGAAGCTGGCGATGTGATCCTCGCGGCCCGTGGTTTCGGCGGCCTGGCCTTTGAAGGCGCGGTCGTAGGAGAAGTCTTGGACGTAGAAGGCCTCGGGTGGGCCGAAGGCCGCATTGGGATCGGTGCGCACGTTGTGGACGTCGATGCCGGCGCAACCTGCGAGCAGGAGGGCCCCCGCGGCGATGAAATGCCAACCCTTCATGGGTATTAGACTACTTCGTCCGGGGCGCCCCACAAGTGATTATTTTTAGTCGTCGTTGCTGGGCGGGAGGGTCTTGGCGAGGGAGGGCGCATAGGAGCGGCCCTTCCAACGGACGGTGCCACGTGAGGAAAGGACCCACGAATTGACGGCCAGGACCAACGCCAGCGCCTGTCCGAGGGGGTGGAGCAGGGCGCCGAGGACGGGTCCCCGGAAGCGGGCGGCGAGGCCGAGCCTCATCAGGAGGATCCAGAGGCAGAGCGCGCAGGATGCCCAGAGCGCGCGGGGCTGGTGCGCGGCGGCCAGCAGGGGGACGGCGATGAAGGGCGCGAGGAGGAAGGCGAACTGGAGGGCGCCGAAAGCGACGAAGGCCCATGGCTTGTCGTCGAAGGCGGCGCGGAGGTTTTTTGAGAGTCCCTCCCAGAGGTGGGCGAGGCCGCGGTACATGCGGCACGAGAGCTGGTCCTGGCCGTCGAGGTTGACGAGCCTGAGGCCGGCGGCGATGGCGCGCCGGGAGAGGGCGACGTCTTCGACGATGTGGTCTCGGACGGAGGCGTGGCCCCCGATCCGTTCGTAGGCGGCGCGGCGGAACATGATGAACTGGCCGTTGGCGGCACCCAGGGCCGGGATCCTGGCGCGGCCCTCGAGCCAGTGTGGCCGGAGCATGAGGATGAGGGCGTAGCCCAGGGGGATGACGAGTTTCTCCGCGAGGGAAACGGTGATCTGGCGGGGCCAGAGCGACAGGAGGTCTGCGCCGTGGGCATCCATGGCCGCGACGGCGTCGGCGACCGAGCCGCGCCGGTGGGCGGTATCGGCATCGGTGAACAGGAGCAAATCGCCGGTGGCGGCCTGGCCCAGCTGGTGGGCGGCCCAGCATTTTCCGATCCATCCGGGCGGGGGCGGTTGGCCGCGGATCAGGCGGACCCGGGCGTCGCGCTCGGCGAACGAGGAGACGATCTCCGCGGTGCGGTCGGTCGATTCATCGTCGAGGACCAAGATCTCAAGTGGGTCGTGGGCCTGGGCGACGGCCGACTCGAGGCAGGGGCCGATGTTGGACTCCTCGTTCCTGGCCGGGATGAGGACCGATACGCGGCAGGGGGAGGGGGTTGAGGTGGCGTGCCCCGGGCGGCGGAATGTCAGGAGGCTCAGGGCGAGGTTGGCCGAGAGGATGGCGAGGCCCGCGGCCATGAAGAGCACGGCGCCGTTGGCGATGATGGAACACGCGTCAGCCATTGCGGGGGGTGAATTCGCGGAGTTGGCCGGTGGCGGCGCGCCTCAGCCACTCCCAGCGTTTGTTCAGGGACAGGCCGGGCGCCTGGAGCACGTCAAAAGGGGCGAGGTCGCGCTCGAGCACGAGAGGATCGATGATCTCGCGGGTGGCATCGAGGCGCGCGGCGATATCGTCGTTGGCGGTGCCCGGGCCAGCCGGCGAGGGGGCGCCGATGCCGATGAGCGCGTGCGGCCTGTCCTCGTCGAAGAAGGCGTAGCGGAAGATGACGGGCAGGATCTGTGCGCGGGGCACTTTCCTGGCCAAGAAGGCCGCCCCGGGCCTGGGCCGGATGGGGGCGTGGGGTGACTGGATGGTGCCCTGCGGGAATATCCAGAGGGCGGAGGAGGGATCGGAGAGGAGGCGGATGGCGTACCTGAGCGACGCGGCCGCGGATGCGGGCGAACCGGGGTCGACGGAGAAGGCGCCCATGTGGCGGAGGAACCGGTGGTGGCGGAGCTGGCGCTCTTCCATCATGCAAAAGGTGTGCCGCGACGGCATGCGGGCCGAGACGGCGGAGGTCATGAAACCATCCCACCAGTTCGTGTGATTCGCGATGCAGATGACGGGCCGGGAGGGGTCCAGGGCGCGGATGTGGGCGGTTCCGAGGGCATAGATTCCCGAGAAGCGCGTGGCGCACAGGTGGCTCACGTAGCGCCGCAGGATGGACTCGCGCAGGGGGGATCGGGCGGCCTGGATCATGGGTCCAGCCCTATTCCACTAGCCCGGTTTTTGGGTCAAACCCAGAAGAAAGCGCCGGGACTTGCCGAATCGGAGAAACCAGGCAAATTGGTACCTCGGGTCTGGCAAGCGTCCCGCTGCTTGAACTGCGGCCCGCTGATTTGGATTGGCCCAGTTTGCCCGAGATAAGCCATGGAGACCCCGATCGCGTTCTGGATAGCCTTCAACTCGGGCATTCTCGCGCTGCTCGCGTTTGACCTGCTGGTCTTGCACCGGAGGGTGCGCGAGATCGGGTTCCGGGAGGCGGCGGTGGGGTCGGCGCTGTGGGTGGCGCTCTCGCTGAGTTTCTGCGCGTTCGTGTGGCACTGGCGTGGGCCGCAGTCCGGGATGCAGTTCCTGACCGGCTACCTGGTGGAGTATAGCCTGAGCGCGGACAACATCTTCGTGTTCGTGCTGATCATGACCTTTTTCAAAGTGCCGAAAGAACTGCAGCACCGGGTGCTTTTCTGGGGCGTGCTGGGGGCGCTGGTGATGCGCGGCACGATGATCGGGGTGGGCGTGTACCTCGTGGAGAAGTTCCACTGGATACTGTACGTGTTCGGGCTGATCCTGGTGGTGAGCGGCATCAAGATGTTCATGCAGCGGCAGGAGGAGGAGGTCGACCCGGAGCACAATCCGCTCATACGGCTGTGCCGCCGGTGCGTGCCGGTCACGGAGCGGTACGAGGGGGGGCGTTTCGCGGTGCGCAGGGAGGGTCGGGTTTTCCTGACGCCGCTCGCGATCGTGCTGATCATGGTGGAGACCACGGATCTGGTCTTTGCGGTGGACTCGATCCCGGCGATCTTCGCCATCACGCGCGACCCCTTCATCGTGTACACGAGCAACGTGTGCGCGATCCTGGGTCTGCGGTCGATGTACTTCATGCTGGCGGGGGCGATGCACCGTTTCATATTCCTGAAGGCGGGGCTGTCGATCATCCTGACGTTCATCGGGGTGAAGATGATCATCATGGATATATTCAAGATCCCGATCGAGTTGTCGCTGACGGTGGTGGCGGCGGTGCTGGCGACGTCTATCGTGACCTCGGTGATCGTGACGCGGGGCGACAGGGGTCGTCCGGCGGGCGATTGAGGCGGCGGCGCGTTGGGCGGAGGGTGAACCGGGGATGGCGGACATGGTGGACCGGGCTGCTGGAGCGGGGGCGCCGGACGGGCACCGCGGCGGGACGCGGCTGAGCGAGGATCTGCGGGCGCTTGCGGAGCGCGGTCGGGGTGGGCCGCTGACGCTGCGGCAACTGGAGGAGGCGCTTCGGGGCCGGGGGCTGGCGATGGTCATTGTGGTGCTGGCGCTCCCCTTCTGCCTGCCGGTGCCGATGATTGGGATATCGGTCCCTTTCGGGCTCGCGATCGCGTTCCTTGGGCTGAGGCTGGGCTTTGGTTGGCGGCCATGGCTGCCCGGGGGATTGTTGGACAGGGAGATTCCGGGGCACGTGGTGGTGCGGGTGCTGCGGGGCGGCGAAGGCCTGGCGCGGTGGCTCGAGCGAGTGGTGCGGAGCCGATGGGACTTCACGAGGTGGCCGGGGATGCGCTGCGCGATCGGGATCATGATCGCGCTGTGCGGCGTCGGGCTGATCTTGCCGGTGCCGTTGACCAACATGATCGTGGGGGCGGCGATCGCGCTGCTGGCGGTGGGGATCATGGAGGGCGATGGCGTGCTGGTGGTGGTGGGGTTTGCCCTTGGGGTGGCCTTTTGCCTGGTGATCGCGGGCCTGCTGGTGCTGGGGCGGGTGGGGTGGGAGAGCCTGTGGCCGCAAGTTTGCCGTTGACCGGGGCGCGGCCTTGCTGGATATGGGCGGCATGGCTGATTTCGTGAGCGGTCCGTGGCGCCTGGCGAAGTGCGCGCTTTGCCTGGTGCTGCTGTGGGGATGTGGCGCGGCGGCGGGGGATCCGCGGCGCACGCCGCTGCGGTGCGGGGACGCGGTGGTTCTGGTGGAGGTCGCGGACGATCCGGCGGAGAGGGCGCAGGGCCTGATGATGCGGCGCGAGATGGCCGAGGATCACGGCATGCTTTTTGTTTTTGACGAGGCCGGGAGGCAGTCGTTCTGGATGCACAACACCCTCATCCCGCTGTCGATCGCGTATCTTGGGGAGGGCGGCGAGGTGCTGGAGATCCACGACATGTTCCCGCTGGACCGGTCGGCGGTGGCGAGCGAGAGCGGCGCGGTGCGGTACGCGCTGGAGGTGAATCGCGGGTGGTTCCAGCGCCGGGGAATCAAGGCGGGTGATCGCTTCGACATGGGCGCGGTGGCCGGGCGTGCGGCCCGGTGACGTGCGCCCCGGCTTTTTTGGCTCGCCCGGCGGGCCGCCTGGCGCCAGGATGCCGACAGGGGTCAGAGCCGAGCGATGAGTAGCGAGCAACAGCTTTTTTTGGCGATCAAGGCGGGCCAGCGGGCCGATGTGCTGAGGCTTCTGGAATCCGGGGTGGATTTGGGCGTGAGGGCGCCGGACGGGAGCACGCTGCTCATGGGGGCGATCCTTCTGGAGAGGCGTGGCATTGCGCTCGATCTCATGAGGGCCGGCGCCGATGTCAACGCGGCGTCGAAGGCGGGCGAGACGGCGCTGTTGCTGGCGGTGCAGAAGCGGCAGGTGGGCGTGGCCCTGAACCTCATCCGCGCCGGCGCGGACGTGAACGCGCGGGACGCGGCGAGGCGCACGGTGCTGATGCGCTGCGTGACCTCGGGGTTGGGGGTCCTGTGCGGGGCCCTTGTGAGGCTCGGGGCGCACATCGACCTCCAGGACGCGGCCGGCGACACGGCGCTGATCCTCGCGGTGCGGCAGAAGAGCGAAGCGGTGGCGCGGCGGCTGGTGCAGCTCGGCGCCGATGGCTCCGTCGAGAACGCGGAGGGCGACAGCGCCTTCAGCATCGCCGTTGAGACCGGCCAGGATGGGCTCGTGGAGTTCATGGAGGAATCGGTGCGTTTCGCGGGCAGGGCCCGCGCCGGGCGAAAGGAGGCGCCACCGCCCGGGGCGGGGGGCGTGGATTCGGGTCGCGCGAACGAATTCCTGAAGGCGATCGAGGGGGGGGAGGCTGGGCGGGTGGCACGGATGCTGGAGGAGGGGATGGACCCCAACGCCGGCGCGGACCGCGGCGAACCGGCGCTGATCATGGCCATTCGCTACGGGCGCAAAGAGATCGTCGGCAAACTCATCGAGCGGGGGGCCGACGCCAACGCCGTCGACGACGCGGGCGACACGCCGCTGCACTGGGCGGTGGGCCAGGACATGCCGGACGTGGTGGGATGGCTCCTGGGTCACGGCGCATCACCCGACCAGCCGAACACCGCGGGCAGCACCCCCCTGGACGTGGCGATCAACAAGGGACTGAACGAGGTGGCGATGGCACTGGCGCACGGTGGGGCCGACATCAACGCGCCCGACGCCACGGGCACCACGCCGCTGATGCGCGCGATCCTCAAGGGCCACGACCAGATCGCGCACATGCTGGTGGAGGTGGGGGCGGATCTCGATCTCCAGAACCAGGCCGGAGAGACCTCGCTGATGCTCGCCTGCGCGCACGCCCCGGAGTTCGCGGAGTTCCTGTTGGACAGGGGGGCGGACACCGGGCCGAGGGACGCGCAGGGCAGATCGGCCGGCGAGATCGCGATCGCGAGCCGGCGCGACAGGCTGGCCAAGAGGATCAAGGACATCGTGCTGACGAAGAAGTTCCAGCGGTGAATGCATGGGCGAAGGAGGGTCAGGCATGAGGCGGAGGGATGGCGGGCCGGTGACCAGGCGGGCGTTCGTTCGGGCCGTCGGCGCGATGGGTGTGGCGTGCTCGGGATTCCCGCAGATCATCCGCGGGGCGCCGCCGGCCAAGGGGCTCGCGACCCGCGTGCTCGGGAAGACGGGTTTTGAGGTGACGACGCTGGGGCTGGGTGGCCAGGCGAGCCTGCAGTGGACCCCGCCGGACGTGGACCCGGTGCCGATCATCGCGAAGGCGGCGAATCTGGGGGTGACGTACTTTGACACGTCCAACGCGTACGGGCCGAGCCAGCAGAATTTTGGGAAGGCCTTTGCGGCCCTGGGGCTCGCGCCCGGGCGCGGCAATTATGACGAGAGGAAGCGGCGGGCCGTGTTCGTCGCCAGCAAGACCATGCTCCGGAGCGGGCGGGGAGTGTATCCGGGCATAAGGAATTCCAGCGATGGCCCGCCGGGCTCGACGGCGGTGGACGATGTGCGGCGGACGCTCTCGCAGCTCTTTGGCGACGGGATGGGCGGGTATCCCGAGGGGGCGTATGTGGATCTGTTCCAGATCCACAACCTCACGAAGTCCGAGGAGGTCGATGCGATCTACGAGGGGCTGGACGGGCCCGACCCGAAGGTTGATCGGATCGGCGCGCTGGCGGCGCTCCTGGATTTCCGCGACGGCACGAACCGGACGGGCCTCAACCCGAGGGAGGAGCGACTGATCCGGCACCTTGGCATCACGGGCCATCTTTCGTCGCCGGTGCTGATGGACTGCATCCAGCGGGATACCCGGGGGATCCTGGAGACGCTGCTGGTTGCGGTGAACGCGAACGATCGCCTGCACATGAGCCACCAGCACAACGTGATCCCCGTGGCGCTGGCCAAGGGCATGGGGATCATCGGCATGAAGGTGTTCGCCGACGGGGCGATGTATGGCAGGGAACCGCGGTGGAATGGGTTCGGTGGCAATCCGTCGGAGGTCATTCGCACGGTGGGCAGCGCCTCGCTGCCGAGCGCGAGGCTCATCCACTACACGCTCTCGGTGCCGGGGATCGCGACGAGCATCATCGGGATCGGGCAAATCTCGGAGGAACCGGGGCGCTGCCAGCTCGTGCAGAATCTGGCGGCGTCGCAGGTTGCGGGTCCGGCCGGTTCTGGCGCGATGCGGGAGATCGAGGCGCTGGCCGCGACGGTGAGGCAGGGGCAGACCAACTGGTTCCAGTTGCCCAAGGAGCCGCTCGGCGCGCCGCGCGACGTGGCCGTGGCCCGGCAGGGGGGCGGGGCGGTCCGATTGACCTGGCAGACGGCCTATGCGGCCGACGAGCCCATATCGCACTATGTCGTGTATCGCGACGGGGCCGAGGTGGGCCGGGTGCCGCACGCCCCGCAGACGGGCCGGGCCGGATTCGCGTTCGAGGATCGGCCCGCGGATCGCGCGGGCCACCGCTATGGGGTGGCGACCGTCGATGCGGCGGGGAAGAGCGCCGCATCGGGCTCGCTGCTGGCGGAGCCCGCCTGAGACAAGTTGTGGCTAGCCATCAGACATCGCATGTCATAGGCTCTCGTCCATGACGAAGCGACGGCCCGTGCGGCTTTCCCCTGCGCGCCCCGCAGCCCCCAGGCGCTTGCCGGTGTCGCGCCCCCCGCTGGCCCGGATGGTGCGCATCCACGACGCGCTGCGGGGGGGGCGAATGCCGAACTGCACGCGATTGGCGGAGGTGCTGGAGGTGTGCCCGAAGACCATCCAGCGGGACATCGAGTTCATGCGAGACCAGCTGGACCTGCCGATCGAGTATGACGCGGAGAGGCACGGTTTCTTTTATTCGCGCGCGGTGGCGGCGTTCCCGACGATGCAGGTGACGGAGGGGGAGCTGGTCGCGCTGGCGGTGGCGCAGAAGGCGCTGGAGCAGTATCGGGGGACGCCGTTCGAGCGCCCCCTGGCGGCGGCGTTCCAGAAGTTGACCGACGGCCTGAGCGAGAAGATCTCGTTTTCGTGGACGCACGTCGAGGGATCGGTGTCGTTCCGGCAGGCGGGGACGACGGTGCCTGACCTGCGGCTGTTCGAGAGGCTGGGCGAGGCGGTGCTGCGGTCGCAGGAGATCGAGTTCGACTATCTGAAGCCCGGTGCCGACCGGCACGAGCGCCGCAGGGTGCAGCCCTATCACGTGGCCTGCATCGACGGGCAGTGGTACCTGTTTGCGCAGGACCTGGTGAGGGAGGGCATCCGGACGTTTGCCCTGACGCGGATGCGCGCGCTGCGGAACCTCGGCAAGCCCTTCAATCGGCCGCTGGGGTTCTCGATCGAGGCGCTGTTGGCCGCGAGCTTCGGCGTCTTTCACGGCGGAAAATCCCAGGTCGTGCGCCTGCGGTTCTCGCGCGCGGTGGCGCGATTCGTCATGGAGCGGCGGTGGCATGCCTCGCAGAGGGTGGAGGCGGTCGATGGAGGGGGCTGCGAGCTGACGATGAGGGTCATGGATTCCCCGGAATTGCGCCGGTGGATCCTGAGCTGGGGCGCGGAGGCCGAGGTGCTCGCGCCGGTCGGTTTGAGGGCGTCTGTCCGCGAGGCGGTCGAGTCCCTGCGGCGGATCTACGCCCCATAGGAGGGAGCGGAAATGTACGTGGTGGCGTTCAATGGGAGCCCGAGGCCGGGGGGCAACACGGCGCGCATGATACGGGAGGTCTTCGGCGCGCTCGAGGCGGAGGGCGTTCGGACGGAGATGATCTCGCTGGCCGGCAAACGGCTGCCGGGTTGCACGGCGTGCGGCGACTGCATCCAGACCAAGGACGGGCGCTGCAGCATCGAGGGGGACGCGCTGAACGAGTATGTCGAGAAGATGGTCCGGGCCGACGGGATCATCCTGGGTTCGCCCACGTATTTTTCCGACGTGACCGCGGAGATGAAGGCGCTGATCGACCGGGCGGGGTTCGTGGTCCGGGTGAGCGGCGACCTGTTGCGGCGCAAGGTGGGCGCGGCGGTGGTCGTCGCGCGCCGAGCGGGCACCACGCACGCGTTCGACACGATGAATCACTTCTTTCTCATCAGCCAGATGATGGTGTGCGGCTCGAGCTATTGGAACATGGGCATCGGATTGGCCGAGGGTGATGTCGACAAGGATGACGAGGCCATGGAGACGATGCGCACGCTGGGACAGAACATGGCGTGGCTGCTGAAGAAGCTGAGGGGCTGACTCGAGAATTCCAGATGTAGCCACGGTCGCCAGGCCGTGGACCCGGGCCGCGCGGCCACTCCGTGGCCGGAGGGGCTACATTTTCACCCCCGGTGGTGCCCCGTCTGCTGGGCATGATGTCTCGCTCGAAAATTGCCCATCGCCTCCTGTAGCCGAACGCGTCAGCGTTTGGCTGCCAATCGCCCGAGGCGATCGGCTGCATTTTCCGAAGCCGGTGGTCCGGCGGCCGCCGTATGGGATCGGGCCGGTCGCGCGGATGCCGCCTGAAAGCGGCACTACAAGCCTAACAACGTTTGGCCAACTCCTCGAGGGGGGCCTCGCGCACGGTATTGGCTTCGGCGACGAAGAGTTTCTGGGCGAGTGCGCGGCCCTCGGAGCGGTTGTGGGTGATGTGGAGGGTGGTGACGCCGGTGGTCCGCTGGACGTCGCGGAGGAGGGCGTGCATCTCGTCCCGGGTGGCCTCGTCGAGGGCGCTGAGGGGCTCGTCGAGCAAGAGGACGCCGGGGCGGAACGACAGGGCGCGACCGAGCGCGACGCGCTGTGATTCGCCGCCGCTAAGGCCCGCGGTGTATCGGTCGAGCAGGTGCGCGATACCGAGGAGGGAGGCGAGCTCCTCGACGCGGTCGGCGATGGCATCGGGCGGTCGGCGGCGTATCTCGAGGGCGAAGGCGAGGTGCTGGCGGACGGTCATGGTGGGGAAAAGGGCAACATCCTGGGGCACGAGACCGATGCCGCGCTCGCCGGGCTTGAGGTCAGAGACGTCGCGATCACCGATGCGTATGCGCCCGCTGACGATCTGGCGCAGGCCGCAGATGGACTCGAGGAGCGTGGTTTTTCCGGAACCGGTTCGGCCCATGAGGACGGCGTAGCAGCCCTGCGGCACGGCGAGGTTCACGTCGCGGATGGCGAACTGGCCGGCGCGCGCGTGCAGCTGTTCGATCTGGATCACAGGACACGCTCCAGGGGGGCGCGGAGGCCAAAGACGCGGGCGATGCCGAGCACGGCGAGCGCGGCGACGATCATCAGCATCGAGACGGCGACGGCGGCCTCGAGGTTGCCGACGGACAGCTCGAGAAAGACGGTGGTGGGGAGGACCTCGGTGCGCATGCGGGTGGCGCCCGAGAACACGAGGATGGGGCCGAACTCGCCGAGGGAGCGGGCCCAGGCGAGGGTGGCGGCGGTGAGGATGCCCCGCCGGGCCTCCGGGAAGGCGATGCGCCAGAAGGCCTGGGCGCGATTGCAGCCGAGCGTGAGCGCGACGAGTTCGCGGCGCTGGGGGATCTGGTCGAAGGTGACGAGCATGGTGCGGACGGCGAAGGCGCAGGCGACGGCGAACTGCGCGATGACGATGCTGGGAACCGCATAGGTGACGGGGATGAAGCGCTCGATGAATTGGCCGGGCGGAGTCTGGAAGAGGATGAGGAGACTGATGCCAACGACAAGTGGGGGGAGGACGATGGGGATGTCGAGGATCGCGTCCATGGCGCGCCGCCCCGGGAAACGGAAGCGGGACATGAGGTAGGCGGTGGGCACCGAGACCCAGAGCGAGAGCAGCGTGGTCAGGGTGCAGGAGATCAGGCTGAGGCGCACGGAGAAGCGGATCTCTGGGCTATTGAGGGCGCCAAGGAGGTGGTGTGGGGTGGTGAAGGTGGCGTCGGCCGCGAGCATCGCGACGATGAGGATGATATAGACGGAAGAGAGCACTCCGAGGCCGGCGTAGAACGGCCAGTCGGGGGCCGGGCGGTGGGCCGCTGCGGGTACTCCTGGGGGCGGGGGATTCAACGGTTTGACGGAATGCGGAACGGATTGATGCGATAGGGGGATCCGGCCATGGGGTCACGGTTTTGGCGCGGGCTGATAGCGCCAGCCGAAGCCGACCTCGGTGAATCGGTCCCGGGCCCGCGAGGTGGTCAGCGACTCCAGCAGGCGCCCCATCATTTGCCTGTGGCGGGTTCCCTTGCCGACTGCGTAGGGCTGGGCCATCGAGGCCAGCGGGGAATCGATGGGTATCGCGTCGAGGTGGTCGCGCATGGGCGTGTGGTTGGATCGGCACGCGATGATGGCATCCAGGGAACCGGTCCGGAGCTGGTTCACCAAGAAATCGCCGGTCGGGGACTCGACTTTCAGGTTGGGCTGAAGGGCGTCGTAGAGTCCCATCTCCCTGAGCATTTTCCACGCGATGTTGCCCATGGCCGATTTCTCGTGGTGCGGCAGCCCGAGGCGGACCCCGGGCTTGGCCAGATCCGCTGTGGTGCGAATGCCCTTGGGGTTGCCCTTTTGCACGAGGATCATGAGATTATTGTCCACGACGGTCTCCGGGGACAGGTATAGGTCGGCGACCGAATCCATGAACGTGGTGTCGCAGGAGAAGTAGGCGTCGGGGCGCTCGCCGGCGCGCATCTGGGCGACGAGGACGCCGCAGCCGTTGTAGACGGTGGTGATCCGGCAGCCCTCGCGCTGCTCGAATTCCTTGAGGGTCTTCTCGATGCCGGGGCGGAGCATGGCGCCACTGTAGAGCACGATTTCGGGGGCCTCGGCCCAGGCATCGCCATCGGCGGGGGTGTAACCCATTGACGCGAAGTGGGTGAGGCCCCTGTCGCGTGCCGCGAGGAATCGGGCGAAGCGCAGGGCGGCCGGGGAACGCCTCGAGGATTGGAGCACCGCGACCGTGACGGTCTCGACGAGGGGGGTCAGCTCGGGTGAGGCGATGGCCTCGAGTTCCGGGTATTGTTTGACGGTGGCGTCCCAGACGATGCCGGCATCCACCGATCCGAGTTTCACATCATTGGCCACGTCGTTGACCGTGGGCTTAAAGACCTTGACGCGCGCCTCGAGGGGTTTCCAACGGCCGGCCTTTTCCATGGCGGCCTTCGTGAGTTTGCCGATGGAGGCTGCCTCGGGATTGGCGAGTGCCACGAGGAGGCCGTCGCGGGTCAGGTCGTCGAGGGAGCGGACGGTTTTGGGGTTGCCCTTTCGGACCGCGATGACGGGGTGCTGGAGGGCCAGCGGCATGGTTTCGGCGATGAGGTTCTGCTCGCGGGCGAGGCGGACATAGCTTTCATCTGCGGCGATGTAGATGTCGCCGACCTGGCTGATCCGAAGGTTGTTGAGCAGCGTGCCGGAGCCGCCGTACTGCAATTGCACGGGGATGCCGTATTCGCGCGCGTAGTCTTTGGCGGCGGCCTCGACGGGGGGTTTGACGCCCGCCGCGCAGAACACGACGAGCTCGCCCTCGGGCTTTCCAGTGGTGCCGCCGTTGTGTCGGAGCAGGAGTGCCCCGAGCAGGGCGAGGGCGGCGACGGAGAACAGGGCGACGAGCCACGCCGGGCTGATGGCGGCGCCGGTGTTGCGGAGGGGATGCCTACTCATGGCGGCGCCCATGTTGACGCAAATGGCGCGGATGGAAAGCTGGAACGCCTCAGGCCGTCGCGTGCGTGCCTTGCGGGGTTTCTCGGGGCAACGCGGTGTCGAGCATGTGCCTGCAGAGCGCCTCGTGGGTGTGGTGCCTCAGGACGTGCTCCCTTGCGGCGGCGGCCATGGTGGCCAGGCGGTCGCGGGCCGCCAGGGCCGCCCGGATCACCCGGCAGAGGTCATCGCCACGCGGATCGTAGTAGAGGGCGTGGGTTCCCTCTTCGAGGGGCCGGTGGCGCCTGATGGGCGCGCGGCTGATGACGGGCACCGAACCGCACAGCGGTGCCTCATAATGGCGAAAGCAGTCGGCCCCCAGGCCTTCCGGGGACCAGACCAGCCACGCGCCGGCGCACCTGGCCATGAACTCCTCGAGGGGCAGTCCGCGGGCGATGTCGACGCGGATGCCCTCCCGCGCCAGGGAGCGGAGGTGCCGCAAGCCCTCCTGGCGCGTCGGCACGCGATGCACCGTGCCCGCGAAGAAGACGTCCGCCACTTTTTCCGCGGGCTGTCGGGGCGCGGCATCGATCCGCCATCTGCCCATGCCGATGCCGATCGGGTGAAGAAGTTCGGGAGGCAGGGACGAGACAGGGCGATGCGGGGCGTGGCGTGGGGAGAGACACATCGCCGACAGGTCGGCGGGCAACTCGCGCTTGAAGACTGCGGCGCTGCGCGCCATGAGCGGGACGTCGGCGGGGTTGACGGGGATGCTGTCGTTGACATCGAGGACCACGAGGGGTGCCCGCGGTGCCGCATCGACGAACCGCCGCACGGCGAGCCGCGCCGGATCTCGCGCCGCGGGGGGATGGCGTGCCCACCACCAGCGCTGCCATGCCGCGGGTTTGGCCCTGGGCAGGCCGCGCGGCAGATAGACGATCAGGTCAAAGGTGCCCGCCCGGAGGTCGCGCTCCAGGGCCGGGACCATCGCGGCCCCGAACCTTGGCGGGATCGGGGCGCCCGTGGCCGATCTCGCGGTGCGCGGTGACGGGCATAGCCACGTGGTCTGCTCGGGCAGTCCCTTCTTGAACATGCATGTTTGACCGACTTCCAGGATGCGGACTGTCATGGGTCACATGTGGCTCGGGCGGATCTCGCGCGGAGGAGTTTGCCGGACTTCGTCCGGCAAACTCCGGCCATCCATCATGAGGATGGTGCGGGTGGCGTGGCGCGCGGCCTTGGGGTCATGGGTGACGAGGAGAACGGCGCCCCCCGCCTTAGCAAATTCGGCGAGGTGGGCGAGGACGGCGTCACCGTTGGCCTCGTCGAGATTTCCGGTGGGCTCATCGGCGAGCAGGAGCGGGGGGTCGTGGAGAAGGGCTCGGGCGAGCGCGGCGCGCTGGCGTTCGCCGGTGCTGAGGGCGGCGGGGACATGGTGGAGACGATGGCCCAGGCCGAAGCGCTCGATGAGGCCGAGGGCTTTCCGTCGCCCGTCGGCCATGGGCAGTGCCATGGTGGGCGCGAGGACGTTGTCGAGGACGTCGAGATACGGGATCAGGTGGAACTGTTGGAAGACGAAGCCGATTCTCGCGGCGCGAAACCGGGCGCGCTCGTCGGTGGGCATGGCGTAGAGGTCTTTGCCCGCGACGGAGACCGTGCCGGAGTCCGGGGCCAGCAGGCCGCCGGAGGCGAGGAGCAGGGTGCTCTTGCCGCATCCGCTGGGCCCTTGGACGGCGACGAAGTCTCGCGGCGAGAGGGAGAGCGAGACCCCGGCCACGGCGCCGACTTTGCCGGAGGGGCCGGCGTAGTGCTTCTCGATGTCCCGGAGCTGGAGGACGGTGTCGCTCATTCTTCGCGGAGGACGGTGGCCGGATCTTGTTGCGAGGCGAGGAGCGCGGGGATCCAGGCGGCGACGAGCGCCAGCAGGGGGGCGAGGACGACCGACGCGGCCAGCAGCGGCGGCTGGAACAGGGCGGATGCGGGGCCGCCCTCGCCCCAGGTGGCTCCGGCGGCGAAACCCGCCGCATAGCCGACGACCCCGCCCGCGACGCCGATGAGGGCGGCTTTGCCGAGGAAGACCGCCAGGATCTGGGCGGAGCGCACGCCGAGTGCGCGGAGGACGCCGATCTCGGCGCGGCGGTCGCGGACGTTGCCAAACGTGGAGAGCCCGATCCAGGCCATGCAGCCGACGAGCGCGACGGGGACCAGCATCGCGGCGAAGCGCTCGCGGGCGGCGCGCAGCCGGGCCCGCTGTTGTTTCTCGGACTCGATGGCGGCGTACGCGGTTTCCGCGGCGCGGCGGCGCGCCTCGGCGCGGGCGATGACCTGGGAAGAGAACTCGATGACCTGGGTGTCGGGCAGGATGCCGGCGATCTCGGCGCGAATCTTGTCCAGGCTGTCGGCGGCGCAGACGCACTCCAGCGCGAGGATGCCGTTGATCTGGCCCGGGCGGTTGAAGATCTCCTGTGCCTCGCGGAGGCTGATCCACGCGGTGATGTCATCCTTGTTGCCGCGCTCGCCGTGGCATTTCGCGACCTTGAGGCGGCGGCCCATGAAGGCGACGGTGTCGCCGGGCTTCACGTTGGCCCCGCGGTGCAATTCGTAGCCGAGGACGACCGTGCCGGGTTCGACGGGGTCGAGGATGGGGGATTTTGGCGTTCGCTGGGCGTAGGGCACCTCGCCGCGGGTGCCGATGACGATGACGGTGCGTTCGCCCTGCTCGGGCCAGCGGGCCTTCTGCTGGAGGCTGGGGAGCAAGTGCTGGATGGTGACGATGTCGGATTTCGCGAGCCGGTCGACGTAGGCCTCGGGCATGTACCTGGAGGCGAAGTCGTCGGCGTAGAGGTCGGCGAGGTTCTGGTCCTTCGGCAGGATGAGGACGTTGAACCCGAGGTTCTTCATGATCTTGCGGTAGTCGTCCTCCATCTTATCCATCTCGCGTTTGGTCTCGGCCTCTTTGGCGGCGACGATCTCTTCGGTGCGGATGTCGTGCGCCCGGAGCAGCGTCATGGCGCCGGCGAGGGAGGCGACGGCGATCGAGACCGAGAGCAGGCCGAGCGCAAAGCCTATCGTGCGGTGGGAGATTTCGCGCAGGATGAGGCGCCAGATGGTCATCGGGGGGTCACGGTTTCTTGCGCCGAAGGATAAGGGCGGATGCGGCCAGCAGCAAGACGAGAGCGGCGGCGACGACCGTCGCGACCGCGGGGAGCAGGGTGCCGCGGGGTTCGGGTCCCCTGGGCTGGGTCGCGAGGTCCGCGAGGTTCGTCATGGGCGCGGCGGGTGGGCCAGCGGTCGGCGCGGGCGCGGTGGCTGGCGGATTTGCCGCGGCGGCGGCGAATTCGGAAAAGCCCTTGAGCTCTGGCATTTCGTGGGGTCCGGCGAGTTCCCCTGTGACGAGGGCGTCCCACTGGGCGCGGGCGAGCAGGTCGTAGCCGGGGTTCATCTCCTTCATCTGGCAGGAACAGGGGCCGCAGAGCATGGCCGATGCCTCCACGATGACGTCCTCGTTGAGATCCTCGCCCCCGACTCCGCCGAGGACGCGCGCGCGGCCGAACGCGACGAAGGCCAGCGGCCCTTTCTCCTCCTTCAGCGAGGGCTGGCCGGCGATGAGCATGTCGACGAAGACGCGCTCGGCGGGATCGTCGCGCGCGATCTTGAGCGTCGAGAACTTGATCTTGAGGGGGATTTCCGAATACAGCTCGGATCCGGGTTCGCCGATGCCGGGGGGCAACTGCATCTCTTCCTGGAGCATCTTTGTCTTCTCGGCGATCATCTTCGCCGCCTGGTTATCGGGCTTTCTTTTGCCGCTCGTGACGAGCAACCAGACCGCCGAATCGCCAGAGGCGAGCCGCCTGACGAGTTCTTTCCGGGCGGGGGAATCGAGCAACCGGGCGGGGTCGACTTCGGCGAGGGGGCCCGCCCACACGGTCACGGGCTGGTCGCGGTGCAGGGGTCCGAGCAGGACGGCCCAGGGCAGGGCGTCGTCTTTCTGGTTCTGGCGCTCCCACAGTTCCCGGTGGTGGGAGGACTTCTCAGCGGTCAAGTCGGTTTCCGTGACCTCGAGGTTACAGTGGCCCGAGCCGGCGAGGGATTCCTCGCGCAGGGCGGCGATCCGTGCGGCGTCGGGGGGGGCGAGGGCTCCGCGGTGGAGGACCACCAGCCGGTAGGCGTCGGGCTGCCAGCGCTCCAGGGCATAGCGGAAGACCGGGACGTTGCAGGCCTCCGAGGCGACCGTTGCCGCCAGGGCCAGAGTGATGGTGAGCGAAGCGAGTCGGGGGTGCGGGCTGATCATGCGAATCTCTCAAAATAGCAGCGCGGCGGGTTTTGCAATGGGGGGACCCGGGCGGCCTGGCGCCTTCTGACTTGTGGCGAGGGGCGGCGGCGAACACAATCCCGGGCATGAGCGACGCATCGGTGAATCGGCGCGAGTTCCTTTCGGTGCTTGGTTTCGGGGCGGTGCTATCGGGGGGCGCCGCGGGGGCGCTGGGCGCGGCTCCGGAGGGTGGGGTGCGCTACTGGACCAACGACAGGCTGTCGGCGGCGCGGGGCAAGCCGTGGCGAAAAATCCACTTAGATTTTCACAATTCGCACCACCAGCCGAAGATCGGGGAGAGGTTTGAAGCGGCGGAGTTTGGGGACAGGCTGGTGGCGGGGAACGTGAACGGGGTGGTGGTGTTCGCGAAGGACATGCACGGATATTTCTATTACCCGTCGAAATACGGGCCGGTGCACCCGGGGCTGTCGTTCGACCTGCTGGGCGAGCAGGTGAAGGCGTGCCGGGAGCGGAAGATCCAGGTGCTGGCATACTATTGCACGACGTGGGACCATCACATGGCCAACGCGCATCCCGAGTGGCTGGTGATCCGGCGAGACGGGGGGAATCATCTGCCCAAGAAGGGGCAGGCGCCGGGGTGGACGGCGCTGTGTCCGGCGCACGAAGGGTTCGTGGGCACCATGTGCGACCACGCCAAGGAATTCATGTCGCGCTACGAGCTGGACGGGGTGTTCTTCGACATGTCGGAGCCGAAGGACCCGGAGTGCTTTTGCCCGGAGTGCGTGAGGCAGTTGGGCGCGCTGGGAGCGGACCCGAAGGACGCGGTGGCGCAGCGGGCGCACAAGCACCAGTTGCACTTGAATCTGCTGAAGCGGCTGCATGAGGCCAGCAGGGCGGCGCGGCCCGGCTGCCAGGTGGATTTTAACAACATCGGGCTGAGCCGCGTGAGCGAGCGGCTGCCATATCTCGACAACGTGGATGTCGAGGCGCTGCCGACGGGGGGCTGGGGGTACTGGTATTTTCCGCTTCAGGGGAGGTACAACCGCGCCTTTGGGGTCACGACGTACGGGATGACCGGGAGGTTCAATACGGCCTGGGCGGATTTCGGCGGGTTGAAACTGCCGGCCCAGTTGGATGTCGAATTGGCGAGCATCGTCGGGCTGGGGTGCCGGTGTGACGTGGGCGACCAGATGCCACCGACGTGCCGGCTGGATCCGGCGGTGTACCACGTGATCGGGAGATCTTACGGGCGCATCAAGTCGCTGGAGCCGTATCTGGAAGGGGCGGCGCCGGTGGCGGAGGCGGCGATGCTGATCACGTCCGAGCCGATGCACCTGTTGAAGGATGAGTATGGCTACGGGGTCGTGAAACTGATGGTCGAGTCGCGCCTCCAGTTTGACGTGTGCGAGGCCGACGGGCCGTGGGAGCGATACGGGCTGGTCGTGATCCCCGATGGGCTGCGGGTCGGGGCCGGGGTGGCGGAGCGATTGCGCAAATTCGTGGCGGGCGGCGGGGCGGTGATCGCATGCCACGAGGGCGGCCTGGTGGCGGGGGAGGACAAGAGCTGGATGGAGCCGTTCGGGTTCACGTATGCGGGGATGTCTCCGTACAAACCGGCGTACATGATCCCGGAGGAGAAGTTCACGGGCGACATCCCGGGGTACGAATACGCGCTCTACGAGGGCGCGTCGCAGTGGCGGATCGCCGCGCCGGCGAAGATGGTGGCGCGGCTGGGCGAGCCGCTGTTCCAGCGGAGCGGGGAGCGGTACACGAGCCACAAGCAGTCGCCCTTTGATCACGCGACAGAGTACGCTGCGGTGGCCGTGAGCGGGCGCGTGGGGTTGTTCGGGTTCCCGCTGGGCGGGGCCTATTTCTCGCAGGGGTACTGGGTGTATCGCGATGCGTTCCGGCACGTGCTGGACGCGGTGCTGCCGAGGCGGATGGTGTGGACCGATGCGCCGCTGAGCACCGAGATTTCGGTGACGAGGCAGGCGGCGGGCGATGGGCGATCGGAGCGATGGCTGGCGCACATCATCAACTTCTCGGCGGGGCGCGGCACGCCGAAGCACCCGGTGCTGCACGAGGATCCGATCCCATTGACCGACGTGACGCTGCGGCTCCGGGCGCCTGCGCGGTTCACCGCCGCGAGGGCCGTCGTCGCGGGCAAGGATCTGGCCCTGCGGGTCGCGCCGGACGGCGTGGCCGAGGTCACCGTGCCCCGCGTGCCGATACACGAGATCGTGAGCTTTGAGGTGTAGGGATCGCTGCCGCCCTTGGGTCGTGTCTGCGAGAAGGAGCCAGATCCTCATCCGGCAGCCGCCGGGCCACCGGATTGGGAAATGTGGCCGATCGCCTCAGGCGATTGGCGACCAAACGCTCACGCGTTCGGCTACGGGAAGTGATGATGCGGCAATTTTCGAGTCAGACGATGGGGGAGGCATGCGTTCGACCAGGCGGTCAAATCATCTGCTAAGATCATCGGTCGTTTCGTTTGTTCGTGTTTGCCACACAATCCTTCGACGCGATTGACATCAGGCGGCAATCCTCGTACAATAATCTTCAGAAAGGCGGGCGTTGGTGAGACGATAGTCGTCGCGCATGATGCGCCCTAGAAGGACAGCGGTTGCATGGTGCCCCGCAAAGGGTCGGGTTGTCCAGCGGGGCCGTAAACCGTAAGAAAAGCGAATCCCCATTCGCATTATGAAAATCCCAACGGACAGTTCTTGTCGGCCGAACTGCTGCAGTCGTGCGCTGGCGACCCTGACGGGCGGCCTCACCGCGCTCTTGTTTCTCTCGGCGGGGTGCAAGACGCTCGAAACCGCGAATAATCCAAAAGCTATCGCTTACGCCATAGAGTCTTCGGATTTGGATGCGCGGAACGCTGAGTTGCGGAAACAGATTGCGAGCCTCAAGGAGCAGAAAAGCAACCTCGAGACTGCAGTGGCGTTATGTGCGAGTGATAAAGATTATTACAACGGTGCGAAGCACTCGGCGAATTTGGCGTTAGTCGCCACCCAGCTGGCAAGCGCAGAGGCGGAGATAAAGAGGAACAAGAAACGGAACAGTGAGATCAAGTCACACGTGCGCGATTTGGCGGCCGAAAACGTCAGGGAGAGCGGTCGGCCAAAGCCCACGGAGGTGGGGAGCGTGACCAGGCCGGAACCGTGCAAACCAGCCGGGACATGCGGTCCCTGTGACCACTGATGTTGGGACTGGTCTGATCTGGGTCCAGTTCCTCTCGGTTCCCTGATCCCAGTCATGAGCGAGGAGCCGAGAGCCGACAGGCCGCGACTGGTGGTGATGTTCCACGTGGGGAGGTCTGGGAGCCGCGTGGTGGGTGACCTTTTGGACCAGAATGCCGCGGTGGGGTGGGAGGGGGAGATCTACCGCAAGGCGATGGCATATCGCAGGGACGGTTGCATCCCGAAGAAGGCGAAGGGCGATTGGCCGGTGGATCCCGAGGGGTTGCTGGTGGCGAGGCTGAGGGAACAGCGGAAGGCCTTCTATGGATTTGAGGTCAAGTTCCAGCACCTGCAGTCTCTCAAGATCGGCCAGGGCGATTTTCTGTGCCTGGCGGAGCGCTTCGGGTGCCGGCACTTCGTGGTGCTGCGGCGCGCGAACCTGCTGAGGAAGATCGTCTCGAGCCGGGTGGGGTCGGCCATCGGGCGATTCCATCTGGCGGAGACGCCGTCCGCGCCGACGCGGGTCCGAATCGATCCGGACCGGACGCGCATCGATGGCGTCGACCGGCGGTTGATCGACGCGCTGGAGATGTTCGAGCGGCAGTTCGCGGACTTGGACCGGTTGCTGGACGGGCGCGGGCAACTGGCGTTGACCTACGAGAGGGACGTGGCCGTGGACCCGCGGGTCGCGGCGCGGACGATCTGCGGTTTCCTGGGCGTTCCCGAGGGGCCGATGGAGGTGCGTTACGCGAAGTCCAATCCGTTCCCGCTGCCGGAGGTCATCGAGAATTTCGACGAGGTCCGGGCGTGCCTTCGGGGGACGCGCTTCGAGTGGATGCTGGAGGGGGAAGGGGTGCCTGGGCCGGGCGGTGCGGTTGCTGGCGGGCCATCGCCCCGGGCGTGATGCCGAGCACGCGCTTGAACGTGCGGCTGAAACTGTAGACGGAGCCGAAGCCGCACGCGGCGGCGACCTCGGTGATGCTGGTGTCCCCGCGCTGGAGTTGGAGGGCGGCGAGGCGGCATCGCGTCTCGCGGGCGTAGCGACCGAGGCTGATGCCGTGGCGGTCGCGGAAGAGGGCCCTGAGATGGCTTTCCGAGACGCCCAGGGCGCGGGCCATGGTCGCGAGGCGGGCGGGGGAGTCCATGTGAGATGCCAGCCAGGCGTTGATGCGGGCGAGCATGTCGTGGGTGGCGGAGGGTCGCCGGCTCTCCGGGTCGGTGCCTCCGCTGCGCCGCAGCGCGAGCAGGAGGAGCGCGACCTGGGCCGCGAGGCGGGCGGAGACCGAGGCCGAGGCGTCGCCAGAGTTCCAGGCGCGGAGCGCTTCGGCGAGGAACGCGCGGGATTCGCGCGTGAGGCGCCCGAGCGTCGGCTTGGCCGAGCGGGCGTCCTGGGCCGGCAATTCGAAGGTGATGAAGAGCCAGCAGACCATGCCGCGGGAGACTCCCTCGTAGCGGTGCAGCCGCAGGGGGGGGACGAGGAGCATCGTGCCGGGCCCGAGGGCGTGCGACTCGCCGTCCACCCGAACGGTGCCGCGGCCCCTGAGTGCCGCGATGAGCACCCATCGGTGGTGAAAGTGTGGCTGGAGCGTCCCGTCCTTGAGTTCCGATGCCGAGCCGCGCCGGAAGAGGAGGATGTTGTCGGGGACGTCCACCGGCGGCCGCCTCCGGCCTGCGAAATAGTCCGCGGGCACCGGGAGCCGGTAGGCCTCCGCGGCGATCCTGGCGAGGGAGGGATCCAAGAAACGACGGTGTTTCATCATCGGTTTTGTTAAATATTTCGCCGCGGTGGGGATGGCGCGTCAAGCGCGGATGGGGGAATTTGGCGGCATGAGATTTTCTGCGCCCCTGGATCCCGGGTTCAAGCCGGCGGTGTTGTTTGACCGGGGGTACGCCGGTCGGGTGAAGGCGTCGGGGGGCGGGGTGCCGCTGGTGATCGGGTTGGAGCGCGAGGGCGGGCTCGTGTCGCGGCACGAGGTGCGCGTGTTGGCCGGCGGAGATGCTGAGACGCTGCGCTACGCGGAGCGCCTGGTGAAGTTTTTGTTGTGGGCGCGGGGCGGGTGGAGGATCTACGTGGGTGGCCCCGGGGAGATAGGCGCGCATTTGAGGTCTGCGTATGGGCCCGGGGGGGTGCGGGCGTTCGATGCCGGGCTGATGGCTAAGGTCTACGAGCGGCCGGTGGAGGTGGGGGTCTGGGGGGCGGGGGATGTGCCGGCGGCGCGCGAGGCGGCGCAGGAGGTGGGCGGGCATCTGGATGGCTTCCGCATCGGGTTTGACCTGGGGGCGAGCGATTACAAGGTGGCGGCGGTGCGGGCGGGGGAGGTTGTCTTCAGCGAGGAGTTCCCGTGGAATCCGCGCGTCGAGGCGGATCCCGAGTACCATTACGGGCACCTGAGCAAGGGGCTGAAGGCGGCGGCGGCGCACCTGCCCCGGGTGGACGCGATTGGCGGGAGTTCCGCCGGGGTGATCGTCGGGAACAAGATCATGGTGGCGTCGCTGGTGCGGTCGGTGCCGCCGGAGAAATTTGACGCGGCCAAGAACATGTTCCTGCGGCTGCGGGAGGAGTGGCGCGTGCCGCTGGAAGTGGCCAACGACGGGGATGTGACCGCGCTGGCGGGGGCGATGTCGCTGGACGAGGATGGGGTGCTCGGCGTGGCGATGGGTTCGAGCGAGGCGGCGGGGTTCATCGATCGGCAGGGTCACATCCTGGGGTGGCTCAACGAGCTGGCGTTCGCGCCGATCGATTACAATGGCGAGGCGCCGGCCGAGGAGTGGTCGGGGGACCGCGGGGTGGGGGCGCTGTACTTTTCGCAGCAGGCGGTCAACAAGCTGCTGCCCGCGGCGGGGGTGACCGTGCCGGCGGAGATGGGCTTGCCCGAGCGGCTGAAGGAAGTGCAGGGATTGATGGCCAAGGGCGACCCGCGCGCGGCGAAAATCTACGAGACCATCGGCGTGTATCTGGGCTATGGCGTGGCGCACTATGCGGATTTCTACGATTTCCGGCACATGCTCATCCTCGGGCGGGTGACGACTGGGGAAGGCGGCAACATCATCCTGGCCAAGGCGAAGGCTGTGCTCGCGGGGGAGTTTCCGGAGGTGGCGGAGCGGATCGCGCTGCACCTGCCGGACGAGAAGAGCCGGCGGGTGGGGCAGGCGGTCGCGGCGGCCAGCCTTCCGGAAATCAGGAGATGAGCCGATGAAACTGCACAAAGAGACGGCGGACGTTTTCATCCCGGATGGCGCGGGGGCCAAGCAGGGTCTGGCGCGCATCACGCACCTTGGGGTCGGCGCGCACCAGGACGATCTGGAGTTCATGGCCTTTCACGGGATCGCCGAGTGTTTCCACAGCAAGGCGGCGTGGTTCGGGGGCGTCACGTGCACCAATGGGGCCGGGAGCGCGAGGACCGGGGCGTATGCGTCGTTCAGCGATGAGGAGATGCGGGCCGTGCGGAGGGAGGAGCAGCGGGCGGCGGCGGTGGTCGGCCGGTATGGCGCGATGGTCCAGCTTGATTATCCCAGCGGGGCGGTGAAGGATCCCTCGGCCAAGGAACTGAAGGAGGACCTGAAGCAACTGATCGGCCAGATGCGGCTCTCTGCGGTCTACACGCACAATCCCGCGGACAAGCACGACACGCACGTGGGGGTCACGGTGGCGCTGATCGATGCGCTGCGCGAATTGCCGGCGGAGAAGAGGCCTGAGCGGGTGTACGGCTGCGAGGTGTGGCGCGACCTGGACTGGATGCCGGACGCCGAGAAGGTCGTCCACGACGTCAGCGGGCACGGGCACCTGGCGGGGGCGCTCAACGGGGTGTTCGATTCGCAGATCGCCGGGGGCAAGCGCTACGACCTGGCGGTGCTGGGACGGCGCCGCTCGAACGCGACGTTCTTCGAGTCGCACGCGACGGACAGGTCGGAGGAAATATCGTACGCGATGGACCTGACGCCCCTGGTCAAGGATCCGGCGATGGACATCCTGGAATACGTCTGCGGGTTCATCGCGCGCTTCGAGTCCGACGTGCGCGTCCGGCTGGGGAAGCGGCTGGGGCGGGTCTGACTCGAAGATTGCCGGGACGAATTTATCTAGCGCCGGAATTCCGCCCACTCGGGCTCGTTCTCGAAGATCCAGCGGTAGTAGTCGGTGCCCTTGAGTCCGGTGGCGGCGGCCTCGTCGACAACGACGGTGCAGCGTGGATGGAGCTGCAGGGCGGAGGCGGTGATCGAGGAGGTGATGGGGCCCTCGACGGCCTGGGCGACGATGGCGGCCTTCTCGAGTCCGGTGGCGAGAACGAGGCAGCGTCCGCTTTCGAGGATGGTGCCGACGCCCATCGTCATGGCGCGGCGCGGGACGCTGGCGGCGTCGCCGCCAAACATGGGGGCGTTCTGGGCGATGGTCTCTGGGGTGAGCGCCTTGTCGCGGGTGCGGGAGCGGAGCGCGGAGAGGGGCTCGTTGAAACCGATGTGGCCGCTGCGGCCGATGCCGAGGAGCTGGAGATCGATCCCGCCGCAGTCGCGGATGAGATCCTCGTAGTGCCTGCACTCGGCCCCGAGGTCGGCGGCGAGGCCATTGGGGAGGTGCGTGTTGCGCCGGTCGATGTTGACGCGGTCGAAGAGGTGGTGGTTCATGTAGTGCCGGTACGAGCGCGGGTCGTCGGGCGCGAGGCCGATGTACTCGTCGAGGTTGAACGTGCGGCACAGGGAGAAATCGAGTCCCTCGTCGCGGTGCATGCGGACGAGGTGCCCATAGACCCGCTCCATCGTGCGGCCGGTGGCGAGGCCGAGGACGAGCTGCGGGCGGGCGCGGAGCTCGCGCGCGATGATGCGGGCGACCAGGAGGCTGGCGGCGTCCTCGTTGGGGCGGATGATGACTTCCATCTACGCGGGGTACTCTCTGGCGCTCTCGGGGATGGAGAACAGCGGTTTGCCCGCGGGCACGCGTTCCTTCAGGAGGGCGATCTCATCGGCGCCGCCGGCGAGCGGCAGGGCGATCTGGCCGCCCTGGGCGGCGGATCGATAGAGGGCGGCCATGATCTCGAAACCCTGGTAGGCGTGCGCGAACGCGCACGGGTGGACGCGCGCGCCGTCATCGAGCCAATCGGCCATCTGCTGGATGTAGGGGGGCATGTCCTCGACGTAGTCCATGGCGCCGGGGCCGCTCTGGTGGCCATCGCGCCGCGTGACGGCGCGCCATCCGCCATTGGTGATGACCTCCGCGAAGCCCTCGGTGCCCTGGGCGCCCATGCGGCACTTGCGCCACCAGAGCTTCTGCTCCGAGCGGCAGTCGACCTCGGGGACGTCGGGGGCGCCGGCGCCGCAGTCGTAGATGCCGCGGACGCCATTCTTGAAATGGACGACCCCGGCGAGGTAGTCGGGCGAGGTATGGAGGTCGGAGAGTTTGCCCCGGCCCGAGGCCTGCGCCATGGCCCATTCGGCGGGGGCGTAGTCATTGAACCAGCAGGTGTAGTCGATGAGGTGGCTGAGCATGTGCGCGGCCCAGCCGGTGGCGGTGCCATAGACCGTGTGGACCCGGCCGAGCGAGCCGCCCGCGATGATCTCCTTCACCCTCTTATAATGCTCGCCGTAGCGGTGCTGGTGGCTGACGACGGCCCTGGCGCCCGACTTGTCGAGGGCGGCCTTGATCTTCTGTCCCTCGGCGCTGGACATCGCCACGGGTTTCTCGAAGGCGATGAGCCTCGCGCCGCTCGCGATGCCGAGTTCGATCAGCGGCAGGCGGAGATTCGGCAAGGTGCAGAAGCAGAAGACGTCGGGTTTCGCCTCCTTGGCGAGCGCGGCGGCGTCCGTCGAGGTCTTGGGGTTGCCGAGCTTGGGGGCGGCGGCGTCCAGGCGGGCCTGGTCGATGTCGCAGATCCCGACCAGCTCGAAGCGGCCATTGGCGAAGAACGTGGCGGCGTGGTGCATGCCGCGCTTGCCCATGCCGATGACGATGACGCGGTATCGGGTGCTCATGGCATCACTTCTGTGCGGCGTCCCACTCGAGGGTCTTGGCGACGACGTAGTCGACCTCCTCCGGCTTGAGTTCCGGGTACATGGGCAGGCTGACGCACGTGGCTGCGTTGTGTTCCGCGTGCGTGACGGGGCCGACGATGCGGGCGCCCTTGCCCCAGGGGTAGCCCTCCTGTTTGTGGATGGCGATGGAGTAGTGGGTCTTGGCGTCGACGCCGGCCTTGACGAGAAAGTCGACCAGCGCGTCACGCTGCTCGGGCCGTTTGGTCTCGATGGCGTAGAGGTGGAAGACGTGGCGGTATCCGGGCCGGACGTGGGGGAGGGTGAAGTTCTTGGCGCCCTTGAGCCCGGTGGTGTAGCGGGCGGCCCACTGGATGCGCAGGTCGTTCCAAGCGTGGATATGCTTGAGTTTGGCGCTGAGGATGCCGGCGTGGATGTCGTCGAGCCGGCTGTTGAACCCGAAGCTGTGGACGTTGCGCTTGCTGGAGCCGTGGTTGCGGAGCTTGCGGACGCGGGCGTCGATATCGGCGTTGTTGGTGGTGAGCGCGCCGGAGTCGCCGAAGGTGCCGAGGTTCTTCTGGATGATGAAGCTGGTGGTGGCCGCGTCGCTGAGTTCGCCGACCCGGAAACCGTCGCCGGCGGCGTCGATGGCCTGGGCGTTGTCCTCGATGAGCCGGAGCCCATGCTTATCGGCGATCTTCTTGATGGCGGGCATGTCGGCGCACTGGCCGTAGAGGTGGACCGGGATGATGGCCTTGGTCTTGGGCGTGATGGCGGCCTCGATCTTGGCGGGGTCGATGCACTTGGTCAGCGGGTCGCAGTCGACGAAGACGGCGGTTGCCCCGGCGACCCAGATGGCCTCCGCGGTGGCAAAGAAGGTGTTGGGGTGCGTGATGACCTCGTCGCCGGGGCCGATGCCGAGGGCCATGAGGGCGAGCCAGATGGCATCGGTGCCGTTGCCGACGCCGATGGCGAATTTTGTGCCGTGGAACTCGGCCAGCTCTTTCTCGAACTGCTTGAGCATCGGTCCCTGGACATACTCGCCGCTCTCCAGGACGCGCTGGATGTTGGCATCGATTTCCTTCTGGATGTTGCGGTATTGGCGGACGTGGCCGTAGAAGCTGACCTGCATGATAGTGCCTCCGGTTGAGTTGGGTATGAGGCTATAGGGGGCTGGGCGCGAGGACAACACAATGATGGGGCAGATTGGCCGTGACCGGGAGGGTGGGGCGATCCAATCTGGGGGCATGGGCGCCCGAGGGTTGCGCGGGGTCGCGATATTCGTTGCGGCGGTTTGCGCGGCATTCGGGGAGGGGCCGCCATTGCCCGGGACGGCGCCCTTGACGGACGAGGGGGATCTGGCGGGGCGCATGGTCGAGGGGATCGGCCGGTATCTGGACCGCGAGATCGCGGCATCGGTGGGGCGACGGGGGGCACATTGGAGGAGAGACGTTTCCTCGCGGGACGCGTACGCGGCATCGATGGAGGATAACCGCGCGCGATTTCGACGAATCATCGGGGCGGCGGACGCGCGAGAACCGGGGAGGGTGGAGGTTATTTCCAACGTGGGGCCGGGCGCATCGGCCGGCCTGGGGGAGGGCGCGGGATTTCGTGCGCGCGCGGTGCGGTGGGCGGCGCTGAAGGGTGTCGATGGCGAGGGGCTGTTGCTCGAGCCCGAGGGCGAGGTCGTGGCGAACGTCATCGCGCTGCCCGATTGTGATTGGAGTCCGGAGAAGCTGGCTGGCTTGGAGGCGGGGCTGCCCGCGGCCTCGGAGTTTGCGCGGAGGTTGGCGGGGCTGGGGTGCCGGGTGCTGGTGCCATTGCTGATGGACCGGAGGCACGCCCATTCCGGGAATCCGGCCATCCGGATGACCAACCAGCCGCACCGCGAGTTCATCTA
>JADLBR010000283.1 GCA_020847615.1 Verrucomicrobiia bacterium
CCGACGCAACCCCGTCCGGGCGGTCAACCGCCTAGCCAAGCGCATCGCAAACCTCGGCTATGCCGTCCAGATCACCCCGCTCCCCGTGCAGACCTGAATTTTCGAGCTAGCGGCCCGCCCCGCGGTTCTCCCAGCGGGATCGATTCAGGTTGCCGTACGCCATTCTCGCGTTGTAGCGCATGATGTGTGGCGAGAGCGCGGCGGGGAGGACCCACTCGTTGCGATAGAGCCAGCGGTAATCGTACAGGATGGCGCGGTTCTTCTCCGGGTCGCGGCGCATGCGGTTGCCCCGGAGGGTGTGGCTGTGGGTCTCCGAGATCGCCGCCATCGCCGGCTCGGGATCCAGTTCCAGAAAGTCGGTGAGGCGCCTGATGGCGGTGGCGGGCTCGAGGCAGAGCTCGTCGTAGCTGACCACCATGTGCCGTGCCCCGGCCCTCTCGAGGTCGCGCTGGATGCGCCGATTCTGCGCGTACCACCGCCAGAAGAGGACGAGCGAAGGGCGGCGGGTCTTGCCCTTCTCGCGGTCGCGATCCATCCGGGAAATGGCGTAGGCGCGGACGTCCTTGACGAGATGGAGGACGCGGATGTCCGTGCCGGGCGATACGGATCGGATGGTCTTCAGGGACCGCAGCCGATCGCTCGGGTTCTTGGAGATATCGACCGGGATTTGCCCCGGCCCAAAGCGCTCGGCGAAAGTCCGGAGAACGGCCCCGTATCGCTCCTCGTGGGTCTCGCAGGGGCCAGAGCGGATGCGATGGGCGACCGGCCCCCAGAACGGGCACTCCGCCTGCGGGCGCCCGCAGGTGCAGACATTCTCCGATTTCTCTGACTTCTGTCTGGCGAGGTTGCCCATCGTGGCGAAGACCTCGCCGAGGCCAATGATCCTGGGATGCCCACCCAGGATGAGATCCAGGAGCGTCGAACCCGAGTGCCCGAGGCACGTGACGACGACGGCGCGTTCAACGATGCGGTTCATGGGGCGTAAGGTCTGCCGCAGGAGGCGGGGGCCATTGTCCACACGGCGTGTTGCCCTTGCAAGAAGATGTGGCCATGGTGCCGCGGGGCATGGTAGGATGTGCAATCGGATGAAGGGGATCAATGGGCGGCCGACGCTGCAGCACGTCGCGAGGCGCGCGCGGGTGTCGATACAGACGGTTTCTGGGGTATTGAACAATCGATCGGACCTGTGGTGTTCCGAGGCGACGATCGAGCGCGTGCGGCTCGCGGTGGCCGAGCTGGATTACAGGCCGAACGCGGCGGCGCGGGGTCTGAGGCTGGGGAAGTTCCAGACCGCGGGCCTGCTGGTCGAGGACGTGACCAACCCGCACTACATGAATTTCGCGAGGGAGCTGAGGCGGGCGCTGGCCGCGAAGGGATTTTCCCTGGTGATCGAGGACGCCGAGCTGTCACTGTCGGCGGGGAGCCTGGCGCTGGAGAATCTGTCGAGGCAGAATATCGACGGGCTGTTCGTGATGGCGTCGTCGGACGGCCGTTTCAAGCGGCTCTACGATGGCATCGCGCGCGTGGGGCTGCCGCTGGTCTTTCTGGGGGCGAGGGGCCACCGGTACGGGGACTGCGTGGACCTGGATTACGCGGCTGGCCTGCGGGAGGTGGCGCAACATCTGGCGGGCCTGGGGCACCGGCGGGTCGGTTTCGTGTGCGGGTTGCCCGAGGGTGAACGGGTCGCGCTGCGCAGGAGGCTCTACGCCAGGGCGCTGCGGGATGCGGGCCTGCGCTTTCGCGGCGCGCTGTTCGAGGAATGCGAGCCATCGTGCGAGGGCGCGGCGCGCGCGACACGGGCGCTGCTCCGGGATGGCCCAGGCAGGCGTCCGACGGCGATCATCGCGGTGAACGACCTGCTGGCGATCGGCGCGGTGCGCGCGCTGCGGGAGGCCGGGCTGGATGTGCCGGGCGACGTGTCGGTGGTGGGCAACGACAACCTGAGCGTCGGGGCGCATCAGCCCGTGGCGCTGACGACGCTGTCGGCGCCGCTGCGCCGCATGGCCGAGGTGGCGGCGGAGTGTTTCCTGAAGCGCAGCCACGGGAAGGGCAAGGCGAAGGGCGAGGCCCCCGTGACCGCCAAGTTGCCCGTGGAGCTGGTGGCGCGGGAATCCACCGGACCCGCGCCCCCGGCGTGAGACCTCAGGGGCCTACGCCGGCGCCGTGCCGCTGGCGGTAGCGTCCGGGCGGGCATCCCTTCCGCTGGTGGAACAGCCGGCAGAAGTACTGGACGGATGCGAAGCCGCTCTCGCTCGCGACATCGGCGACCGAGATGTCGCTCGTGCGGAGCAGGTGCTCGGCCCGATGCAGCTGGGAGCTCAGGATTTCCTTGTGGACGGTCCGGCCGAGGATCTTGCGGAAGCGCCCCTCGAGCGTACTGACGCTGACCCCGGCGTGCCTGGCGACATCGCTGACCTGGATCCGGTCCAGGACCCGGTTGTGGATGAAAGTGACCGCGGTCGCGATCAGGGGGTCGCCGGAGTGAAACACGGCGGTCGATGCGCGGGCCTCGAGACCGACGGGTGGGATGACGCGGGTGGCGGGGGCCTTCTGGCCCCTGAGGAGGGTGTCCAGGGTCCTGGCGGCCTCCCACCCGACGCCCTCGGCATCCTGGATCACGCTGGAGAGCGGCGGGTTGGCGAAGGAGCACATCAGCGGGTCATTGTCGACGCCGACCACCGCGACGTCGGTCGGGACGCGGAGGCCGCTGATCCTGCACGCCTCGAGGACGTGGCGCGCGCGCACGTCATCCGCGGCGAGGAGGCCGATCGGCGGAGTGAGCGAGGACAGCCACTGGCGGATCTCGTCCAGCATGCCATCCCAGTCGCGGGGGTCGCCGCGGGAACCCGCGAAAACGCTGCACGTCGCCCGGGAGGCTTGGAGGGTCGACGCGAACACCTCGCCGCGCTCCTGGGACCAACCGTTGATGGGGTCGGGCCGATACCCGCAATACGCGAAGCTCGGGCAGGCCCGCTCCAGGAGATGCTCGGCCGCCAGGCGTGCGATCCCGGCATTGTCGGTGAAGATGTACGGGGCGCGCGGCAGGAGGCGGCGCCCGCCGAAACCGCCGCCGACGCCGACCACGGGCACCGCCGCGTGGCGCAGGGCCGACACGATCCGCGAGTCATCCAGGTTCGCGATCACACCATCGCCGTGCCACGAGCGGAACTTCGGTAATCGCTGGGCCGGCTCATCCTCCAGATAGATGCTCCAGCGGTCGCGGCGCCGCCCGTCCAGATACCGGGCGATTCCAGCGGCGACCTTGCGGTCGTAGTCCTTGTTGACGTCGAGGATCAAGGCGATTCGAAGCGTGCTCATCGTTCCATCCTGTCTAGCAGGTCTGTAAAAAAATACAACTCTGGGGGTAGAAGCGGGGGGGGCGTTTGTCGGATCGCGGGGTCTGGCCACGGGCGTTGCGCGGGTCCCCACACCTCGGGCGGGGGGCACCGCCGGGTCAAAAAATGTAGCCGAAGCCGTGAGGCCTTGGCGGCCAAACGCTCACGCGTTCGGCTACGGGTGGCGATGCGGCAATTCTTGAGCTAGGCCACGCGGACGAGTCTGCCGGAGCGGACGGATTCCTCCTCGGCCTCGCAGATCTGGACGGCGGCGAGGCCGTCGTTGGCGGTGACGATGGTGGGCCGGGATCCGGCGAGTGCGGCGCCGATGGCGTGGCGCAGCTCGGACTCGTAGCCGTCGGGGCCGGTGCAGGCGATGGCCTGCGGGTCCCTGCCCTCAACGAAGAGCTTAAGGGCATCCGGTCCGCGGGACATGTCGTAGTCGGCCGTGGCGCGCTCGAAGTTGACGGTGTAGGACATGCTGAATCCGAAGCCCTTCGTCATGGCCCAGCCGCCCTCGGCGTGGACGGCGGCGCCGGAGGCGACCTCGTACTGTGTGACGACGTGGTCGATGGCCCCGCTGATCTTGCTGTAGCCGCGGGAGTAGACGGCAGAAGGCTTGCCGAAACAGAACTGGACGAAGTCGGTGTCGTGGATGTGGAGGTCGAGGAGGGCGCCGCCGGACTTGGAGCCGTCCATGAAATTGCCCCAGCCGGGGGGTTCGGCGACGCGGCGGAAGCGGGCGGCGAGGACGCGGCCATAGGTGCCGGCGGCGATGGCGTTTTTGAGCCAGGCCCACTCCGGCCAGAAGCGGATGCACATGGCGGGCATGAGGAAACCGCGCGAGGCGGCGGCCGCGTCGATCATCTGCCGACAGAGGGCGCTGGTGCGGGCCATGGGCTTCTCGCAGATGACGTGCTTGCCGGCCTTGAGGGCCTCGACCGCGATCTCCGGATGGAGGTGGGTGGGGACGCAGATGTCGATGAGGTCGACGCCGGGGTCGGCGAGGAGTTCGCGGAAATCGCGCGTGGCCTTGGTGCGGGACATGTCGAGCCGGACGGCCTGGCCGTCGCCGACGTTGCCCTGGATGCCCGAGAAATCCCCGTCCTCGGGGAGGCGGACGGCGTCGCAGATGGCGGCGATGTGGGCCTCGGCGATCTTGAGGTAGGCCTTGATGTGGGTGAGGCCCATGAAGCCGCAGCCCACGATCGCGACGTTGAGTTTCTGTTTCTCGGTCATGGGGTGCTCTCCTGCGTGGGCGCCGGACATCAGGCGATGCGGGCGACGAATTCCTTGGCGGTGCGGATATCGGCGACGCGGCTGTCGCCGGCCTCGCGCTCGATGCAGAGGTCGCCGCCAAAGCCGATCTCCTCGAGCGCCCTGAAGAAGGCTTGCCAGTCGACCTGGCCGGTGCCGACGGGCACTTCCTCGCCCCAGGTCCCGGGCACCTTGGTGAGGTTGGCGTCCTTGACGTGGACGTTCTTGACGAGGGGGCCGAGGGTGCGGAGGGCGGCGATGGGGTCGCCCTTGGCGTAGAGGATCATGTTGGCGGGATCGAAGTTGGCCCCGACGTTGGGACGCCCGAGGTGCGCGATGAACTCCTTGAGGCAGTCGGCGGTCTCCTGGCCGGTCTCGAAGGCGAGTTCGATGCCCTCCTCGGCGTAGTAGTCCGCGATTTGGCGGAGGCGCCCGATGAGCTTGTGGAAGGCGGGATCGGCTGGATCTTCCGGGAGGAACCCGGCGTGGAACATGACGAGCTTGAGGCCCAGGTCCGCGGCGATCTCGGCGTCCTCGCGGATCGTCTTCCAGTTCTCGTCCCATGTGGCGTCCGGCACGACGCCGCCGGTGCGGCGGATGGAATCGAGGGTGGAGTAATCCTCGCCGGCGGTGCGGAACATCCCGGAGACCGCCTCGATGCCGGCGGACGCGAGCGCGTCGCCGACCCGGCCCCAGACGGCCGGCTCCTCGCGAATCGGGTCCAGGGCGATCTGTATGCGGTTGAGGCCGATCGAGCGGAGCGCGTCGATGAGGGCCTGGGGGTTGGCGGGCTGGAGCGACCAGCTGCACACGGCGAGCTTTTGCGAGAGGCGTCCCATGCGCGAGAGGCTAGTGGCGGGTTTCGCGGGGCGTCAAGGGGCATTTCGGCGAGGTTTTGGCCCTTGCCACGCGGCGATCCGGAGTGTTAAATGGTCTTGTAGAAATGAGTATGCGGGGAAAGTCGGCGGGCGTGGCGGTGCGGCGGGCGATGGCGATCTGCGCGCATCCGGACGACATCGAGTTCGTGGCGGCGGGGACGCTGCTGCTGCTGAAGGCCGAGGGCTACGAGATCCACTACATGAATCTGGCGAACGGGGACTGCGGTTCGCAGGTGACGTCGCGGGAGGAGACGGCGACCATCCGCGAGGGGGAGGGGCGCCGCGCCGCGGGGGTGCTGGGGGCGGTCTTCCACCCGAGCCTGTGCGGGGACCTGCTGGTGACCTACGAGATCGGGCTGCTGCGGCGGTTGGCGGCGGTGGTGCGGGAGGTGAGGCCGTCGATCGTGCTGACGCATTATCTGGAGGACTACATGGAGGACCACATGAACACGGCGCGGCTGGTGTGCAGCGCGGTGTTCGGGAGGGCCTGCCCGAATTTTGAGACCGATCCGCCGCGGGGGTTCTATGGCGATGACTGCGCCGTGTATCACGCGATGCCCGTGGGGCTGTGCGACCGGATCCGTCGGCGCGTCAGGCCGGGCGCCTACGCGGATACCGCGACGGTGCACGACATCAAGCGGCGCGCGCTCGAATCGCACGAGAGCCAGCGCGCGTGGCTGGATAGCTCGCAGGGGCTGGGATGCTACGTGTCCGCCATGGACGAGATGTCGGAGGAGGTGGGGCGCATGTCCGGGCGATTCAGGCACGCCGAGGGCTGGACGCGCCACATGTTCCGCGGCTATACGGCGCGCGACGAAGATCCGCTGGCGGCAGTCCTCGGGGATCGATACTGGATCGATCCCGGGTTCGAGGCGCTGACCCGCTGAGGCGACATCGAGGAAGGAAACCATGCCAAGGAAACTGAGCCACATAGCCCCCGGCTGGTGGGACTACACGACGCTGGAGCACGACATCATCAACGACGCCGCCCGGCTGACGGACCGGGATCTCGAGCAGCTGTCGCGGCCGGGCTTCCGGGTCGTGATGCACGAGACGCTGGAGGATTTCTATCTGGCGGAGGCGCTGGAGTACATCGGGGCGTGGCGGCAGGCGACCGCCGACAATCCGGCGGGGATCTGCGGGCCGATCGGGCCGACGGAGCAGTTGCCGCTGGTGGCACGGCTCGTCAACGAGCTGGGGATCGGGCTTCGCGACGCGCATTTCTGGGGGATGGACGAGTGGTACCAGGATGGTCGGGAGGTGCCCATGTCGCACCCGCTGTCCTTCGAGCGGGCGGACCGGGAGCTGTGCTTTGGGCGCATCCGCAAGGAGCTGGCGATGCCCGAGGCCAACCTGCATTTCCCCAAGGCGGACACCGCGGCGTACGCGAGGAGCTGGGAGGGCGTGCGGTGCGTCGTGATGCAGGGAGGGCAGGGGGACATCAAGCATTGGGCGTTCAACGATCCGCCGAAAAGGGAGGGACGGTACAGGGACGAGCCGCCCACGCCGGAGGAGTACCGGCAGCTGGGCACGCGCGTGGTGGACCTGCACCCGGTGACGCTGGCGCAGAACGCGCGCACCTCGGGGGGCGGCAATATCACGATGGTGCCCGCCAAGGCGATCACCGTCGGACCGCGCGAGACGTGGCGCGCCGAGAAGGTCTCCATCTGGCAAGCCGGGGCGCACGACAACCCGCTCGGACAGAGGCTCACGGCGCTGATGATCTCCAAGCGGATCGCGGATGCCGCGGTGCCGATGTCGCTTTTGGCGGACCACCCCAACGTGCAGTTCAACTATTATCGCGGCGGGCTGGGTTCCTGCGCGGTCGAGATGCACTAGCAGCCTGTCGGACTTAGCCAAGTCCGACAAGGCTGCTAGAAAGCAAAACCGCCTTATTCCAAGGCAGTTATGATGGGCAAGACCCAGATGTGGCGCCGTGCCTGAGCGCGTTTAACGAATCGTGCTCTCGTTGCATAACTCCATTGCTCGCAGATAGAAGGCGGTTTTGCCAGAGG
>JADLBR010000284.1 GCA_020847615.1 Verrucomicrobiia bacterium
AACGACATCGTGAACGAGTTCGGGAGCTGGCCCGAGGCGAACAAGGCGATGGCGGCGGCGCTCCAGGAGAAGGGCTACGATCACAGGTTTGAATTTGGCGAGGGGCAGCACAGCTCGGTGCACGGCACGCAGATTTTTCCCGAGGCGATGCGCTGGATATGGCGGGATTATCGGAAGTAGGGACGGGTGGATCGGGGGTGATCCACGGATAGACACGGATAGCGAGCGGGTTGGCTGAACCACGAATGGACACGAATAGACACGAATTGGTTTCGGAAGCCATGGAGGGTCGTCGGCATTCGTGTTTATCCGTGTCCATTCGTGGTTGCTCGTCGAGGGGGCTTTGGCGACTAGCATCGCTCGTCGCGGTGGCATGGTTTGGCGTGGGTCCTGCCGATGCGGGTGATTTTCGGGTCGAAGAGAATATCGCATATTTGCGCGATGGGCGGGCGGAAAGGGCCGACCTGTACTTGCCGGCGGACGCGGGCGCGGCGTTGCGCCCGGCGGTCGTGGATATACACGGCGGCGGGTGGAGAGGCGGCGACAAGGGTGATCCGCGTGAGGTGAACATCTGCACGAATCTCGCGGCCAATGGCTACGTGGCGATGAGCATCAATTACATGCTCCAGACCAAGGATGGGCCGGCGGCCTGGCCGCAGAATTTGCATGATTGCAAGACGGCGGTCCGGTGGCTTCGCGCAAACGCGGGCCGACTGCGCGTGGACCCGGGCACGGTGGGGGTCATCGGGGGTTCGGCGGGCGGGCATCTCGCCGCGATGGTGGGCGTCACCGGGCCCGAGTCGGGTCTGGATCCGGATGGCCCATACGGGGACCAACCGTGCGGGGTCCAGGCCGTCGTGGATCTCTATGGGCCGATCCTCTGGATGGAGACGCGCGATCTGGCGATGCTGGGAAAGCGGCGGGCCGAGGCACCGGAGCTGTATCGGTCGGCGTCGCCCCTGGCCCACCTGGGCGCGGGCGAT
This sequence comes from Verrucomicrobiia bacterium, assembly GCA_020847615.1. Lineage (GTDB taxonomy): Bacteria > Verrucomicrobiota > Verrucomicrobiia > JADLBR01 > JADLBR01 > JADLBR01. Next base: position 984 of record JADLBR010000284.1, read on the forward strand.
CCGCCCATCCTCATCGTCCACGGGACGGCCGACAAGACGGTCGATGTGGAGCAATCGCGCGTCTTCGCGGCGGCGTTGGCAAAGGCCGGGATCGAGCACCAGCTCGTGATCGTCGAGGGCGCCCCGCACACATTTCACCTCCAGCCGAAGGAGATGGACCTGAGGCCGGTGGTCATCGGGTTTTTCGACAGGCGTCTCAAGCGAAAGTGAAGTATGGGCGAGGCATGGTTTCGACAAATCCGGGCGATCGCCCTCGCGCTGGCCGGGTGCGGGCTCGTTTCGGCGGGGTGGCCCGCGGCCACGACGAATGGGGTGCACCTATCGCTGGCGACGGACCGACCGGATGCGATCTATCGGGTGGGGGAGACGGCGCACTTTCTGGTGTCGCTGAAGCGCGATGGGGCACCTGTCCCGGACGCCGAGGTGAGTTTCACCATGGGTCAGGAGGGGATGCCGAAGTCGCAGCAGGGGACCATCCGGATCGGGAACGGGACGGGCTCGCTGGACGGGACGCTCAAGCAGCCGGGTTTCCTGCAGTGCAAGGTGTTCTACCGGACGGCGCCGGGGGCGAGCCATGCGGTCGCGTCCGTGGCCGGCGCGGGCTTTGATCCGCTGGAGATCAGGCCGAGCCTGCCGGTGCCGGGCGATTTCGATGCGTTCTGGGCGGCGCAGAAGCGTCGGTTGGCCGCGGTGCCGATGAAGCCCGAACTCTCCCCGGTGGCCTCGCCCGTGGAGGGGGTCGAGTGTTTCGACGTGCAGGTGACTTGCGTGCCCCCCCGACCCGTGTCGGGGTACTTCGCGCGGCCCAAAGGGGCGATGAAGCGCGGGCATGCCGCGATGCTGTTCGTGCACGGGGCGGGCGTGCGCGGATCCATTCTCGCCGGTCCGGCCGAAGCCGCGAAGGAGTTCAACGCGCTGGCGATGGATATCAACGCGCACGGGATTCCCAACGGCAAGCCCAAGGCGTTCTACGAGGCCCTCGACGCGGGCGAATTGAAGGGCTACCGGTTCGAGGGACGGGAGGATCGGGAGAAGTGCTATTTCCTGGGCATGTTTCTGCGCCTCGTGCGCGCGCTGGAGTTCCTCAAATCGCAGCCCGAGTGGGATGGGAAGGTGCTGATCGTGCGGGGGGGCAGCCAGGGGGGAGGGCAGTCCCTCGCGGCCGCGGGACTCGATCCCCAGGTCACGTTCATCTCGGCGGGCGTCGCGGCGATCTGCGATCACTCGGGACGCGTCGCGGATCGGGTCGCGGGCTGGCCCAAACTCGTGCCTGAGACCGATGGGAAGCCGGATCCACAGGTGCTCGAGGTGGCGCGGTACTTCGATTGCATGAACTTCGCCACGCGCGCCAAGGCCGAGGGCCTATTCAACGTGGGCCTGATCGACACCACGTGCCCGCCCACAAGCGTCTACGCGATGTACAACAACTGGCCGGAAGAGAAGGAGATGATGATCGAGCCCCTCATGGGCCACGCCACGTCCCCGCGATTTGTCGCCGCGACGAATAAGGCGATCCAAGAGCACATCGCCGCGGAAAGGGCGGCGCGGTAGCGTCGTCCCGCGCGCGGGTCTGCCACGTCGAGGATCACGGGGACGGAATCGCCGCCGGGAGCGGAACGCTTTGAAGGCGGCAGTCAAAGTGCCGCATTCCGGGGCGCTGCGCGCGAACTTTACGCCTTGGCGGGTTGCTTGCGGCGACGCCAGGTGGCGACGCCCGCGGCTCCGGCGGCGAGCAGCGCGAGGCCCGCGGCGGGTGATGGCTCGGGGATGGTCTGACCGGCCGTGATTCCCTCGCCATCTACGTCATTATACGCCCAGTCGTAAACCGTGACCTGAACTGGAGCACCATCCACGTCGTTGCTAATACCAACGCGGATCCAACCGTAGTGGTTTGTGCTTCCAAATCCGACGAATCGGACGCCCACGAAGCCCGCCTGACCCACTGTCACGCTGCCGCCGAGCCACGTGCCAGTTTCTAGGTTAAAGGCTCCGCCAGATGTCCAACCCCCACGGCGCATCGCGCCGGGGTTGGCGGCATTCCAAAGTTGTGAAGGGTCGATGGTGGCACCGCCACCCAATCGCTCTGCCCAATTTTCGGTGGTGTTGTTAGCCAGAAAATTGTTGTTTGTGCCCAATGCGCGAAACAGTGCACCCAGACGGGGCTGCGATGTCGCCTCAAGAATGACCGAGAAATCGGTGACGGAATCACCATTGAGATCCAACGGAATCGCGGTGCCGATCGTGGTCGTGATTGAACCAGGGAGCGTGATCGAGACTGAGAGATTCTGCGGCCCGCTATACTGGATCGCCGCATCGGCGGAGGGCGCGAGGGCGAGGGCGGCGCCGGCGGCGGCGGTGTAGGCGGTCGCTTGGGCGAGGCCGGGGCGCTTGACGGTCCTGGCCTGGGCGCAATAGGCGTCCAGCGCCGAATCGAGACGGATGGCCTGTGGGTTTTCGGGGTGCATCGAATACTCCTTGACGATTTGATAGATAATCTAATGATTAGACGGGTTGAATGCAAGCGGATTTTGAATCACAAATCGGTGGCATGGAGACAGTTTGGAGGGTGGGGTCGATGAGGATGGGGACGCTCAGGGACGCGAAGGAAAATCTCGCTACCCATGTGCTCTAATGGTGGAAAGGCATGCGGATGAGGCGGTGTTGGGCAGAAATTGATCGTAGTGCCTTGAAGCACAACCTGTGGGCGTTGGGTCGGTTGGCGGGGCGACGGGTGGGGTTGGTGCCGGCCGTCAAAGCCAATGCGTATGGGCATGGTGTGGGGATCGTGGGGCCGGTGATGGCTTCGGGCCGGGGGGTCGTGGCCCTGGGGGTCGCCCACGTGGGGGAGGCGCTGGAGGTGCGGGCGTTGGGGATCAGGCGGCCGGTCATGATTTTCGGGGCGTGTCTGCGGGGCGAGATGGCGGACGTGGTCCGGGGGGGCTTCGAGGCGATGATCTCGACGGAGGACGAGGCGAAGTGGTTTGCGGCGGCGGCGAGGCGCGCGGGACGGGTTGCGCGCGTGCACGTCAAGGTGGACACGGGGATGGGAAGGCTGGGGGTCTGGCATGAGGATGCGATGGCGCTGATCGAGGGCGTGGCTCGGTCGAACGACTTGGCGCTGGCGGGCGTGTGTACGCATTTCGCCTGCGCCGATACCGATAGGGCGTTCACGAGGATGCAATGGCGACGCTTCTCCAAAGTGCGTCAGATGGTCAAACGGCGGTGGCCCGGGGCCCGATGCCACGCGGCAAACAGCGCGGGGCTGCTGGGGTTTCCGGAGGCGGTCGGGGATCTGGTGCGCCCTGGGATCGCGCTGTATGGGTCATCGCCACTGCGGAACCGGGCGGGGCTATTTCGTCCGGTGATGACGTGGAAGGCGCGCGTGACGCTGGTCCGGGAAGCCGAGCGCGGGCGGACGTTGAGCTATGGCGCGACGTTCACGGCGGTGCGAAGGATGCGCGTGGCGGTGGTGTCGGCGGGGTACGCGGACGGGTATTCGCGGGCGTGGTCAAACCGGGGCGTGATGCTCGTGAATGGGCGCCGCTGCCCGGTGGTGGGGCGGGTGACGATGGATCAGACCCTCGTGGACGTGACGCGTGCGGGCGATGTGCGCGCGGGCGACGAAGTCGTGCTGATCGGACCGGGATTGCCGGTCGAGGAATTGGCCGAGGGCCTTGGGACGATCAGTTATGAGGTGTTCTGCAACGTGGGACCGAGGGTCGTGCGCGTCGCGGTCTGACCCACTTGCCAGGGACCCATGGCCAACGACCCGCATCGAATGAAAAGGAATTTTTGAGCGGGGCGCGCGCGCAGTTTTCGTTGCGCGGGACGGGGGGTGGGGGCGCTGGTGCGTGGGCAGAAGAACGCGTGGATCCACGGGGTGGCCACGGTGGGCGTGGCCGCCGCGGGGTGGATCCTGGGGGTATCGCGGGAGGAGTGGTGCCTCCTGCTGCTGGCGATGGGGCTGGTCTGGGTCGCCGAAGGACTCAACACGGCGGTGGAGATGTTGGCGGACGCCGTCGCGCCGGGGCGGGACGATCGGGTGGGTCGCGCGAAAGACGTGGCCGCGGGTGCGGTGCTGCTGGCCTCGGTCGCCGCCGCCGCGGTGGGCGTGGTGGTGTTTCTGCCCAGGTTGGGGACAAAGCTTGGGTTGTGAGCGGCGGAAAGGAATGGTAGCTTCTCCGCCCATTTTTTGGAGGATGGTTTCATGAGGAATTGGATCATAGGCGTTGTGGTTTTCGTGGGCCTGCTGCTGGCCAACCCGAGTGACAGGGAGCACCTGAAAGCATTGGATATGAGCGTCGAGGTGGACTCCGGCGAGGCGCGCGGCTCGGAGCGCGGGCTCGAGTACTACAACTTCTACATCTGCTCGGCGATGGCGAAGCGGGATCGAGAGACCCGGCGCTCGAGCCTGTTGAGCATCGGTGCGGTGAAGATCGTGATCCCGCTGGTGTCCAAGCAGGCGGAATCGGAGAAGTAGCCCATCGGGTCAAGGATGGGACGGTGGGTCCTATCGAGAACGCGCCGCTTCATTCATCGGAGTACGCTAGACAGCCCACTGCGACCCCAAATGGGTCACCGATTTGGTGTTTCAGCTAGATCCCATCCCGACAGCCGCCGGACCACCGGTGCCGAAGATGTAGCCGATCGCCTCAGGCGATGGGCGGCCAAACGCTCGCGCGTTCGGCTACGGGAAGCGCCGCGGCAATTCTCGAGTCAGAGCATGTGCCCGAGCTTCTTCTTTTTCGTCTCGAGGTAGCGGCGATTGTGCCGGTTGGACGGGATGCGGATGGGGATCTGTTGGACGATCTCGAGGCCATAGCCCTCGAGGCCAACGACCTTCTTGGGGTTGTTGGTCAGGAGGCGGATCTTGCGGACCCCGAGGTCATGTAGGATCTGGGCGCCAATCCCATACTCGCGGAGGTCGGGCGGGAAACCGAGCTTGGCGTTCGCCTCGACGGTATCGAGGCCCTGCTCCTGAAGGCGGTAGGCGCGGACTTTGGCGGGCAATCCGATGCCGCGTCCCTCCTGTCGCATGTAGACGAGGACGCCATTGCCCGAGGACTCGATGTGGCGCAGGGCGTCGTGGAGCTGGTGCCCGCAGTCGCAGCGCCGGGAGCCGAACACGTCGCCGGTGAGGCATTCGCTGTGGACGCGCACGGTGACGGGCTTTGGCCCGGCGACGGTGCCCTTGACGAGCGCCAGGTGGTGCTGCCCATCGACCTGGGAACGATAGAGGTAGAGGTCGAACTGGCCGTATTCCGTGGGCATGCTGACGACCTCCTCGCGCTGGACCAGGCGCTCGTTGCGCCGCCGGTAATGGATGAGGTCGCTGATCGTGCAGATCCGAAGGCGGTGCCGCCGGGCGAACGTCTTGAGCGCGGGCAGGCGGGCCATGGTGCCGTCGCGGTTCATAATCTCGCAGATGACGCCGGCCGGCTGGAGTCCGGCGAGCCGCGCGAGGTCGACGGCGGCCTCGGTATGGCCCGCGCGCTGCAGGACGCCGCCGGGCTTTGCCTCCAGGGGGAAGATGTGGCCCGGCTGGACGAGGTCGTCGGCCTTGGATCTGGGGCTGGCGAGGATGCGGACGGCCTTGGCGCGGTCGGCGGCACTGATGCCGGTCGTGATCCCGCGTGCGGCATCGACCGGGGCGGTGAAGTTCGTGCCGAAGGCATCGCGGCGGCCCGGGACCATGGGCTTGAGGTCGAGGCGGGCGGCGGTCTCCCCCGTGATCGGCACACAGATGAGGCCCCGGGCGTGCGTGGCCATGAAATTGATCGCGGCGGGCGTGACCTTGTCCGCGGCCATGACGACGTCGCCCTCGTTCTCGCGATCCTCGTCATCGACGACGATGACCATGCGTCCGCCGCGGATGTCGCGGATCACGGCATCGATGTCCCTGGAGAGTTGACCGCGTGTTCCGGCCTTCACGACGTCAGCCTATCAGATCGCGCGCCCGGCGCAACGCGTCAGGGATTTTATCGGGCAGCGTGCCCCCGCCCTGGGCAAAGTCGGGCCTGCCGCCGCCGCGCCCGCCGACGAGAGGGGCGATCTCGGAGATGATCTTCCCGGCCGAGAGCGCAGCGGCCTTCGCCTTGGGGACTGAGGCGAGAAGGGCCACCCGGCCCTCCGATGCGCCACCCAGGACGATGGGGCCGTCGAACTTCGCCCGGATGGCGTCGGCGATGGCCTGGAGGGTCTTTCCGTCGGCATCAGGGATCTGGGCCACGACGGAACCCGCGTGGGCGTCGTGCTCCGCGAGGAGGGCGGCGGCGGTCTCGCTCGCTTGCCTCTGTAGATCGGCCGCGGCGGATTTCTGGCGGGCCTTTTCCCACTCGCGGACCTCCTCCTCGAGGCGGTCGAGCTGATCTTCCCGTTTGGCGAACGCGGCCCAGGCATCGGCGGGCGAGGCGGCGGCGAGCTCGACGAGGGCGGCGATGTCGGCGCGCTTCTTCCGCAGCTGCGCGTGGCGCTCCTCCTGTTTGGCGCGCTCGTGCTCGACGTAGTCGATGACGGCGGGACCGGCAACGGCCTCGATGCGCCGGACCCCCGCGGCGATGGCGCCCTCGGAGATGATGCGGAAGAACCCGATGTCGGCGGTGGAGCGTGCGTGCGTGCCGCCGCAGAGTTCCCTGGAATAGCCGCCGATGTCCACCACCCGGACGCGCGCGCCGTATTTCTCCCCAAAGAACTGGAGGATGGAGCGGTCGCCGCGGACATCGTCATAGCTGCGCTCGGCCCAGATCACCGGGTCGGCGGCCGCGACTTTCTCGGAGACGCGGTGCCCGATCTCGGCGAGCTCGTCCTTCCTGACGGCCTCGGGGTGGGAGAAGTCGAAGCGCAGCCTATCCGGGCCGACGTAGGAGCCCTTCTGCCCAACCGAGTCGCCGAGGACTCCGCGGAGCGCCCAGTGAAGGAGGTGGGTGCCGGAGTGGTGCGCCTCGATGCGGGCCCGGCGGTCGCGGTCGACGGCCAGGCGCAGGGGCGAGCCGCCTGCGGCGGTGAGGGGTTCGGCGAGCCGGTGCTGGATGACACCCGAAGCGGTGCGCTGCGTGTCCTCGACGCGAATGCGGCGACCGGCGATCTCGACGACGGCGGTGTCCCCGACCTGGCCGCCCATCTCGGCATAGCAGGGGGAGGCCTCGGTGATGAGGAGGTGGTCCCGGGCGATCAGCGCGCGGGTCTCGAGTTCCAGGCGCTCGTAGC
>JADLBR010000285.1 GCA_020847615.1 Verrucomicrobiia bacterium
GCCAAACGCTCACGCGTTCGGCTACGGGCGGCGATGCGGCAATTTTCGCGTCAGCGCTTTTTCTCGGCCTTTGAGGCGTTGATGCGCCGGATGATGCCGTAGATGCCTTTGTCGGCGTTCCGGGCCGACGCCTGATACTTGGCGAAGAGTTCTTTTTGATCGAAGTCGTAGCGGTCATCCACGATGGCGAAGCCGGCGCGGATCACCTCGAGATTGACCATCAGTCCATCGGGGGCGCGGAAGAGGTATGCGACGCACTTTTTGTCGGCATCCTCCTCGGACACGCGGGTGTCGTAGACGACGTAGACGTTTTCGCCGCGCAGGAGGTTGTCCACGTACCTCTCTGTGGAGGGGAGGCGTAGGCCGGCAAAACGCTCGGGCAGATTGGCGTGCTCCCCGAGTTGGACGGCGGCCACGCCGACCATGCGGACCTTGGTCTCGCCCTGGCCGACCTTCAGCACGGCGGTGACGCCGTCATCCTCAAGGCGGAGGACGGGATAGCTGGGCGAACCCTCGAATTGGTCGGCGAGTTCGTCCGAGGCGAGGCCCTCGTATTCGTCCTCGGAAGGGCTGGTGGGGGGGGGTGGCGGCGCGGTTTCGGTGAGGGTCACGGGTGTTGGCGGTACGACGATGGACCCGGACGCCGCAATGGTGGCGGGGACATATGTGGGCAGGATGGCCCTGGCGGCGACGGCGGCAGTCCTGCGCTGGACGATGTTCTCCGCGCGCTCCTGGCGGTTCTCGACGATATCCTGCCGGTGATCCTGAACCCGGCCGACCGCGTCGGCCCTGCGGTCGTGGATCGCGCCCGCGACGTCCTGGCGGTGATCTTGGACCGCGCTGGCGACGTTGGTCCGGTGGGTGTGGACGCGGTGGATGCGGACCCTGCGGGCAGCGAGGGGGTGCTGCACTTGGGCGAAGACAGGGTCGAGGGCCAGCAGAAGAACGGCCGATAAGAGCCAGAGGTGGGTGCCGCGGGATCGGTTGGGGAAGGCGATGTTCGACTTCATCTGGGTGCTCCTTATTTCCACGCCATTTGACGCCAGGGCCGATGGTGGCCCCGAGGAGTCGGGGCGCGAGCGACCTAATATACTACATGCCATGGCATAAAACGATTTAATATTGGGGATCTCGTTTGCGCGCGTGCGCCGGGGGGCATGGGGCGGCCATGGGCCCCATCGGGGGCGCTTCCCGATGGGCGGAATGATGCGGTGGGGCGGGGCCTATGGCAGCGCCCACGGGGCCCGGAGCTGGGCGTAGGCTGGTTTCGGCAGGAGGACGAAGAGGGGGCGACGGGCGGGATCGACCCAGCGGATGAGATCGCGGAGCCGATCCTCGGGCATGGTCGTGCAGCCGGCGGAGTAGCGGCGGCCATTGTCGCGCCAGATATGAAAGAAGATGGCGCTTCCCATGCCTGGCTGCGCGTTTGGGGGGGCGTTGTGTTTGATGAAGAGCTTGAGGGCGTGGGCGGGATCATTGAGGCGCATCTGCTGTTTTCGCTCCCAGTCGTTGCGGGGTGCGGCGTGGGGCAACCGGAGGTGCTGGTTGTAGTATTTGGACGCGGGGTCCTCGACCCACATGTCCCTGGTTCCGATGGGATGGTAGCGGAGGTTGGGGTTCGTGGGGACCGAAGGCGCGTAGCCATACGCGTCCCCGAGTTCAAAGATGCCGCATGGGGCGCGGGCGTCCTTTTCGGTCTTTATGGGGCCGGGGAGCGCGGGGGGATGCAGGCCGATGCCCCAGCCGAGCCCATCTTTGCCGAGGCGCCCTTTCCATGGGGGCCCGTACGGCTTCCACGGGCCCTGGGCCTCGCGCTGCCAGCGGGTGAGATCGACGTGGGTGGCCTCCCATGACTCGGCGATGCCGAGGATGATCTGGCGGCAGTCGCCGGGAATCTGGCACGGTGCGGCGCCGGTCAGGAGGGCGAGGGTGATCGCGGCCAAGGCGAGCGAGGGCATCCTGGCATGCGGGGCGGTGCTCGGTTTGGGCATGGGGCACATAAGCGCGGCGCGCGGCGGAAGGCAAACCGTAGAATCGGGTTGCGCTCCCGTGGCGCTGGGCTAACTTCCTGTAGTTTAGGGAGAAGAGAAAGAGCAGGTGGCAACCATAACACCGATGAGGGCGAGTTGGGTCCTGATTTTGTCGGTGGCGCTGTGGGCGGGTATCGTCGTGGTGCCCGCGGCGCGGGGGACCGTCGAGGAGGTTGACGAACTCACGGGGCTGCTGGAGGCGCAGGCGGGGCTGGCGGTCAAGTCGCCCTACCCGTGGAAACGCAACATCATCACGACCTTTTTCTGGATCGGGAACAACCGCAATTCGTTCACCTCGACCGTGAACTACGACAGCGCGTGGGACCAGCGCTGGCACGAGAATTTCGGCGGCGAGGACGACCCGAACAACCGGCACAAGGATTTCACCCCGAAGAATTTCATCCCGACGCTGAATCCATTTTACGTGGCGCTGCCGTTCAACGACGTGAAGTACCCCGAGATGGCGAAGAAATGGGTGCCCTGGTACTCGAGGGACTTCAAGAAGCGGATGGAGTCGGTGTGCAAGGGCAAGTGGATCGCCGTCCATTACAACGGGAGGATCTGCTATGGCACATGGCAGGACGTGGGGCCATTCCGTTACGATAACGCGGCGTACATTTTCGGCGATGGTCCGGTGGACACGCCGACCGGGGCCGGCCTAGACGTGTCGCCCGCGATGCGGGATTACCTGGAGTTGCCTGGAAAGGCAAAGTGCGACTGGCGTTTCGTGGAGGCCAACGAGGTGCCGCCGGGGCCGTGGATTGGCTACGAGGAACAGGAGTTCATCGTGGGGCTGCAGAAGATGCTGCGCGAGGCGGGCAAGAAACTTCCCAAGGCGGCGAAGGAGTTCAAGCTGCGGCGTTTTGGGGAGGAGAAGAAAGAGGTGACTGAGGACGCCCTGCCGATGCCGTGAGGGCGGGGCGTTTCAGCGCCGCGCGCGGACGTCGTAGCACGCGAGGTGCGCGTGGTTGCGGATGTAAAGGCGCCCGGCGAACAGCGCGGGGTGGGCCCAGGCATCGCGCTGTGGGGTGCGCACGCCGGGGGGCGGGGGTGGGCGGCAGGTCCCCGCGGACCGCGGACCCTGGGGCGTGGGTTCGAGTAGGGCGAGCGTGCCATCCTCCGAAAAGGCATAGATGCGGCCATCGGCGAACAGCGCGCTGCCGCCGGCGATCTCGAGGGTGCCTCCGACGAATTGGCCGGTGCGGGCATCGATCTGAGACCAGCCGCGGCTCCGGCGATATCCGGAACCGAAGAGCTGGTCGCCGTGGGCCAAGAGTCCGCCGTGGCAGTTGTCCATGGGGGACTGCCACACGAGCTGGGCCTGGATGCCGGTGGGATCGGAGAGGAGCCGGAATCGGCGGGTCTCGGCCTTGTCGGGGGCAGAGAAGATGACGGAGTCGCCCGAGATGACGGGGATCGAGCCGATGACCTCCCACGTGGTGGGTATCTCGTGGGACCAGACGAGCGTGCCCGCATCGGCGTCGGCGATGAAGTAGTGCCGACCCGCGGCACCGGCGACGAGGCGCCTATCGCCGCGGGTGAAGAGCATGGGGGAGGCGTAGCCGGCGGTGTCGCAGTCCGGGGCGGGGGGATCGAGGGTGGCGCCACCGGATTTTTGCGTGCGGGTGAAGCGCAACGGCCCGGAGGACCAGGCGGTGTCGCCGGTGCGCTTGTCGAGCGCGGCGATCATCGTCCCGGGGCCGCCCGGGCACACGATGACGCGGTCGCGGTCGACGACGACGCATTCGCTGATGGCCCACTGGATGTTGCGCGCGCCAAAGCGGGCCAGCACGTCGACGGCCCACAGTTCGGCGCCGGTCGTTGCGTCCATGCATGCGAGGCGGCCGTGCGCGTTCATGAGGAAGAGGCGACCGCCATCGTGCGTCGGGGTGGCGCGCGCCCCGGGATAGGGTTTCGCCCATGATCGGCCTTGGGAGGCGCGCCATTTCTCGCGTCCGTCCAGATCGAGTGCGATCAGCACGAGGTCCTCGCCGATGTCACCCGTGACGAAGATCGAGTCGCCCACGATGATGGGCGAGGAGTACCCGGTGCCGATGTTCGTGACCTGCCAGAGCAGGGGCGGCCCGGCCTCTGGCCAGGAGCGGAGGAGGTTGGTTTCGAGGGAGACCGCGTCGCGGCGAGGTCCGCGGAACTGCGGCCAGCCGGGGCTCTCCGAGGGCACGATGCGGAGGGCGTCCCCGTCCGCGCGGCCTGTGGCCGAGGCGAGGAGCAGGGCGATGGCGGTCGCGAGGGGTCGGGCTGGCATCACGGCATCGTCGGGTTTCCGCGTTCGGGCGCACCCGAGGGACAGGGTGTGGCGCGCGCTGCTACGGGCGGTTCCGGATCACGGCAGTGTGCGGGCCTGGATGTCCTTGAAGAAGACGGTGCTATTCGGGTCGTGGCCCTGGATGGCAAAGGTCCCCTGTGAGAGTCGCCGGGGCGGTGCGTCGGCGGGAAGCTCGGGCTCGGTGAAATCGACGCACGTCTTGCCGTTGACGCGGATGGTGATGTGCTTGCCCTCGACGCGGATCTCGTAGTCAAACCACTCGCCATCGGTGTTGGGGGCCTGGTCCAAGACATCGGCGACGGCGTAGAGGCTGCCGGTCTTGCGGCGGTCCTTGTGGGTGGCGTTCACCTGGGCCTCGTAGCCTTTGGAGGGCCATCCGCTGGGCTGGAACTCCGTATGGAAGAAGAGGCCGGAGTTGGAGCCGGGGGTCGTTTTCACCTTGGCCCTGAACTCGAAGTCTTTGAAACAGGCTTTCCCATCGGCCCCCATGTAAAAGAGATGGGCCCGCCCGCCGCTGACCTTGATGGCGCCGTCCTCGACGCTGAAGCATCCCGGCTTCTCGTCGTTGGACTTCCAGCCGTTGAGGGACTTGCCGTCGAAGAGGGTCTGCCAGTCTCCGGCGGAGAGCCCGACGGTCGTGGAGAGGAGGAGGAAGAGGAACGCGGAATGTCTCGTGCTCATGGCGGGAGTTTACATGGGAAGGCGCGCCGGTCGAGACGATGTTTCGCGCCGGGCGCTTGAATCGCGCGGGATGCGGGTGCATTGTGGCGGGGCGGAGGCGGCCGTGCGGCCGCGGGCGCGACGAGATGAGGACCGCGGGAGTCAGGCTCTGGGGCGCGCGGGCAAGCGTGGCGGGGATCGTGTTGCTGGGGGGATACCTCGGGGTGAGGATGTTCCAGCTGCGCCATGCGGACACGGCGCACGCGCTGTGGTGGACGGGGGACATCGTGGTCCGGTACCTGAGGGCGAGCGGCGGACAGTGGCCGCGTTCATGGGAGGACATGGCGATCGTGGTCAGGCCCGACGATTTTCGGGTGAAGCCCGTCGCATGGGGCCGGGGCGGGCTGCGGGTCAGGGAGACCCGCGCGCGGCTGCCCATCGAGAGGCTGAGGGAAGTGGTGTGGGTGGATTGGGACGCGGACGTGCGCGAGCTGGCGCGAGCGCCGGCCTCGGTGGATCACCCGCCGTTCCTGGTGGTGCGGCCCTTGCGGGGCGACCACGTGTATTTTGAAGGGGCAGAGCCCAACGAGATGATCAGGGAATTTCTGGCGCGTTCGTCCGCGCGGTCCCCTTGAGCTGGCCCGTGGGCACCACCGGTGCCGAGAATGCCCCAGGAGCACTTCGGGTGGACCGGGGTTGCCTGAAGGCAGCATTACGAACGTTCCCGCGGCTTTGGGTTCGTGGTGCCGCCTTCAGGCGGCTTCAGCATAACTATCTCGAGCAATCGCCGGCCAAACGCTCACGCGTTCGGCTACCGGAATTGCATTTGGCTACGGGCGGCGATGGGCAAGTTACGGGCTATCGTCTTTCGATGCGATAGCGGCCCGGGGAGGCATCGAAGTCGGGACCTGGGCCGCGGTTGGGGACGGGGACGAGGGTTTGGCCCTCGACGCGTTGCACGGTGACGCCCGTGCCCCACCCGGGGATGTGGGTGACGAAACGGTGTCGGGCGGCGGGGTCGAGGGCGCATGTCTTGGCCCATGTCTTGGCGGGCTGCTTCTGCCAGTGTGGGAGGACGAAGGCGGCGTCGGGGTTGATCGCGAGGTCAATGTGGTGGTCGGTGATGTCCATGCGATAGATGCCGGTGCCCTCGAACGTGACGAGGGGCGAGCTGCCGACGGCGAGGATGCGGCGCGGGATTGCTCGGGTGGGCTCGGGCAAATCGGCCACGGGGCGGGAGTGCATGAGGGCGTTATCGGTCGTGAGGATGCTGAGGTTCTTGGGGGCGGAGACGGTGCAACCATCAAAGGAGAGTTCGTCGGTCGCCTGGGTGGGGTACGGGGCGAGGCGGGGCGTCGCGCGGAAAATCTCCGATGCGATCGCGAACGAGGCCGCCTTCTGCGGGGTGCAGTAGAGGTTGAGGTGGTGGGAACCGGAGAAGTATTCGGCGTAGGGCGTGAGGCTGTAGGTCCACATCGGCGCGATCTGCGCGCCCAGGGAGCGGAAGAGGCGCGCTATGGCGGGATACAGGAAACTGTTCTGGGTGTAGAAGGTCTCGAACTCATAGACGACCTTCGCCTTCTTGGCGAAGCGTTGACCCAGGAGCCAGCGGAGCCTGTCGTATTTCATGTACTGTTCGCGAAGGAAGGGGAGATAGTTCCGGTCATCGAGGTTGATGGGATGGGCCCAGAAGGGGTGCTTCGTATCCTGCTGGCCGGGATAGAGGCAGAAGGAGATGCCGTCGACGGGGCTATCCGCGACGGCGTTGAAGACATCCTCGCGCCCCTCGATGAATCGGGGCCAGTTGAGGTTCCAGATGATGGGATGGGGGGCGCCGGTGGCGCGGATCGCCGCGCACATGCGCGCGAGGTAGGTGGAAACGGTCTCATGGCGCCACAGCCGGAAGGATGCGGCCGCGTGCGGGCCGTCGGGGCCGGATCTGGCGCGCCAGGCATCGAACGAGGCGCGGGATGCGGCGAGCGCCGGGTCGGAGACAATGCGAGGCCAGTCGGGATAGCCGGGTTCATTCATGATCTCGATCACCGCGATGGCGGGATCGTCGGCGTAGCGGCGTTTCGTGTAGCGGCCCTCGCGCGAGAGGAAGGCGCGGATGAAGCGCTCGGTCCTGTCGACGAAGGCGGGGTCGGTGAGCCATTCCTCGCGTCCGCGGGCGGCCATGAAGGTATCGGGGAATGGCCTCTGGCCCATGTCGTTGATCAGGGTCAGGTAGACATAGGTGGCGGTGTCGTGGGCCCTCGCCATGAGGTGATCGAGGGCGTCCAGGTAGATGCTATCGCGGACATTGCCTTCGGCGTCGCTGAAATCCGATGGGCAGAGGTGGAGGCGGATGACGTCGCAGCCCATGGCCCGGATCTCGGCGAGGTTGTCGTCGGAGATCTTCTTCAGGGCCTCCGCGGTCGGCGGGACCCCGACGCGCGCGAGTCGGCCGTTATATTCCCAGGAGAGCGCGGTCTGGAAGTTCACGCCCCAGAGCGCGACCTCGGAGCCATCGGGGTAGCAGAGGGTGCCGTTGCGGCAGGCGATGGGGCGGATGCCGTCGACGCGTCCGATGGGGGCTGTCCTGACGGAGGCCGGTTCGATGAGGGCGTCGGGCCTGGGCCGGGCGAGATCGAGGGCGCGGCGGAGTCTCTCTGGCGGATCCTTCAGTGGGGTGATGGTGACGTCGTCGAGCCAGTTGGTGCCCGGGCCGGAGCGGTGGATGTCGCCGCGGACATTCGGGTGCCAGCACAGGCGGATGCGCCCGTTTTCGCCCGAGTGGAACGCGATGCGGGTCTCCGACCATTCGCCGGATGGCCGGGCGGCCTCGGCCGCGATCTGGCGCCAGTCGGTCGAGCAGACGGCCAGCGTGCCGCTCGAGTGGCCATCGCCCCGCATCCACGCGGCGACCTCGAGGAATGCGTTGGTGGGGACATCGATGATCTGGTCGAGGTGGGCGTTTTGTTCGGTGGGGTCCGTTTTCTCGAAGCGGGCCGCGGTGGTTCCCGCGCGACCCTCACCCCTGGCGATGGTGAAGCGACCCTCGCCCGGTCGATGGATGATGGGGACCCATGGGCCCGGGGCGGCACCGGGCGCCAGCGCGAGATCGGCGCGATCGAAATCGCCGTCTGCGATCCGTGGCTCGGCCAGTGCCCCGGACGCGAGCGCTATGGCAAGGGCGAGCGCCAAGGCGGGTGGCGGGATGCGTTGGGATAGACCGTGACGTATCCGGAGGGGCGAGCGCATGGGGCCGGGGGGCGATTACTGGGTCTTCTTTCGGGCCCGTTTTTCCAACTGATTCTCGACGGGTTGGACCGAGGCGCGGTGGGCGTCGGCGAGGGCGCGGATCTTGGCGAGAATATCGGGGTGATTCGCGCCGATGTCGGTCTGTTCCGCGATATCGTCGCGCAGGTTGTGCAGCAAGGGCGGATCGTGGGCCTGGCGGTTCTTGGCGTCGGCGCCGTAGGCGCCCTGCGTGGCGAAATGGGCCTTGAAGTCGCCGTGGCGCCAGGCGTAGAGGGTGTCGTCGCGATAGAAGGGCATGTCTTGGCGCGGTGATGGCTCGCCCTCCAGCAGGGTGCGCCGCAGGTCGAAGCCGTCGTAGGGGCGGTCGGTCGGGAGCCTGCCCCCGGCGAGCGCCAGGAAGGTGGGGAAGATATCCAGGGTCGAGCCAATGTCCCGGACGACGGCGGGGCGGATGGCGCCGGTCCAGCGGAATATGCCCGGGACGCGCATGCCGCCGTCGAAGGTGCAGCCTTTGCCGTCGCGCAGTGGACCGGCGCTGCCGCCGTGATGCTTGAATATTAGCCACGGGCCGTTGTCGGAGGAAAAGAACACCAGGGTGTTGCGGTCGAGGCCTCGATCCTTGAGGGCCGCGAGGACCTGTCCGACGGACCAGTCGATCTCCTCGATGACATCGCCATAGAAACCGGCGGCGCTCTTGCCCGCGAAAGGCGCGTCGCGGAACAGGGGGACGTGGGGCATGTTGTGCGCCAGATACAGGAAGAAAGGGCGATCGGGCTCGCGCGCGCGGAGGAACCGGGCGGCCTCCTCGGCGTAGCGGCGCGTGATCGTGTGCTGGTTGGCGGGGCGCTCGATGATCTCGGCGTCGCGCATCAGGGGAACGTTGTAGGCCTGGTGGTTGCCGGCCTCGGCCAACTCGATATGATCGCCCTTGCCGACCTTGTCCATGTCGTTGGAGTAGGGGATGCCGAAGTAGTGGTCGAAGCCGTGGGAGGTGGGGAGGTGCGGCGGGAGATGGCCGAGGTGCCACTTGCCGATGGCCATGGTGTCGTAGCCGAGGTCTTTGAGGGCGCGGGCCAGGGTGATCTCCGAGGGGGGGAGGCCGCCGAGCGAGTCGGGGAACAGGACGCGGGTCTTGGCGGAACACATGCCGCTGCGGACGGGGAGGCGCCCGGTGAGGATGGCGGTGCGGCTCGGCGTGCAGACGGGCGCGGCGGCGTAGAAGTCGGTCCAGCGCTGGCCCTCGGCAGCCATGCGGTCGAGGTGGGGCGTCTTGATCTTCTCGTGGCCGTAGCAGGCGAGGTCGCCGTAGCCCATGTCATCGCAAAAGATGATCACGAAGTTGGGTTTCGCGGGCGCGGCGGGGAGGGGGTTGGCTGGCAGGAGGAGGGCGATGGCGGCGACGATCTCGGGGATGGGAAATTTCATATCCGGGGAGGGTTTCTCAATACATTGGGGGGGCGCGCAAGGAGAGGCGAACGAAAAATGCCTTTGCGCGGATGATCCGGACTGCGCGGGTCCGAGTTTCGCCTTTCGAGGCGGACGGGGACGAGGGCCAGGCGGCGAACTTCGCCATCGCAGCCAGTGCGCCGTGAAGGCGGCAGTCGCACTGCCGCAGTCCAAAGGCGCGGCGGCCGCGCGCCGCTCTTCTCATGGCCGGGGAACGGCCCGGGACCCGCCTCCCGCTTGCGGGCGGGGCGCAGGGGGCGTAATAGGGGAGTGAGAGATGCCTGAGGATATCGTAGGCCTGTTGGTAAGCGCCTGCCTGGGCGCGCTCGTGGGGCTGATACGCCAGTGGAGCGAGCAACAGGAGCGCGCCGCGGGGGGCGAGGAGGAATTCGCGGGGCTCAGGACGTTTGTGCTGCTGGCGGTGCTCGGGTATGCGGCGGCCGTGGTGGGGGCGCCGTGGCGGGGAGCGGTCTTTGCGATCGTGCTCTTGCTGGTGGGGCTGTTCCTTGCGGTCTCGCAGTTCAGGGGTGGGGAGGCCGGGCACGTCGGGCACACGACATTTGCCGCATCGATGCTGACTTTCCTCCTGGGCGGTCTGGTGCACGCGGGGCACCTGAGGCTGGCGGTGGCGATCGCGGCCGGGACGATGGTGGTGCTGGGCTCCAAGCAGGTGACGCACGCGTGGACGAGGCGGTTCACGCCGGCGGACGTGCGCTCGGCGCTGCAATTCGTGGCGGTGACGGGGGTGATCCTGCCCGTCTTCCCGGACCGCGGCTATGGGCCGCTCGCGGCCTTCAACCCGCACTCGATCTGGATGATGGTCGTGCTGATCTCCGGGCTGGGTTTCGTGGGATACATCCTGATGCGGTTGCTGGGGGCGCGCGCCGGGATCGCCGTCACCGGCCTGGTGGGTGGGGTGGCCTCCAGCACCGCGACGACGCTGGCCTTCAGCAGGAGGAGCCGGGAGGAGCCCGGCATGGCATCCAGTTATGCGCTGGCGGTCGTGCTGGCCTGCGCGGTGATGCTGGGGCGGGTGTTCGTGCTGCTATTTGCGGTCAGCCGGGACGTGGCCATGCGCTGCCTGCCGGCGCTGGTGCTGATGGCGGTGCCGGCGCTGATTTTCATTCTTTGGGTGTGGCTGGCGCGGCGCGGGCGGGGGGCGGTCGAGCCGCCGAATCTCGCGAATCCGCTGGGCCTTTGGACGGCGATCCAATTCGCGCTGCTGTACGCGGGCGTCACGTTCCTGGTCAAGGCCGCCGCGCATTTCCACACCGAAGGCGGGCTGATGCTGGTGAGCTTTATATCGGGACTGACCGACATGGACGCGATCGCCCTTTCGGTGGGCAACCAGGTGGCGGCGGGCGATGTCTTGCTCGGGCCGGGGTCGCGCGCGGTGGTGCTTGGCGCGGTGGCCAACACGCTGGTGAAGGGGGCCATCGCCATCGCCCTCGGCGGGGGCGAGTATCGCCGGCGGATATCGGGCGTGCTCGGTGCGACGGCGGCGGCGGGACTGGCGGGGATGTGGGCCCTGGTTTGAGCCGCATCGGGCAAAAAGCGGTTTGACGGCGCGGGGCCCGCGCGTAGGATTTGCGCTCCGCCCGAGCAGATGTGCGGGCGGGATTGTGAAGCCCGGCGTGCGTGGCACGCCCCAATGGAGAGAAGGAACGTTATGGCCAAGATCAATTTCGGCGGGACGGTCGAGACCGTGGTGACGCGCAAAGAGTTTTCGGTGGCGCGGGCGCGCGCGGTCCTGAAAAAGGAGACCATCGCCATCATCGGTTACGGGGTGCAGGGACCGGCCCAGGGCCTGAACCTCCGCGACAATGGCTTCAACGTGATCGTCGGGCAGGCCAAGAAGTTCAAGAAGGACTGGGACCGCGCCATCAAGGACGGCTGGGTGCCGGGCAAGACGCTGTTTGAGATCGAGGAGGCCGTGGAGCGCGGGACGATCATCCAGATGCTGGTGTCCGACGCGGCACAGAGGACGATCTGGCCCGTGGTGAAGAAGCATCTCAAGCCGGGCGATGCGCTCTATTTCTCGCACGGGTTCTCGATCGCCTACCGGAAACTGACCGGGGTGGTGCCGCCCAAGAACGTGGACGTGATCATGGTGGCGCCCAAGGGCTCGGGCACCTCGGTGAGGCGGAATTTCCTCTCCGGGGCGGGGATCAACTCGAGCTTTGCGGTCGAGCAGGACCACACGGGGCGCGCGATCGAGCGGTGCATCGCGGTGGGCATCGGCATCGGGTCGGGCTACCTGTTCCCGACGACCTTCAAGCACGAGGTGTTCAGCGACCTGACCGGCGAGCGCGGCGTGCTGATGGGCGCGCTGGCGGGCATCATGGAGGCGCAATACGACGTGCTGCGCGGGCACGGGCACACCCCGAGCGAGGCCTTCAACGAGACCGTCGAGGAACTGACCCAGAGCCTGATCCGCCTCGTCGACGAGAACGGGATGGATTGGATGTACGCCAACTGTTCGGCGACGGCGCAGCGCGGCGCGCTGGACTGGAAGCCGAAGTTCAAGAAGGCCGTGCTGCCGGTGTTCAAGGACCTGTACAAGCGGGTCAAGAGCGGCAAGGAGTGCGCGCGGGTGCTGAGCGCGTGCGGCGGGGCCAATTACCAGAAGCAGCTCCAGAAGGAGCTGGATGAGATCGGCAATTCCGAGATGTGGCGGGCGGGCAAGGCGGTCCGCGAGCTGCGTCCCAAGGAGATGGCCAGGGCGATCGGCAAGGGCACCAAGGGTGTCTCGGG
This sequence comes from Verrucomicrobiia bacterium, assembly GCA_020847615.1. Lineage (GTDB taxonomy): Bacteria > Verrucomicrobiota > Verrucomicrobiia > JADLBR01 > JADLBR01 > JADLBR01. The sequence continues at coordinate 12,421 of JADLBR010000285.1, forward strand.
CCGGGCGTCGAACTGAGGGCGGGCCGTTCTCGGCCTGCGGCGGTCGCGGTCCCGGATCGGGGGCGCCGGGCGGCGTGACATCGCGCGGCCCGGGGGCATAGTTCACCTGTTTGGAGAAGGTACAGAGCAGGAGGCATCATGCGTTCAGACACGATCAAGAAGGGATTCGAGCGGGCGCCGCACCGGAGCCTGCTGCGGGCGACGGGGAGCATCGAGTCCGAGGAGGATTTCGACAAGCCGTTCATCGC
>JADLBR010000286.1 GCA_020847615.1 Verrucomicrobiia bacterium
GGTGCCGAGCGGGACCCAGTGGATGAGGTTGGTGCTCTCTTCGATGGCGTAGCGGTTGCCGGGCCTGGCGATGCTCTGGAACTGGAACACCCCGCCGGCGCCGAGGGACATCGAGACGAGCTGGGGCACGGGGTTGGTGTAGGAGAAGATGGGGGTGTAGGTGCCCGGGACGGTGATGGGGTCGTTGTCGTCCAACTTGAGCGTCTGGCCCGGGGGCGCGGTGAAGCCCTCGATCTGCTGGAAGGCCAAGTGCCAGTCGCCATGGTGCGGGATCCAGATGACGTAGAGCGGGTCGGGGTCGCTGTGCCACTTGTTATCCGCCTCCGGAATCCTCCAGGCGGCCCCGGCGGCCAGCGCTCCGGACGGGCCCAGGGAGACGTAGAACTTGCCAATCGTGGTCTCCGGTAGCCTGTAGTTGAGGGTGACCACGCCGCCGGAGCCGGTGGGGTTCCAGACCTTGAGCGTGTAGTCGCTGCCCGGGCCGAAGAGGTTGGTGTCGGCGCAGCCGACCCTGAGGAAGTAGATCCCCTCTTGGAGATCGAAGGGGTTGAGCTTCAGGTCCAAGGTCAGGGCTTCGGTCTCGTCGGGGCCCTCGCCGTTGAGGTCGACCCCGTCGACCCACTCCAGGCTGCCGTCGGGCCATTCGTAATACAGATCCAGCACCAGGTCGGAGTTGGTGCCCAGCTGGGTCGCCAGCACCTCGAAGACGTAGCCGGTGGGCGCGTAGAAGGCCACCCAGTCCTCGTCGGCCGCAGCGTGGAAATTGCGCGCCTGGGTCTCGCCGGACGGGAAGATGGTTGCGGTCGTATTGGTGTCGTCGGGCTCGTAGGAGTCCCCGGCGGCCAGCAGCGACAGGACCGGGGCGGAGAGCTGCCCCTCGTTGTCCAGGGCGAAGAACGTCAGCGCATAGGTGCCCGGCAGGGTGAGGTTCGAATACGGGGCCTCGTAACGATCGGTGCCGGCATTCCAGGCCAGGTCGATCTGCGGCGGGTCGCCGGTGCCGTCGTAATCCGGCGCGGAGATCGCGCACCAGACGTTGGAGATGCCCGCGTCGCCGACGACCCCATCGGCCCAGAGGGTCACCGGCTCGCCGACGACCACCAACCCGGTCGGGCCCACCGATCCGATGAACGGCGCCTCGGCGCCGGTGGCGAAGGCCGCCCCCAGGTAGCGCTGCGATGCCAGCAGCCCGTCGATGTTCTTTTGGTCCGGCACCCCGTTGCCACTGTCATCCAACTGCGGGGCCTGGCGCAGCTTGCCGCTGGCGTGCTTGACGGCGTCCCGGGCGAAGGCGAAGGCCGCCCCCACGCTCTTGCCATTGAAGATGCCGCTCAGGAAGAACTTCGAGAAGCTGTAGACCCCATCGAGCGCGCACAGCCGTGCCGAGCCGGCCTTGGCGCTGGCGATGACGATCCGCTCCCGCTCCGCCGGGGGCTTCAGTTCGGGCACGTAGCCGCCGCAGCCGTCGAAGTCCATCACCACCAGCGCCGCGGTGTTGGAGGCCTGGAAGGCGTCCAGCCAGCCGTCCAGTTGTGAGGCGGCGAGCGACTCGGCATCGTTGAGCCGGCACTGGCCGTTGGTGGTCGAGGAACCCAGCAGGTACACGTTGAGCCGGTGGGCGTTGGTCGGCCACAGGGTGATCGCCTCGGCCACGCTGGCGAGCGTGGCCGCCGCGTAGACGTCGTTGCTGCCATCGCCGTCGAGGTCCTGGGCCGGGCCAGCGCTGAGGTACCGCAGGGCGGGCTTGCCCAGCCGCCGGGCCAGGGCGGTCTGGTACGTCCACGCGGCCAGACGGGAGACCGCCGACCACTGCGCGTCATTGGTCGCGCCCCCGGCCACCACGATCATGCGCTCGCCGTAGCCGGCCTGCTCCACGAAGCTGGGCCGCGGCAGCGACACGCTGCCCCAGATGTCCCGCGCGTAGTACACCAGCTTGTAGGTGCCCAGCTCGGTGAAGCCCGCGTATCGCGCCTCGTAGCGGCCGGTGGTCGCATTGTAGGAGAGGTCCAAGGTCGGCAGGTCGGCCACCGGGTTCTGCGGGTCGGGATCATGCCCCGGCGGCACCACCATGCACCAGACCCGCTCCAGCGGGTAGGCCGAGACGATGTCGTAGGCCCACAGCGTCGCCGCGGTGTCGCCTTGGAGCATCTGGCCGCCCATCACGTGGCCGATCTGCGGGATGTCCTTCCCCGCGATGAAGCTCGGGCCCAGGTACACCCCCGCCATCAGCGGCGGATCGACCGATGGCGCATAGCCCCCGCTCCCATCCGCGTCGGCCAGCGCGCCCTGATACGAGCTCATCGCGTCCCGCGCCAGGCCGAAGGCCCCGGCCAGGTCCTGGCCGGAGACCACCGCCCCGAAGAAGGCGTCGGAGAAACTCACCAGCCCCCCGGCGACGAAGTAGGTCGGCTCACCCGCCCCACAGGCCGCGATCACCGTGCGGCCCGCGCGCTTGAGCGGCTCCAGAAAACTGCCCGCCTCGCAGAAGTCCAGCACGACCACCATTTCGTTGCCGCGGGCGTCCTGGATCTGATCCAGCCACGCGTCCAACTGCACGGCGGTGA
>JADLBR010000287.1 GCA_020847615.1 Verrucomicrobiia bacterium
CCACCCGCCACAACCGTGCCATGCCAGCCGAGATCATCGATGGGACCGCGATCGCGGAGGAGGTGCACGCCCAGACCGCGGCCCGCGTCGCCGCCCTCAGGGCCCGCGGGATCCAACCCGCCGTGACTTTCATCCGGGTCGGGGAAGACCCGGCCTCCCGCGCCTACGTCTCCCGCAAACACAAGAAGGCGGAGGAGTTGGGCATACTCTCGGACACCATCGTCCTGGACGAAAAGACCACCGAGGCCGAACTGCTTGCCCTGATCGCGCGACTCAACGGCGACCCCGCCATCCACGGCATACTCATCCAGGCGCCAGTCCCATCCCATATCCGCGAGCAAACGGTTTTCGCCGCCGTCTCGCCCAAGAAGGACGTCGACGGCTTCCACCCCGTGAATGCCGGCAAGCTGTTGCTCGGGGACGAGTCCGGCTTTCGCCCCTGCACGCCCGCCGGTGTCCACCACCTCCTCATCCGCGCCGGCATCAAGACTCAGGGCGCCGAGGTCGCCATCGTCGGCCGCGGCAACATCGTCGGCAAGCCCATGGCCGCCATCCTTCTCCAGAAGGCCCCGCACTGCGATGCCACCGTCACCCTCCTCCACTCCCGGAGCCGCGACATTGCCGCGCACACCCGCCGCGCCGACATCATCATCGCCGCCCTCGGCAAACCCCACTTCGTCACCGCCGACATGGTCAAACCCGGGGCCTGCGTGATCGACGTCGGCGTGAACCGTGTCCCAGACCCATCCTCCCCCCGCGGCTACCGCCTGACGGGCGATGTCGATTTCGAGGCCGTCCGCGCCGTCGCAGGCATGATCACCCCCAATCCCGGCGGCGTCGGCCCCATGACCATCGCCATGCTCATGTCCAATACCGCCCGCGCAGCAGAGATCGCCGCCCGATAGCCGGGCGCCCCCGTGGCCTCGCCCGCCCATCAGGATCTGCCCTCCCCGCCGCACCGTCACACAAAAGTTGCCACCGCATGTCGAAATCCGTTGGACAACGCCGTGGCCCCCCGTAGACTTTGCCCATGGCTGACTCGAAATCTTTCGGCATCGGGAACCTGGTGGGCAACCGCTTCGGCTCTAGCGACGCATCGGCGACGTCCGATGTCTCGACCGGCGCCTCGTACGCATCCCCCGCCCGCCCGGCCCACCCCGTCATCACCGAGGATGTCGAGATCCGCGGCGAGATCACTTTTTCCGGCCGCCTCGAGTTCAACGGCCGTTTCGAGGGCACGCTCTCATCCGGCGGCGAACTGATCGTCGGCGAATCCGCCGTCGTCAAGGGCACCATCGAGGTGGAAACGGCCGACATCGCAGGCAAGATCATGGGCGACGTCATCACCTCGGGCCGCGTCCACCTCCGCCCCGAGGCGATGATCTACGGCGACGTCAAGGCGGGCGTCATCGTCGTCGAGGAAGGCGCCATCGTCGAGGGCAAGATCAGCACGGCGCAGCCAGACCGCCCCTCCCCAGATTTCTCGAACATCTTCAGCCGCCTCGCCAAGGGCGACGGCGCCAAGAGCCGGCGCTTCGGCGAGAGCTCCGACGACTGATCGCCGCCGGACCGGACCCCGTGTCCCGTGACGCCATGCGGCCCAAGTCCCTCGCCATAGCGGCAGGCTGCCTTGTCGCCTCGTGCCTCGTCGCCGCGCAGAACCCGGCGCCCCGCATCGACGCGAAGGCCTGCCTGTTGGTCAACGCCAACACCGGCGAGATCCTTTTCGCGCGCGAGCCGGATGCCAAGTATCCCCCGGCCAGCACGACCAAGCTCCTGACCGCCCTGCTCGTCTATGAGCGCGTCGGCCTCCGCGGCCACTTCACCATCGCCACCGACGACACCCGCGTCGAACCCAGCCACGTGCCGCTGCGCCCGGGCGAGGACGTCGCCGTGCGCGATATGGTGCAGTCCCTCCTGATCGGCTCCGACAACGACACCGCCATGGCCCTCGCCCGACACGTCGGCGGCTCCGCCACCCGATTCGTCAACATCATGAATGTCCGCGCCCGCCAGCTCGGCTGCACCTCCACCGTGTTCAAGAACCCCAATGGCCTGCCCGCCCCCGGGCAGCACACCACCTGCCGCGACCTCATGCGCATCTTCGACCGCGTCCTCGCGATCCCCCCCCTGCGCGACATCTGCGAGATGCGCGGATTCTACCTCTCGACCGACGCCGGCAGGCAGTGGGTCAAGAACCACAACCGCCTCCTCGGCCAATATCAGGGGATGGGTCCCGCCAAAACCGGATGGACGGTGTCCTCCCGCCACACGTTCGCCGCCGCCGCCCGCCGCGGTGGCGTCGAACTCCGGCTCACCCTGCTCAACAGCACCGACAAATGGTCCGATTCGCGCGCCCTCTTCGACTATGGTTTCGCGCGCGCGGGCATCGGCACCGCCGCGTCCGCCACCCCGCGCACGAGGCAATCCACCAAGGACAGCGCGGGCTCCTGACCCCGGTCACTCCATCAACCAGAACGGGAACTCCTCCCGCTCGCCCATCAGGATCTTGCGCGGATCAACTTTCTGCTCCCCCAGCACCGGAAACGCGGCCAATCCCGGCAGAAGCTGGGCGCGAAAGGCCTCCATGGGCTCGTCCTCCCGCCCCGAATGCTCCGCAAGCCACCGGAGGCCCGCGCATTCCTCGACCCCCGCGGTCTCCAGCACGCCCTCGCCGCTGTAGCCGATCGAATGGCGCTTGCACAGGTCGTTGGCCGCCTGCACCGCGGCCACCAGTTGCCCGTCTCGCCTCGGGATTTCCCCGTGGTGCCTCTCGATGACCCCGATCACGTCCGCCGGCAACTTGAGGTGCCGCGCCCACGCCTCCCCGGCCCTCGCGTGGCCGAAGGGCAGCGCCTCGCGCTCGCAGCGATCCAGCGGCACCACATCCATCAGCGAACGCCTGAATGCCGCCATCAGCCCCATGCCCGCTATGTCCCCGAGAATCACCTTGCCCACGTCGTGCAGGATGCCCGCCGCCAGCGCGCGCGGCTCATCGGGATACTCGAAAAACCCGAGCAATAGCTCCGCGAGCAACCCGCACCCCATCGAGTGCCGCCATAGCGGAAGCCAATCGAAAAACCGCGAGACTTTCGAGCTCTCGTAGAACAGGACGCACGCCACGGCCAGCGCCCGGCACCGCGCGAGCCCCAGCCGCTCCATGCCCCCATCGAACCCCTCCCCCGCGCGCCCGTACCACCCCATCGCGGCCAGTTGCTGGATGAACTCCCCGTATTCCGGCATGATCATCGCAAATTCCCGCAGCTGCGCCGCGTCACCCGCGCCCCCCTCGCACAATTGGCGCACGTGCCACTCCCACGGCTCCAGGGACACCAGCGGCGGCCACTCCTTCACCACCGCCTCGCCAGATCCGAGTTGCTCGACCAACCCCGGATCGATCCCCGTCCAAAACGCCACCCCCTCCCTCACAAGCCCGTTGAGCCTCTCCCTGGGCCAGTCGGATCGGCGCGGCACCGCCAGATAATGCGCCTCATCCTTCGCCCGTCGCGCCGGCGCCTCGCGACCGACGCCCATCAGGGCCCCCTCCAGCTCCTCGTAGCTCGGGTACCGATCCTCCCGCCGCTTCTCCATCATCCGCGCTAGGATCGCCACCCAGTTCTTCGGGATTCCCCGGAGCTGCGCCCGGTGAAACGGGAACGGTTTGCCCAGGTGACCCTCGATCTCGCCGCGCCAATCCTCCGACACGAAAGGCGTCTCCCCCGCCAGGATATGGTACAGGCTCGCGCCCAGCGAATACATGTCGGTTCGAAAATCTAATGCCTCTTTCAGAATCTGCTCGGGGGCCAGATACCCCGGCGACCCCCAGTCCTCCGCAACCCGCGAGGACTCCATCCCCCGGATCAGCGCCAGCCCGAAATCCGCCAGCAGCGCATTGCCCGACGCATCCTCGATGACAATGTTCGCCGGCTTGACGTCCCGGTGCATGATGCCCCGCCGCCACGCGGCGCCCAATGCCGAAACCAGCTGCATCGCCCACCCCCGCACGCGCTGCGCCTCGACCGGCCCACCGTCCGCCAGTATCCGCAGGCAATCCCGGCCCTCGATGAGCGGCATCGCGAAAAACAGCCACTCCCCCTCCCGTCCGGCAAAATAGATGGGGATGATGTTCGGGTGGTTGAGCCGCGCCAGGGAAAAGATCTCGTCCTCGAACATCCGCACGTACTCCGGGCTGTGCGAGAACTCCGCCCGCAGCACCTTCAGCGCCACCGCCCGCTTCGCGGAGTGATCCATCGCGCGATAGACGGTCCCCATGCCCCCGGTCGCGATATGCTCTAGGACCTCGTAATGCTTGAGCCGGAACCCGACCTCAAGCTGCCTGGTCACCCGCGCTGGCCTCGGCACCTCCATCCGCGGAGACATTACGGTGCCCCGGCGATGCGAGACAAGCCGCACCTCGCCCCGGGCCATGGCACCCCCGCTTCCCGGATTTGCACCCCCGCCGAGCCGCGCTATACTCCATTCCGAAATCAGAAACGGAGAACTACTATGTTGTGGCTGATCTTCCTGGTAACGATGGGCATCTCGCTCTGGGCCGCGGCCCGGGTCAAGGGCAATTACGCCCGCTACAGCAAGATGAGCACCCAGTCCGGCCTCACCGGCGCCGAGGTCGCGCAGCGCATCCTCGCCTCCGCCGGCATCGATGACGTCGATATCGTCGCCACGGATTCTTTCCTCGGCGACCACTACGACCCCATGCACAAGCGCCTCGTGCTCTCGCGGCAGAACTTCCTCGGCGACTCGCCCGCCGCCCTGGGCGTCTCCGCCCACGAATGCGGCCACGCCATCCAGCACAAGATCGCCTACGGCCCCCTCAACTGGCGCATGGCCGCCGTCGGCCTCGTCAGCTTCGTCAACCCGGTCGTCACCTGGCTCCCGATCGTCGGCCTCGGCATTGGCCTCGCCCCCCACACCGTGATGCTGATCCTCGCCATCGGCTGGGGCGTGATCATGCTCTTTAATCTCGTCACGCTGCCGGTGGAATTTGACGCCTCGCGCCGGGCCAAGATGATCCTCCAGAAGGCCGGCTACGTGAACGCGCAGGAGGCCGTCGCCGTCAACAAGGTTCTAGACGCCGCCGCGCTCACCTACGTCGCCGCATTCATCACGTCGCTGCTGTACATGCTGTACTACCTGTTGCCGCTGCTCCTCGGCGGGCGGCGCGACTGAGCGATGCCGATTGAATAAAACGGGCGACCGACGGGACTTGAACCCGCGACAGCCAGAGCCACAATCTGGAGCTCTACCAACTGAGCTACGGCCGCCGTTTCGCCCCGCACTCTAACACCGAAGGCCCACCTGCCAAGCCCCGAAATTACTCCCGGCCCCAGATTTCACAGAGCGCTTCTCCTTCGAGCCGGCGTATTTCACGCGGGCGCCTGAAAATATGCGGGCTGGCAACCCCGGCGCTCACTTCCCATCCCCCACCTTGAGGCGGGGCACCGCAACCGGGTCATCGGGACGCACGTCGATCCGCTCCAGACGCCTCCACGTGGCAAAAAAGCGCGCGAAGTCGCGCTGCGGGTCCACGTTCATCCGCGCGACCTCGAACCAGTCCAGATAGCCCCCCACCTCGTTCCGCGTCGCCTCGAGCCGCGCCCGCTCCGCGGCGGCGACTCCCGCGCGCCGCGCGAACTCCGCATCCGGCAACTTCTCCAGCAGCGCCCGCACCGCACCGAGATACGCCAGCGACACCGGGCGGAACAGGATGTCGCCCCGCTGGACCAGCGCCATCAGCGTCTCCTCCTTCCTGCGCATCTCCAGAAAGAACAGCGCGTCGCGGGCGGCGCCGACCACCTCCCCGAATTCGAATCTCCGCCGCTTGCCCTTGGGGTCGTTGAGTTCGGAGGGGAGCGCGCCCGCAAGGATCGCCTTGCTCTCCTCGAGATTCCAGTTGGCCTCCTTGGGCACCGCGGTGCTGCGGGCGACCGTCTCGGCCCACCACCTCTGCACGGTCCGCGCATCGGCCCAGAGCACCGGATTCTCCTCCTCCATGCACCACAGCTCACCCAGCCACGACAGCAGCGCCTTTCGGTACTCCTGCGATCGCGTCAGTTCCTGGATCAGCCAGTAGTTGAAAGCGCTCTGGTAGATGCGCTCCAGCCTCGACTCGCTCGGCCCGCGAGCGGACTGGATCGAGTCGATGCTCGGCACCCGACCGCGCTGGCGCATCGCGTACACCACGCCCTTGAGATCCTCGCGGAACTCGGCGGGCGTGAGGACCTGCGCGACCCCGTCGATGATCCAGAACGGCACCCTCGGCAGCTCCCCCCGCAGCTTCTCGGGATCGATGCCGCTGGTGCAATAATCGTAGAGCATCAGCTCCGCCATGGCCAAGATGAACTCCGATGGTTCGAGCGCCGGGGGCACCGCGGTGTAGAGCGTGAATGACAATCCCTTGGTGCCCAGCCGCACGTCGCGCCTGTACTCCCCGATCACCGCCCCCGGCTCACCGCGGCCCACGACCACCCTCAGCTGCCCCTTGTGCGCGCGCTCCCGCGGGAACAGGTCGTCGAAGCTCACCGCCAGCCCGCCCAGCAGCGAGATCAGGCTCCTGCTCAGCCTGCTCGACGGCGTGCTCACGGCCAGACGCCCGTCGCTGGACGACATCGTGTCCAGCGGCGGCTCTCCCGCCTTGGCCCCCCCGGCCGCTCGCCCCCACGCCAGCGCCGGCACCAGCATCAGCGCGCAAAAAATAGGCGCGATGCGGCGACCACCACGATCACGAGCACCAACATCCATAGCGCAAACCTCGCCCGGGCCCGCCGCTTTTCCACCCCGAGCAATGGCTTGGCCTTGCGGGGCGGGGGCGCCACATCCACGTTGCCCTCGCGCGCCTCTCCCACCCACCCCCGGATCTTGTCGATTTCCTCGGCGGTCGACCGGCGCGCCTTCTCCAGTTCCCTCAGGCGCTGCTCGATCCCGTTCTTCGGTCGGCCCCAGGCCATTTCAGACCCTGAGCAACCAGATCGCCAGCCAGATCAACCCGAGCAACAGCAGCGGCAGGTTGTGCGCGAAACCCCGGGCGACCATCGTCCCGAACCCGTCCCGGCCCACCGCCTCGGCGTACGCCTCCTCCTCCATTGGCTCGACCTCCTCCGCCGGGCGACCCCGCGTCGCCTCCTCCCCGCGCAAGACCGACAGCCGCGACCGGTGCTGGTTGTAGATCGTCCGCGCGTGATCGATCCGGCTCAGGTCCTCCGCCAGCGCAGCCGACACATCCGCGCCCTCCGGATTCTCCGCATCGATCGACTCCACCGCCTCCAGGGCATCGCTAAAGGCGGACCGCGTTTGCTCCAGCATCTGCACCTCGCGCCGCGCCGCCTCCTCCTCGCGCTCCAGCACCACGATCGCGCGCCGCAGTTTCTCCTGCATCTCGCGCCGGCCCTGCTTCACCTCCGCCTGACGCTGCGCGAGATCCTCCAGCTCGCGCTTCTGCGCCTCCAGCATCTCGGCCTTCCGCTGGAGGTCAACCAGCTGCTGCTCCGCCCGCTTGACCTGCTCGGTGATCTCCTCGTGCGGCGCGCGCAACTCCAGCCCGAAATTCTCGTCCCCTTCGCTATCCTGTGGCCTGCGGCTCATGCGTGCCATATTCCCCCATCCTCGGCCCGCGTGCAAGCCTGTCGCGATGCCGGGCGACCTACGGGACCCGCAGTTGCTGCCCCACCCGCAACTTGGTCACGTCGGCCACCGTGCCCCGGTTCGCCTCCTGGATCCTCTCCACCCCGCGCTGGACGTCGCCCGGATAGTACCTCGAGGCAATGCGCCAGAGCGTCTCCCCCTCCTGCACGACGTGGACCCGGGCCGCGGGAGCCGGCGCCGGCGCGGCAACGGGCACGGCCACCGGTGCGGGCGGTGCCACCGCGGGCCTCTCCGCGGCCGGCGCCTCCATGGGCGCCGGGGTCGTCGCCACCGGCCCCGGATGCGCGACGGCGGGCGGCGGCGGGGCCGACGGAGCCTCCGCCCGCGGCCGTTCCTCAACCACCGCGGGCGGGCGCGGACCCCCGGACGGCGCCATCGGCTGCGCCAGCGCCGCCTTGAGCTGTGCCTCCATCTCCCTCTGCACCCGGCGGGATTCCTCGATCTGGGCCTTCAGATTGATGTTGTCCTTCTGCAAACGCGCCAGCTCGTCGGCATTCTGAAGCGGCGAGTTGGGCTGCTGCGCCGCAAAGGCCAGCTCCGCCCTCGTGATCCACTGCCGCACGATCCGGGCCTTGTCGCTGTCCGGGCGCAACTTCAGATATCGGCGGTAGTGGTAGATCGCCGAGACGTAATCCCCCATCTTGTCGTCGTAGATCAGCCCCAGCTCCAGGTGCGCCTTCGCCATGTTCGGGTTACCCCGCACCACGTCGTCATAGAGCGCGATCGCACCCTCATAATCCCGGAGCTCGAACTTCTCTTTCGCCCGAAGAAAATTGGGCGTCTCGAAATCGTTGTCGGGCGGCTTGAGCTTCGTCTCGGGCGTGCACCCGGCCAACATCGCCAGGGCGAGGACTGACAACCAGGCGCGCATCAATGCCTTATTAATCGTTGACGGCCACCCGCGCAAGTGCTTATGTTCCGTCGCGCCGCCGATGCGCGAGAAACCGCGATTTCGGCGGCAGGATCCCGCGGGGTCATAGCTCAGTTGGTAGAGCGCCTCAATGGCATTGAGGAGGTCTGGGGTTCGAATCCCCATGGCTCCACTCCC
>JADLBR010000288.1 GCA_020847615.1 Verrucomicrobiia bacterium
GCGGCGGTCGTGGCGTCGAACCGGAAATACAGCGGCAGGGAGAGCGCGGCGTTGGCCAGGGTGAAGAGGAGGGTCCACCAGCGCAGCGCGCGGTCGGTGCGCAGGAGGGCGGCGACCGCGGCGGCCGCCAGCGGCGCGAATATCAGGAGGCTGAGGGCGGGGAAGCCGCCGGTCTGTGTGGGTTCGATCATTGCGCGATGGCCCTCGATACGATCAGGAAAACGATGATGATCGCCGCGGCGGCCCCGAACGTCAGGGCGAGCGTCTCTTGCATCGGGCCGCGCTGGATGGCGCGGGCGCGGGCGCCGATGCCCGCGACGACCTTGGCGAGGCCATCGACGCATCCGTCGATCACGATGTTATCGAATCGCCCGATGCCGCGCGCGGCCGCCATCAGGGGTTGGAGGCCGGCCGTGCGGTACGCCTCGCCGACGGCGGCGTCCGAGGCCTGGACCGGCTTTTTCGCGAGCCAGAGGAAGAGGCGGCCCCCGATGCGATAGAGCCAGTCGGTGTCGAGGCTGATGGTGGGCTCGGGCTCGAGCTTCTTGACCAGCAGGAAGAAGCCGACCGCGGTGAACAGCAGGATCTGGAGCGTCTCCGACACGTGGTAGGCGGTGTACGGGTGGTAATCGACGGGATGCGGGAGCATGGCGTAGAGGTACGGCGTGTAGCAGCCGATGAATATGCAGAGGGCCGAGGCGACCGCCATCGCCGCGTTCATGTTCCACGGCGGCTCCGCGGCGCGCTCCCAGGTCTCCGGCTTGCAGTTGTTCTTCCCGAACCAGATGAAGTAGGGGACCTTGAGGCCGGTGTGCAGGAAGGTGCCGACCGAGGCGAGCATCAGGAGGAAGCCGGCCCAGAGGTTGTGCTCCTCGAAGCTGGCCGCGACGATCATCGATTTGCTCACGAAGCCGCTGAATAGCGGGAACGCGGAGATCGAGAGCCCGCCGATCAGCGTGAAGAGGAAAGCCCAGGGCATCTTCTTGTAGAGGCCACCCAGTTCGGTGAACTTGCTCTGGCCGGTCATGTGGAGGACGGCGCCGCAGCCCATGAAGAGCAGGCCCTTGTACAAGATGTGGGCGAAGGCGTGCGCGCAGGCGCCGTTGATGGCCATCTGGGTGCCGATGCCGACGCCGGCCACCATGTAGCCGACCTGGCTGATGATGTGGTAGGCGAGGAGGCGGCGGCAGTCGTTCTCGAGGACCGCATAGACGACGCCGTACAGGGCCATGATGACGCCCAGGGGCACGAGGATCTCCATCCCCGCGAACCCGCGGCACAGGGCGTAGACGGCGGTCTTCGTCGTGAAGGCGGAGAGGAACACCGAGCCGTTGAAGGTCCCCTCGGCGTAGGCGTCGGGGAGCCACGCGTGGAGCGGGGGCACGGCCGCGTTCAGGATGAACCCGATCATCACGAGCCACGCGGCGGGCGTCGGGTGGTGCACGTCGAAGGCGGTGAAGGCCCAGCCGTGGCCTCCGGACTTGCAGTGCAGGATGATGCCCGCCAGCAGGCAGAGGCCGCCGGCGGTGTGCACCAGGAGGTAGCGGAAGCCCGCCGCGAGCGATTCCGGGCGGCGGCGGAACCACACCAGGAAGACCGACGAGAACGCCATGATCTCCCAGAACAGGAAGAGGGTCAGGAAATCCCCCGCGAAGATCGCCCCGAGCGAACCGGCGGCGTAGGTCCAGGCCGCGGCGTGCTGGGCATCCTCTTTGACGTGCAGGCCGTAGAGCGTCGCGATGGCGCAGGTCAGCGCCATGATGTAGCCGAATACGGAGCTGAGCCCATCGACGCGCCCGAAGACCAGCGTCCATTCCAGGAAGCGGACCTCGCCGAAGGTCCCGTCCTGCAGGCCGAGGACGCGGGCGAAGGCGAGCGCGGGCACGACCAGGAGGTAGGCCTTCTTGAGGCGGGCGGGCACCACCGGCAGCAGGGCGGCGCCAAGGAGCAGGATCAGGGCCGGGTGCAGCCAGAACTCACTCATCGTAGTAATCCTCCGGCCTCATGATCCCCAGGTGGCCAAACCACTTGGAGGCGATGATGAGAATGACGCAACCCACGAAACCGAACAGGGCCCAGAATCCGGGGATGTGTTCCGCCGCGGTGTGCGCGTGTCCCTTGTCCACGATCGCGGGGACGGCGTCCAGCAGCACCAGGAGTGCCAGCGCGACGAGGGAGAGGCGGACCACAGCCCTCAGGTGGTCGCGAAGGAACTGGATGACGCGCAGGAGTCTCATGGGGTGATGGCCTCGGCAAATCGCATGAAGAAATCCGGGCAGAGCCCGATGGCCACCGAGATGGCGGCGGTGATCACCAGGGGCACGACCAGCGACGGGTGCGCCTCGCGATGGCCGCCATCGCCATCGGGCGCCTTCCCGAAGAAACCCTGATACACGACCGGGGCGAAATACGCGGCGTTGAGGAGCGTGCTGGAGAGCAGCACGACGATGATGCCGATCGAGCCGGCGTCCCACGCGCCGTTGAGGAGGTACCACTTGCTCACGAATCCCGCGACCGGCGGGGCGCCGATCATGCTGAGGGAGGCGACCGCGAAGGCGCCGAAGGTGAAGGGCATCGAGCGGCCGAGCCCGGACATCTCCGAGATCTTTTTCTTGTGGGTGGCGACGTAGATCGCGCCGGCGCAGAAGAACAGCGTGATCTTGGAGAAGGCGTGGTTGGTGATGTGGATCAGGCCGCCCTCGATGCCGGCGGGCGTGAGCAGCGCCACGCCCAGTATTATATAGGACAGCTGGCTGACGGTGGAATACGCGAGCCGGGCCTTGAGGTCGTCCTTACTGAGGGCGACGATCGAGGCGACCAGGATCGTGAAAGAGACGAAATAGGCGGTGGGCATGCCGAGGTTCAGGGCGCCCATGCAATCGGTGCCGAAGACGTAGAGCATTACGCGGACCGTGGAGAAGACGCCGACCTTCACGACGGCGACCGCGTGCAGCAGGGCGCTGACGGGGGTCGGCGCGACCATGGCGCTGGGCAGCCAGTTGTGCAGCGGCATGACGCCGTTCTTGGCGAAGCCGAGGATGCAGCAGGCGTAGAGGGCGGTGACGGCGGCGCGGTGGGCATCGGGCGGGATGATGCCGGTCTTGATGCCCGGGGCGAAATCCAGCGTGCCGGAGAGCACGTAGATGAGGACCATGGCGGGAAGGATGAGGCCCTTGGCGGCGCCCGTGAGATACGTGAGGTATTTTCGTCCGGAGGAATAGCCCTCCTCGTCCTGGTGGTGCGCGACCAGCGGGTAGGTGCAGACGCTGACCACCTCGTAGAAGAGGTAGAGGGTGAGGAGGTTGGCCGAGAAGGCGCAGCCGATCGCACCGAACAGGGTCAGGGCAAAGCAGGTGTTGAACCGGGTCTGGGCGTGCTCGTTGAGCCCGCGCATGTAGCCCGCGGAATAGAACACCGTCACCACCCAGAGGAACGAGGCCGAGAGCGCGAATAGCATCGAGAGCGGGTCCGCGCGCAGCGCGAAGCTCAGGCCGGGCAACAGCTGGAACAGCGTCAACCTGGGCGCCTCGCCGGCGCGCACGTCGGGGACGAGCGAGGCGGTCGCGGCGAAGAGCGCCAGCGCGGCCACGAAAGAGCATGCCTCGCGGAGGTTCGGGCGCCTGCCGGTCGCCATGATGAGGCCGGCGCCCGCGAGGGGTGCGACCATGGCGACCAGCAACCGGATGTCCCCTGTCTCTCCCATGGCCTATCCCCCGAGCTCCGAGATTTCCCGCGAGCGGATCGAGCGGTAGTTCCGATAGATCGCGATGACGATGCTGAGGGCGATGGCGATCTCGGCAGCGGCCAGTCCCATGATGAAGAGTACGAAGACCTGGCCGGCGACCGGGTCCGGCGAGAAGAACCGGTTGAGCGCCATGAAGTTCAGGGAGGCGGCGGCGAAGATGAGTTCGCCGGCGATGAGCATCCCGATGAGGGTGCGGCGGCGCAGGAGACCATAGATGCCGCAGGCGAACAGGAAGGCCGCGACGACGAGGTAGGCGTCGGGGCGCTCGTAGAGGATCCTGGCGGCGTCGGGGTTCATGCGCGGCCCCTTCCCGTGCGGGCGATGACCAGGGCGCCGAGGATGGCCACCAGCAGCACCAGCGAGATGACCTCGAAGGCCATGCTGTAGGTGGTCAGCAGCGCGACGCCGATCGCGGCGACGCTCCCGTCGGCGCGCGAGGCGGGCTCGATCCAGGGGTGGGACAGCCCGATGCGCGAAAGGGCCAAGAAGAAGGCCGCGCCGACGAGCATCGCGCAGGAACCCCAGACCAGGGCGTCGCGCCGCGACTCGCCCTCCAGCACCTCCTCGGGCTCGGCGAGCATGATGCCGAAGACGATCGTGACGCACACGGCGCCGACGTAGATGAGGATCTCCATCAGCGCCAGGAACGGGCTGTTGAGGAAATAGAAAAGGCCGGCCAGCCCGATGCAGCAGAGCGCCAGCCCGCAGACCCCGCGGATGATGCGCTTGCTCAGCGCCGCGATCACCGCGCCCGCGCCCGTGATGGCGCAGAACGCGATGAATATCGCCGCGGCGATGGCCGGCCCGAAGGGGAACGCGGTCATTTCTTCTGTTCCTCCATCCGCTTCATGAGGTCGAAGAAGTAGGATTGCTTCTGGGTGCTGGCGAGGTTGTAGGACTTGGTGAAGCGCAGCGCGTCGGTGGGGCAGACCTCGACGCAGGCGCCGCACAGGCTGCATTTCGTGAAGTCCAGGGTGAATTCCGTGGCGGACTTGCGCTTCTCCCCCTCGCGCTTGAGGCCATCGACGAAGATGCAGTCGCTCGGGCAGGCCTTCTCGCAGGACTTGCAGGCGATGCAGAGGGACTTGCCGGTCTCCGGGTCGCGCACCAGCTCGATGTGGCCGCGGTAGCGGTCGGGCATCTTGAGCGCCTCGTGCGGGTAATGGACGGTGACGGGGCGCCTGAAGAACTGGTCGATCGTGACCCGCATGCCGACCACGAGGGTCTTGAATCCGGCGACGCTGTCTCGGATGATATTCTTCATCTTCAGAACATCCTCGGTATTTTCATAACGATGCTGGTCAGGACGAGGGTGGCGAGGGAGAAGGGGATGAGGATCTTCCAGGAGAGGTTGAGCAGGCCGTAGAACTGGGTGCGCGGGAAGGTCCAGCGGATCCAGATCACGGTGAAGATGAGGAAATACATCTTGGCGAGGAACCACCAGACGCCGGGGAGGAAGCCGACCGGGCTGCCCCAGCCGCCGAGGAAGAGGACGGTGGCGACGGCGCAGCCGATGACGATGTTGGCGTACTCCCCCATGAAGAAGACGCCGAAGCCCATGCCGGAGTACTCGGTGTAGGCGCCGGCGACCAGCTCGCTCTCGGCCTCGGCCATGTCGAAGGGGGCGCGGTTGGTCTCGGCGAGCATGCAGGTGAAGAAGATGACGAAGGTGACGGGCATCAGGGGGTTGGTCCCGAGGCGGAAGATGTTCCACGCCCAGAAGCCGGCCTCCTGCTGTTTGACGATCTCGTGGAGGTTGAGCGTGCCGGCGACCATGAGCATCGTGATGACGGTGAGCAGCATGGGGATCTCGTAGGCGACGTTCTGGGAGACGACGCGCGCGGCGGAGATGATGGCGTACTTGTTGCGGGAGGCCCAGCCGCCGAGCATGACGGCCATGACGTTGATGGAGCCAAACGCGAAGATCATCAGGAGGCCGACGTCGATGTTGCGCGCAACGATGGAGTCGGAGAAGGGGATGGTGGCGAAGCACATGAGGGCCGGGGCCATGACCATGACGGGCGCGATGCGGAACAGGAGCGCGTCGGAGCCGGGCGGCACGATGATCTGCTTGGACATCAGCTTGATGGCGTCGGCGACGGGCTGGAGCAGGCCGGCGGGGCCGACCTCGGTGGGGCCGGCGCGGCGCTGGAAGCGGCCGGCGGCCTTGCGCTCGACCCAGACGAGGTAGGCGGCGTTGGCGCCGACGAAGGCGAGTGCGCCGACGACGTAGAGCGCTATCCGGAAGGGCTCGATCTCGAGGAAGCTCATGGGCGCCTACCGGTCGATGTCGGGGATGACGAGGTCGAGGCTGCCCAGGAGGGCCAGCGCGTCGGGCAGCATCATCCCCTGGCTCGCCTCCTCGAAGAGGCTGAGGTTGGAGAACGAGGGAGCGCGGAGTTTGATGCGGTACGGGATCTCCTTGCCGTCGCTGACGGCGCGGATCGCGAAGCGGCCGCGCGCCGCCTCCGTCGCGAAAAAGTAGTCTCCCGGGGGGACTTTCATGATCTTGGGGACCTTGGGCGCGATGTGCGGGCCATCGGGGAGCCGGCCGATGGCCTGCTCGACGATGCGGAGGCTCTGGACGATCTCCTCCATGCGGACGAGATAGCGGGCCATGCAGTCGCCCTCGGGGAAGACGGGGATGTCGAAGTCGAATTCGGGGTAGGCGGAGTAGGGCTCGTTCCTGCGGACGTCGTAGGGGACGCCCGAGCCGCGGATGACGGGGCCGGTGGCGCCGTACCTGCGGCAGGTGTCGGCGCTGATGTGGCCGATGTCGGTGAGGCGCTTGCGGAGGATGATGTTGTCGGTGACCAGGTCGCGATAGAGCTTCATGCGGGGCCGCATGTGCTCGACGAAGGCCTTCGTGCCGCGGACGAAGGTGTCATCGACGTCGTTGCAGACTCCGCCAAAGCGGTGGTAGCAGTAGGTGAGCCTGGAGCCGGTGATGCCCTCGAGGAGGTCGAGGATCATCTCGCGGTCGTCGAAAGCGTAGAGCAGCGGGGTGAAGCCGCCGAGGTCAAGCAGGAAGGCCCCGAGCCAGACGAGGTGGCTGGAGACGCGGTTGAGCTCGCAGACGATGACGCGGATGTACTCGGCGCGGGGCGGGACCTCGAGGCCGGCGGCGCGCTCGGCGACGGCGACGTGGGCGTGGCTGTAGGCCATGGCCGAGAGGTAATCGACGCGGCTGGGGTTGGGCAGGTACTGGTTCCAGGTGCGGTTCTCGCCCATCTTCTCGTGCATCCGGTGGATGTAGCCGGGCACGGGTTCGGCGCGGACGACGTACTCGCCGTCCATGGTGAGCTTGATGCGCAGCACGCCGTGGGTGGCGGGGTGCTGGGGGCCGAGGTTCAGGATGAACGTCTCGTCCGGTCCCTTGGTGAGATTGAGGGGGGCGCCGCTCATGGCTGGGGCACGTAGTCCTTCCGCAGCGGGTGGAAATCGGCGTCCTCGGGCAGGAGCAGGGGCGAGAGATCGGGGTGGCCGAGGAACCGGATGCCGTAGAAATCGTGGGTCTCGCGCTCGTGCCAGTTGGCGCCGGGGAAGACCGCGGCGACGGTCTGGATCTCGGGGTTGTCGCGCGGGATGCGCGCGCGCACGGCGACGCGCCAGGGTCCGTGCGGGTGGAAATAGTCGTAGACGACCTCCATCTGGCCGTCGGCCAACCAGTCCACGCCCGTGACGCAGTCGATGCCGAAGCCGTGCGCGTCGAGGATCTTTGCCGCGGCGACCACCTGGTCGGCTGCGACGGTGGCGTCGAGGTGGACGCCGCGTTTCGCGAAATCGACGATCTGGCAGGCCGGCGGCGGTGCGGGGGTCGCGGGCTGGGGTGCCTCGCCCTCAGCGGGGGCGGGGGCGGGCGCGGGTGCGCTTGGCGCCGGGGGGCAGAGCCGGGACAACTCTTCGGCGAGCTGTTCGATGGAGACCTTCACTCCGGCTTCACCTCGGGCCAGCGGCGTTTGCCAGTCAGCTTCTCTTCAAGTTTGAGGATGCCCTCGATCAGGGCCTCGGGGCGGGGCGGGCAGCCGGGGACATAGACATCGACAGGGAACAGTTTATCCACGCCCTCGACGACGGAGTACTGCCCCGGGAAAACGAACGGTCCCCCGGAGATGGCGCAGTTGCCCAGGGCGATCACCCACTTCGGCTCCGGCATCTGGTCGTACAGGGTCTTGACGGCCGGGGCCATCTTCTTGTTGATCGTGCCGGCGACGATCATCACGTCGGCCTGGCGCGGCGACGGGCGGAACACCTCCGCGCCGAAGCGCGAGATGTCGAAGCGCGACGCGCCCGCGGCCATCATCTCGATCGCGCAGCACGCCAGCCCGAAGGTCAGGGGCCACAGCGAGTTCGCGCGGCCCAGGGCCAGCAGGTCGTCGAGCTTGGCGAACCGGACTATCTGGGCGAGGTCGTCGGGGCAGCCTGCGCCGTTGGCGCCGGGCCCGGGGACTCTTTCTTGAGCTTCCATTCGAAGACTCCTTTCTTCCACGCGTAGACGATCACCAGAGACAAGATGCCAACGAAGATTAGCAGCTCCACGAGATCCCGCACCGGAAAGACGCGGTTATATATCACCGCCACCGGCACCAGGTAGAGCACGTCCACCGCAAAGGCCACGAACACCAGCGCGTACAGGTAGTATACGGCGCTATAGCGGATCCACGCGTCGCCGATCGGGTCCATGCCGCACTCGATGAACTGGCCGGTCTTGTTGACCGTCTGCCGCGTCTTGCGGGCCGCCAGCAGGAGCGCGATGACCACGGGGCCGATGGCGAACGCCAGCCCGCCCAGGCAGAAGGCGCACACGTAGATCAGGTCGCTTATGGATCGGTTGTCCATGTATTAGAAAAACTGACGATAGTGATAAATCAAATAAACGCGGAAATATGGCGGCTTGTCGCCGGGATGCAATCCGGATTTTTGTCCGGACCGCGGGGGGTGCCGCGCGGGGGCGGGGCAAGCCAGAGATCATCCGCGCGCCGGATTATTCACGAGGAAACTTCTGGTGAGTCGCGGAGTGCCTAAAGGCACCACTACGAACGTTCCCGCAGTTCTAGCCCGGACATTTCACAGCCTTGCGGGCTGTGAAGTGACCGGGCTAGGCCCGTAGTGCCGCCATTATTAAGGCGGCATCCGCATACCCGCTCGATCCCGTGCCACGGACGCTCGCCTGCCGGCGTCGAAAATGCGGCCCTGCGCCTCGGGCCGTTGGGGGTCAAACGCTCACGCGTTCGGCTGCGGGGAACGCTGCGGCATTTTCGGGCTACTGCACGCGCACCAAGAACAGGGCGTCGCGTTCCCCGAGGGTGATTTTTCCTTGGGCGGGCTGTCCGTCGTTGGTCTTGGTGTCCTGGGAGGGGACGGCCTGGATGCGCCGGTAGTTGCGCCCAGGCGAGAGGGCGCCGAGGTCAAAGACGTAGGGGTCGAGGGAGGGGTTGGCGATGACGATGCCTCGCTCGAAAACGCGGCACATGGCATCGGGGTGGGCGTGGGCGGAGAGGGCGGTGATCGTGATGGGTTCGCGACCCTCGAACGAGAGGGTGAGGTCCACGGACCTGGAGCGCACGTTTCGGAAGTAGAAGGCGGAGGTGAAGGGGCGGTCGTTGAGCCAGGTCATGAGCGCGCGGGAGGGCGTGATCTCGGATTCGGGGGCGCCGGCGCGCATGATTTTGACGTCGGCCCAGAAGCCCTGATCGGTGACCGTGTTGTCTTTGGGGCCGCAGTCGGCGACGAATTTGAAGCGCATGCGCTTGCCGGCGAAATTCTGCAGGGGGACGGCGCAGGGTATCCATGCGTGGGCTTTGGTGGTTGTCTCAAAGATGGGCACGAAGGGGCCGGGTTTGTCGCCGGAGAGGTCTGCGGCCAGGACCTTGAACCATACGCCGTCGGAGCGGTCGGGGGCTTTCTCGCTCATGCCGAGGCTGAAGCGCAGTTCGGAGTCGTGTGGCACGTCGGCGTCGCGGCACCAGAAGACATAGCCTTTCGCGGACTGGAAGGGGGGGTGGATGCCGTAGGCGGGGAGCGTTTTCTCGCCCATGGTGACCTGGGTCTGTCCCGTGACGCGGGCGCCGGTGTCGGCGTCCAACGGTTCTTCGGACTTTCCGCGCAGGGCCATGCCGGTCAACTCGGGTGCCCTCCCCATGAGGCTGACCATGCCGCCCGACATCTCGCATTCGACGAACCGCGCCATCTCGCGGGGGTAGCCCTTCATGGGGTCACCCCTCATGGTGAGGAGGACGACGAGGTCGGTGCCGTTGGCGGGGATGCCGCGAAGTGAGAATTCGACGGCGGTGGCGTCTGGGGCGGCGGGTGTCACGGTGATGCCGCCGTTGGTGGGTCTGGCGACGACGCGGCCGGCGATGCGCTTGGCGAGTTCTTCGCCGGCGGGGTTGCCGATGCCCCCGAGGAGGTCGGGGGCCTTGGCCGCGAGGCGGACGGCGGGCCCCTCGGGCTTGCCGAGCCAGCCGAGCTTGTTGTCGGTGCCGCAGCGGAGTTCGTCCCAGATGCCGAACTTGCCGCCGGGGTCGCGCGGCGGGGCGAACGAGTAGCATATGGCGGCGTCGGTGAACTGGGCGCCGGCGAAGCTGAGGCGGTGGCGCGAGAATGGGACCTCGGGGTTCTCTTGTTCCCCGGGCTTGCCGGGGACCGGCTCGTTCCATTTGTGGTTGACGTAGCTGAAGGCGGGGGCGCGCCCGTTGGCGTGCCAGAAGGCGTGGCGGTTCAGGCCGCCGGACCAGTCCTGGAAATCCCAGTCGTTGAGGTTCGGGAAGCCCTCGCTCTCGATGCCGGTGAGGATGCCGAAGGCGCGCTGCGAGCGGCGCCCTCCGGGGCCGAGGGCGCCGTCGCCCTGGATGATGAAATCTTCTCCCATGCGGTTGCGGAGTTGGCGCGCGAACCCGATGACGCCGATGCCGTAATTATTGATGCCGGCGATCACGCCGTTGTCGGGTTCGCCGTCGCCATCGGTGTCGCCGTGGGTCTCGTTGAACATCACGTCGAACTCCAGCCCGTCGAATTCCGCCAGTTTGCCACCCTTGCCGAACCAGGCGGCGAGGTCGTCGACGAGGCGGTCCGCGCAGGTCTTGCCCTCCGGGTCTTTCGGGCAGTGGGAGGAGAAGTTGTAGTACCACAGGAGGTTGTTAAACTTTCCCCACGGTCCCTCGACGGCGTGCGCCGCGGCGCGCGAGGCGCCGGCCTTGAACGCGAGGGGACGGGTGCCATAGCAGCCGCGCTTGACGCGGATGGTGCTTGCCTTCTTGTCCACCGCGACGAGCTGGACCTGCTCGCAGTGCGCCCAGTCGTGCTTTCCTTCCGACGTCATGGCGAAGAGCGCGATGTCGTCGTTCGATGTCCTGTAGCGGCCGGCGCCGACCAGAAAATCCGAAGCGCTCTCGACGCGGATCGTCGATTCGCCCTGCTGCGGGGGCACATCGTCGAGGATCTTTGTCGCGCGCCGGTAGGTCCAGTGCCCGGGGAAGTACTTTTCCGTGAAATGTCGCGGGTCGCGGGAATTACCGTTGAAGTGCAGCAGCACCACCTGTTCCGGGTGCTGGCGCTTGAAGCGGGAGAAGAACTCGGGGTTGCGCGCCTCGCGGCCGATGACCTCCTCGTCGAGGCACTTGCCCATGATGCCCATGAGGCGGCTGAAGTCCGATTCCCAAGCCTCGTAGGTCGTCTTTGGGTTCGACGGCGGGCCCTCTGCGCCGCGGAAGAAAAAGGCGCGGGGGTAGTCCTCGCCGCGGATCATCAGGCCGGGTCCGCCTCCGGCGCGGGCGAATGACAGGGCGGCCAGAAGGCATGCCAGGGCGGGGGAAAGCGCGGATCGACGCATAGGGGCGGAGGTTAGGCGGGAGACCGCGCGGCGATCAATGCGGATGTGGGGGCGTGGTTGTGCGCCTTCTCTCTGGGACGGCCGCGGGAGAAAGGAGAATGCGATGGACCGCTGTAGCCGAACGCGCGAGCGTTTGGTGGCTTGGGCCCAGCCGTTACCGGCTCGGCTGCGGCACCCGGGAACTTTCGGGCCGGTGGTGCTTCCCAAAGGGCGGCGATCTGCTAGATGGATCGGACGCACGACGTCGTGGTTCCCCGATGAAATCAACTGCGCTTCAGAGACAGGGTTGGCTGCGGGCTGGGATGGCCGCGGTGGCGGGTTGCCTTTTGCTCTCGGGGGGTGGGCCTCGGGCGAGCGCCGAGGACTGGGATGGCGTCGCGCGCCTTTTGGCCGGGATGCCGGGCCCGGGGTTCGAGTCTGTGCGCGCGGGCCGGGCGTGGGCGGAGCACGCGGCCGAGATGGAGAGGGCGTGGTCGCGCTTTGCGGCCGGGCGGCAGGCGAAGATCCGGGCGTGGTCCGCGGCGGAGATGGGGGACATCCACGGGCGGTGCGGCGTGGTGTTCTATCCTTTCAGCGGGCCGGACCTCGCCCACGCGGTGACGTTTTTTCCTAGGGCCGGGGCCTACGTGCTGTGCGCGCTGGAACCGGCGGAACCGCTGCCGGATCTCCGCGCGATGTCGGGCGGGGAGTGGGCCGTTGCGCTGGCGGCGATGCGGGCGCCGATGATGACCGCCATCAATTACACCTATTTCATCACCAAGGACATGCGGCGGGATTTCGGGCGCAGTAATTTGAAAGGCAATCTGCCGCCGCTGCTCGCGTTCTCGGCCCGGCTCGGGATACGGGTCGAGTCGGTGGAGCCGGTGGGCGTCGGGGGGGACGGTTCGGCGGTGGCGCGCCCGGGTTGGGGCGGCGGCGCCCCGCGCGGGATTCGGCTTCGGTTGCGCGGGGGCGGCGGCGCGAAGGAGGTGTATTATTTTTCCGCGGATCTGGGCGATGGGGCGATGGGCAAGGACGGGTGGGCGGCGCGTTTTCTGGCGGGCCTTGGCACGCGTGTGACCTTCATGAAGAGCGCGTCCTACCTGATGCACGAGTCGTATTTCTCGCGGGTGCGGTCGGTGGTGCTGGACGGCAGCGCGGCGATCCTGCAGGACGACTCCGGGATCCCGCTGTCGGGATTCGACCCGTGGCGCTGGGATCTCCGATTTTATGGGAATTATCGTGGGACGCTCGACATGTTCCGGCAGTATTATCAGCCGGAATTGCGGGGGATTTTCGATCGGGCGGACTCGCGCGTCCACCCGCTGGGCTTCGGGGTGGGCTACAAGTATAGGCCCGAGGAAACCGTGTTGATCTTGGCGCGCAGGAGATCGGGCGACGCGCCGCCGCGGGCGGAGCGGGTCCGGTGACGGGGGCCCTATGACGGAGAACGGGGATCGGGGCGCGCGGCGGGCCGGGGGCATGGCGCAGGAGTGGCCGAGGGTGGTGGCGCTGCTGGCCCTGCTCGGGGGGCTGCTGCTCGTGTGCGTGGGCACGCCCGAGGTCAGGGAGGGCGATGTGGCCGGGGTCATCATGTCGTTGCCCGAAAAACTGGGTGACTGGACGGGCGAGGAGATCCCGATGGCGGAGTCCGAGCGCGATCTGTTGCCGGCCGGGACGGAGCTGGCGCGCAAGAAGTACACCGATGGCCGTGGGTCATGGCTCGTCTGCACCATCGTCCTCAGCAGCGCGGACCGCAGGAGCCTGCACAAGCCGGAGATCTGTCTCCCCGGGCAAGGCTGGTCGACGGACTCTGGGCGGGTCGTTCCGGTGGCCCTCGCCGGCGGGACAGAGCTGCCCGTCATGTGCCTGGAGATATCCCGCCCGATGCCCCAGCCCGGGGGCGGGTCGGCCAAGCTGCGCGGCAAATTCCTCTACTGGTTCGTGGGCCGCGACGTGCTGACGCCCCGCCACTGGGAGCGGATCTTCCGCACGGCCTACGACAGGATCTTCCGGGGCGTGGGCCACCGCTGGGCGTACATCTCGGTGATGGCCGTGGAGACCGGCGGGATGCAGGCCGATGGCCTGGGCGGCGACACCCTCGCCACGAACGTCGAGAGATTCATATCCGGCCTGGCGCCGGAGGTCGTGCGTCCGGAACTTCTGAGGCCCGGCGTGGACTGAATCGAAGATTGCGCATCGCATCCCGTGGCCGGACGCGAGAGCGTTTTGCCGCCAATCGCCCGAGGCGATCGGCTACAATTTCCAAGCCGGTGGTCCGGTGTCAGTAGGCGTCGCTGGGGCGATGCCTGGCGGGGTCGATGGGTCGTCCGATGCGGCGGATCTTGGCGCGCCAATCGGTGTCGAGCAACTTGCCGACGAGCAGCATCGAGCCGATGGCGACGACGAAGACGAGATAGCCGGCGATGGTGTGGTAGGGGCCCGACGCGAACTGCTGGTCGATGCCGGCCGCCACGATGGCGATGCTTGTGACGCGGAACATGTTGCCCAGGACCGCGAGGGGAAGGGCGCACATGAAGAGGAACCACTGTTTCCAGAGGCGGTGCTGCGTGAGGTGCGCGTAGAGCGCGGTCAGCATGATGAGGGCGAAGAGCGAATTCAGGCCGCTGCAGGGATCGGCCACGTCGAGGGAGAAGACGCGCCCCTCGGGCAGGCCGACCGACGGATCCATCGCCGAATAGATGGCGGTGCCCCGCCGGACCGCCTCGATGCCCAGCAGGTTCAGGATCGCGGTGCTCGCGCCCGCCATGAAGAGCCGGAGGCGAAAGCCCAGGATCTCATCGAGGAACGGCATGGGCATGGCGAAAACCAGAAAGGACCAGGCGAACGCCAGCTCATAGAACCAGCGCGCGCCAAAGTGGGCCAGGACCAGGCCAGCCACGATCACCAGGTAGGCCAAGTAGTTGACGTAATGGATGTCGCCCTTCCACCCGAGCCAGAAGAGCACCGCCCCGACCGTCGCCACCGCCACGCCCAGCCAGGTGCCCTGGCGGGGCAGGGCCGCCAGATCCCCCCGCTTGCGCCACACCAGCCACGCCGCGATGAACGGGACGATCGCCCCGTGGCGCGTGTCCGCGCTCTGGTCCCACGCGTACGCGAGCCAGCCCACCAGCGAGTGCGGGCTTCCGTCGTAGGGCCTAAAGACCGGCACCGTCGTCGCGAGCAGCACCAGCCCGATGCCCAGGACAATGGGCACCAGGAGATCGGGCCGCGGCGAGGCCGGTCGGGCCGCGGCTCCGCCGGGGGCGGGCAAAGGCCCATCTGGGTCTGCTTGCGGGTCGGACTGCATTCGATCGGATCCTATACGAGACGGCCCCGTGGGGCGAGCCCGCTGTTGACTTTGACGCGACTGTTGATAACAGCCTCTCAGAGAGTCATATGTCGCGGGACGAGGCACCCGCCGACGATCTGTCATGGCCAGAGATCTTGCGGTGATTGGCATGGGCAAACTCGGCGCCAGCATGGCGGCCGCGATGGCCAGCCGCGGCCACAGGGTGACGGCGGTCGACGTGCGGGAGGAGGCCGTCGAGGCGCTCAACGCCGGTCGCGCGCCGGTCCAGGAGACGGATCTAGAGAGGATCGTGCTGGAGTCGGGTCCGCGTTTGCGCGCGACCACGAGCCACCGGGAGGCGATCCTCGGTGCGGACATCAGTTTCGTGGCGGTGCCGACGCCCAGCGACGATCGCGGGGCATTTTCGCTGCAGTACGCGGGCTGGGCGTGCCGTGAGATCGGCCGCGCTCTGGCGGATCGCAAGGACTACCATCTGGTGGTGATATCCAGCACGGTGTTGCCGGGTTCGATGCGATTCGGGCTGCTGCCGATCCTGGAGCGGGAGTCGGGCAAGCGCTGCGGGAGGGATTTCGGGCTGTGCTATGGCCCGGCGTTCATCGCGCTGGGCAGCGTCATACGCGATTTCCTCAATCCCGACTTTTGCCTGATCGGCGAGTTCGACGAGCGATCCGGGGCATCGCTCGAGGCCTGCTACGGGGATGTCATGCCGGATCGGCCGCCCGTCCACCGGATGAGCATAGAGAATGCCGAGCTGACGAAGTTGGCGGTGAACACCTACGTGACCACCAAGATCACGTTTGCCAACATGCTGGCCGAACTGTGCGAGCGACTTCCGGGCGGTGACATCGATGTCGTGACGCGGGCGCTGGGCGCGGACGCGCGGATCGGATCGCGCTACCTGCGCGGCGGGCTTGGTTATGGCGGGCCCTGTTTCCCCCGGGACAATCAGGCGCTCGGGTTCATCGCGCGCGCGCTGGGTTCCGGGGCGGATCTTGCCGAGACCACGGACCGGTTCAACAGGCAGTTTGCCGAGCGGGCCGTGGGCCGCCTGAGGCCGCATGTGGCGCCCGGTGCGACGGTGGCGGTGCTGGGCCTGGCGTACAAGCCGTTCTCGCACGTGGTCGACGAGTCCCAGGGTCTCTATCTGGTGAGGGCGCTGTCGCGGGCAGGGGTCCGCGTGGTCGCCTACGACCCGTTGGCGGCGGAGGGGGCGCGCGCAGAATTGTCCGGCCATGCCGTGATATTCGACTCGCTGGCCGAGGCCCTCGCGCAGGCCGACGTGGTGGTGCTGGCGACCCCAGATCCGGCGTTCCGGTCCCTGGGTGCCACCGACCTGCTGGCGGGCGGCAAGGCGACGGTGACCGTGGTGGATTTCTGGCGGGTGCTGGATCCGGGGGTGGCCCGGCAACCGGGTGTGCGCTACGTGGCGTTTGGCCGGGCCGATTCCCCCGAGACGGGTGCGGGTTCTCTGGCGACTCTATGGGGCGGCGCGGGCACCTGAGCGCCGCCGCCACCAGTCCGCGATGCAGTAAAGGACAAAGAGGCTGTTGTAGCGGACGTATCGGGGGCCGAGCCTCAGGGGCTCATGGCAGAGCCGATGGGCCCAGGTGAGGCCCCGGCGCTGCATCCACCTGGGCGCGAAGTCCCGTCGCTTGGTCAAGAGCGTGAAGGCGTCCCCGACCGCGAGGAACACGCCCCGGCGAAAGCGCGGCTGGCTGGCGATGATCCATCGCTCCATGCGCACCCCCGGGAGCGCCACCCAGATGAAGTCGGGCGCGGCCCGGTTTATCGTGTCGGCGAACGAGGCCTCCTCGTCCGGGGTCGCCGTGCGGAAAGGCGGGCTGATCGCGCCGGCGATCTCGATGTCCGGCTGAAGCGTCATGGCCACCTGACGCAGATCCGCGAGGCACTCCTCGGTGTCGCCAAAAAAGAAATGCCGCCAGGGTCTCGGGGTGTTCTGGAGCGCGTGGCGCATGAAATATGGGCCGTACACGCGGTCGGCGAGGCGGGCGCCGCGATGGTTGAGGGCCCAGACGATGGGCATGCCATCGGGCAGGACCAGGTCGAACTGCGAGAGGACGCGCCCGAACCCAGGATCGTGGCGCGCCTCGGCCAGGATGTGGGTGTTGGCGGGGCAGACCGCGGTGGGCCTGGGTGCTCCCGCGAGTTCTTTGATGCGGTCCAGGGCGGATTGGTACGTGGCGCACGCCACGGGCGTTCCCAGGATCTCAATGGTGTTCACGGGGCCTCCGATTCATCGCTGGCGCGGGGACGGTTCATTGGGGCACCGGTCTCAAATGGACCCAGAGGTGCCAGCCCAGCCAGCGTTCGAGCGGGAGCGCGCCGACCGGCAGGGGCGGGGCGTGCATGAAGCGCTTGTACGCGCGCGTGATCCGGAAGAGCGGGAAATCGCGCCGGACGGTCGCGAGGTCATAGACCTTGGAATAGGGGTTGAGCGGGCCATCGGTGTTGCTGTGTATAAAGCGGTTCATGCGGAGGTAGCGCGGCAGGCCTTCGGCGCGCGCGTTGGCCAGGTGCCGGCCATAGATGCCGCCCGGGTCCAGTCCGGTGAAGTAGAGCGTCGCCAGGCCCAGCCTCCTGAGAACCGCGATGGAGAGCAGGTAGTTCAGCGACCATTTCGCGTAGAGCATGACGACCAGCTCGCCGTCGGGCCTGAGCACCCGCCAGATCTCGCGCTGCGCGCGCCCGATCTCGGGCACGTGGTGCAGCACGCCGTGGCTGAACACGATGTCGAAAACCTTGTCGGGCCACGGGATCGATAGCGCGCTGGCCTGCTCGAGGCGCGCGTGGGGCAAGCCGCGCAACCGGAGTCGCGCGCGCACCCGCTCGACGGATTCGCGCGTCAGATCCATGCCGGACCAGAGGGCCCCGCGCCGGATCATCTGCTCGGACTCGGCGCCCTCGCCCAAGCCGATCTCCAGGACGTGCCTGCCCTTGAACCCGATGCCGTCGAGGCACCGCGGTATGTGCGACTCCTTGCGGTAACGGAATGCATCATAGGCGGTGAAGAACGCCTCGTAGTCTCCCGCGAACTGCTCCAGTCCGCCAACCTGCGCGTCCCCGCAGGGGTGCGCGTGCCAGAATGCAGCGATCTCGCCCTCGTTCATGGTGTTCAGCCAAGCTGGCAGTCGCGGCGGCGCATGGGCCACACGTGTATCACATGACGGGGCGCGCCGCAATGGGCGGGGAATCAGGCGGACGCGCTCGTGCCGGTGGCCCGGGCGACTATCTTCCGGAAGGATGCCAGCCACGTGTCCGGATCGGCGTTGTGCTCGAGCCATTCGCGGCCGGCGATTCCCATGCGGTGCCGGGCCGTCGGGTCGGACTCCAGCGCGATGACGCGCCCGGCCATGGCCTGGGCGTCCCCCGGCGCATGCAGCCAACCGGTGCGGCCATCGACCACTGTCTCATTGAGTCCGCCCGATCGGGCGGACACGACGGGTTTGCAGGCCTCGTAGGCCTCATAGACGACCAGCCCGAGAGGCTCCCACCACACCGAGGGCACCATCACGGCGCGGCACCCCTCGAGCAACCGTTGCCTCTCCGGCCCTTCGACCCATCCTTTGAATTGCACCGACGGGTTGGTCGCCTGCGCCGCACGAACGAGGGGCTCGAGGGGCCCGGAGCCGCAGATCTGGAGACTTGGGGTGTTGCCGCCCATCCGTTCCCTGAGCAGACGCCAAGCGCCGAGAAGCGAGGCCACCCCCTTTTCTGGGACCAGGCGCCCGAGGAACAGGTACCCGCCGGAATCGGGCGCGGGCTCCGGCCTGGGGCCCAGTGGCCAGAAATAGCGCAGCGCGAAAGTCGTTGCGGGCGGCAGGCCCGCCTCGATGAAGCGGTCCCGGGCGAATTCTGATATGGCCACCCAGGCGCGGACGCTTCGCAGCCAGCCGCCGCGGCGCAGCCAGACAAGAACGAGGCCGAGCCACGCGGTCTGGAGGGGCGAGTCCCGCCACGCCCCGCGCAGCACCTCGTACCAGAAATGCGGACGCAATCGCCCGGGCGGTATGCGCCCCGAGAGAAAATTCGCGCCGCAGATGGAGTAGGGACGCCAGTTGGGCAAGAACTGGATCACCGGGACCCCGAGGCGCAGAGCCTCCGCATAGACGCCCGCGGAGGCCACGGGGAACGCGTTGTAGACGATCCACGCGTCGGCTGGGGATGAGGCGTGGGAGCGCCTCAAGGCGGATCGGAATTCCGGATTGGAGGCGGTCCACAGGGCCTGTTTCCATTTTGGGGGCGCGCCGGGCCTCAGCCAGTCGGAGCTCGAGGCCGCCAACCGGGCGATGTCGATGTCGGGCTGCTCGCGCAGGAGGTCAAAAATCCGATCCGCGGCGAGGGACTCCCCGCCGGGCCGCTCGTAGTGGTTGAAGATCTCGAGCAATCGCATGGCGCGTCAGGGCAGGGTCGGCCTGCGTGTCCATCGGAACGTGGGCCGATCGACGTGGAACAGCGACCGTCTCTCGGGCCGATCGCGACAGTAAATCGAATACGAGAAAGGCGCCAGCCTCCCGTAGTGCCCGGCCAAGAGGCGCCTCAATCTGTGGTGTGCGACGGATAACCATGGCGCGGTCCTGGCCCACGCCGGGGCGGTCGCCCGCAGGCGCGCCGCCTCGGTCGCCGCGCCGGGGCCGAGGCCCAGGTTGCCGCCGGCATCGGTGAAGGCCGACGTGAGCGTGGGCACGGCCGCCATGCGGACCCCCGCGTCGATCAACCGCACGACCCATGCGGCGTCCCCGGCCACGCGGAACGTCTCGTCGAAAAAGAGCCCGCGGGACCCGATGATCGGGCGCCTGAAGAAGGTGGCGCACGTCAGGAACGAGAGGTTGCCGCTCACCAGCGAGTGATGCTTCAGGGGCACCAGTGGCATGCGGTGGCAGAGATACCGGCCGCCGGCATCGACCACGACCGCGCCGGCAAAAAGCACCTCGATGTCCGGTCTCTCCTCGAATATGCGGCCCACCGCCGCGAGCGCGCCGGGCAGGTATTGCTCGTCGCAATTCAGGTAAGCCAAGACGTCGCCCGTGGTCCTGCGCAGGCCGCGGTTGATGGCGTCGTACATGCCCGAGTCCTTTTCGACGAAGGCCAGGACGCGCGGGTCACGGGTGAGCCAGTCCAGGGTCCCGTCGTCGGAGCCCGCGTCCTGGACGATGTGCTCGACATCGACACCCTGGTCAGCGACCGACGCCACGCACAGCCTGAGCCATGCGGAGTTCCTGAAACTGGGCGTGACGATGCCGAACCTCATGCCCGGGCATCCCAATCCGGCGGGCTCGCCCCGCCCCCGGCCTCGCGCGCGATCGCCGGCGGAAGACCGGGGGGCTGGCCGGACTTGCGGAGACCCACCTCCAAGAATCCCGTAAAGGTGAGAAGTGGGTACAGGTCGGCCTCGAGGCCGTTTCCCGTGAAGGCCGTGAAGAAGAGCAGGGAGGCGGTCTTCATGACGAGGAAGCGGAGGGCGGGGGGCTGGGGTCCACTGTTGAGGGCGCGGAGGCCCCGCATCACCACGATGAAGCAGCCGACGTTGGTCGCGATCCAGAAGATCGTGCCGATGATGCCGGTCGCGTCCAGCGCGCTGACCAGCCCGCTGTGCCACATCCGCATCTCGACGAATGGCCCAATCCCGTAGTAGAGGGGGTTGAAGCTCAATCGTCCCATCTCATCCATCTTGAAGCCCAGGCCGCGCCCGAACCACGGCTGGGCGGGGAACTCCCATTTGAAGAAGTACGCCCAGAGTTCGGCGCGCCAATCGACGGTGCTTCCGGCCTGCCATTTGACCTCGGGGTCCCAGTCGCCCGGCAAGAAACTGATGGGGCGCTGCATGAAGCGCGGCAACTCGTACAGGTGCGAGTGGCCGGCCGCGACCAGCAGCACCACGACCACCAGGATTGCGGCCGGGATAAACGCGCGCCACCTGAGATCCAGGAGGCTGAAGAGCGCGAGGATCAGGCCGTACAGCATGAGGTACGACCGGAAGCCGCCGGCGAACATGCACCCGAGGCTGAAGATGCCCAGCGGCACCGTCCACCAGCAGTCCCGGTTCCAGAACGCATTCACGCGGCGATAGCTCAGCATGACCAGCAGGATGGCTATGCCCAGGTCGCGCAGGCCCCCGATCCGGATCAATTCACCTTGGCCGAGGTAGGCCCCCGCCGCGTCCCAGGTGAATTGGCTGTAGAGGGCGTATACGCGACCCGTGAGATTGGGTTTCAAGAACAAGAGCACATCGATGCCCCCGACGATGAGGGCGGGCACGAGGGCGCAGATGGCAAAGGGCCGAAGATCGCGGAGGTCGAGGTTGGCGCTCGCGAGGATCAGGTAGGCCGCCAGGCCGAGGTAGCAGTCGAGATAGAAGCGGGCGCCGACCGATTCGGCGCCGAGGACGCGGGCGCCGGTGCCCTGCGCGAAGAAGTGAAACGTCAGGATGGCCAGGAGGCCGGCGGCGGGGAAAACGATCCAGGGGCTCCCGAACCGCGGCGCCATCTTCTTGAGCATGATCTGGAGCGTGACCTGCGGGACGAGCATGGCCATGGACAGCTCGAAGGGCGTCGGGCCGAAGGGCACGGAGAACAGGCGGCCGGTGAGAGGGATCGACGTGAGGAGCGCGATGATCGTCCTGCGGATGCTCAGGAGGAACCAGACCGCGGTCGCGATCATCGCGGTCATGATCGGCGGGCCGGTGTTGCCCTCGCCAATGGCCTGGCCGAACCAGAAGGCCATGGCGAGTCCGCCTATGGCCACGAGGATGGATCTGATCCGGAGGAAGTGCATGTCTTGGCCGTGCCTCAGGCGGGGTCATTCCAGAGGGAACGCAGCGCGCGGGCGACGTCGTCGGGCCGGACGCCGGTGATGCATTCCACGGCGGGCCGCGTGCATTTCCAGTCGCACCCGTAGCAGGGGAGGGGGTTTGAGAGCCAGGTCTGGCGCGGGGAACGCGACCACGGGGCCAGGAGCCCGAAGTGTCCCCCGCCGAGGAGCACCACGGTGTCCTTTCCCATGGCCGTGGCCAGGTGCGCGCCGCCAGATTCCATCGTGAGGATGAGCTTGGCTGAAGCGACGGCGGCCGCATAGTCCCGAAACGAGGGGGTCGGAGCCAGCGCCACGTCCCTGACGCCAGAGGCCGCCAATCGGGCGGCCAGTGCCCGGGCGCGCTCCTGTTCGGCGGGTGATCCGGCGATGCGGATGGGCATCTCGGCCCCGGATTGCGCCGCCCGCAGCGCCGACGCGAGCAGCTCGGCGGGATACTCGCGGATGGGGTCGCTGGCGAAAGGGCAGAGCAGCAGGTGCCGCGCCGTGGTCCCCGCGGCATCGACGTGGGGCAGGATCTCGGAGGGCGGTATCTCGCTGCCGCACGCCGCCGCGACGACGCGCCGGTGGGCCTCCAGTTCCCTGGGGAGGTCGCCCGCGTACTCGGGATAGGGCGATGTCGCGTCAAACGCGCGCCCGCCGGCGCATGCCTCGATCGCGCCGTGGTCGGGGCGCGCATTCTCGCATCCCGCCGACCAGTCGGCCTCTATCGCCCGAAGCAACAGGTCCTGGGTTGCCGACCGGTGGTGCTGGAGGCACACGAGGCGTTCGAATCGGAGCCCGAGGAGCGCGTCCGCGGACTTCCAGACCAGGGGCAGGCCCCGGACGATGCCGCGCTGCGTCACGGTGATCCGGGGGAGGTCTGGGAAGAGTTCGGTTGCCGCGTGCGCGGCGACGTCGGATGTGATGAGGGTGGCGCCGCCCGCTGGAACGGAGCGAACGAGTCTCGCGATGGCCCCCTGCGCGAGCACGAGATCACCGACCCGGTCGGCCTTGAAGATGCCGAGGGGGAGCCTGCGCCTGGGGCGGTGCGTCGCCCTGATGCGCCACGCGATCGTGGCGGCGCAAGCGCGCTGGAGCCATGGGGGTGCCATCATTCCCTGGCGATGGCCTTGAGTTCCCAGCCCAGGATCACCGGGCTGGGGGCGTGGTAGGCGTTCGAGGTGACGCGATCCCAGAATCGCGTGTTGGCCCTGTAGGCCCAGAGCAGGCAACGCTTGATCCAGCGGGTCCCAGCCGGGGTGTCGGCCAACCCGTCGACATCGAGGAACTCGACGGAGGAAAATCCGGCCGCCCGCAGGACGTACAAGAGGCTGCCGGAGGTGAACATCGTCTGGTGCGTGAAGTCCTCGTACGCCCAGTAGCATCCGGTGCGTGACTGGGCGTTGGGCACGGCGAGGCAGAGCGCGCCGCCCGGCGAGAGCATCGAGCGGATGCTCTTGCAGGCCCCGATGATCTCGTCCTTCGGCAGGTGCTCCAGCACGTGGCTCATCAGGATGAAGGCGAAGCGTCCGGCGTGCTCTCGCGCGAAATCGTCCAGGTCGGCCACGGGCTCGGCGCGGAGGCCCGCATCGCGGCAGGTCTCTATCGCGGCCCGCGACACGTCGGCGCCCATGGCCCGCGTGTAGCCGGCGTGGAGCAACTGCCGGAGGTGTCGTCCGAGCCCGCACCCGAGGTCGAGGATGGGCGCCTGGCGGTCCGCCGGGAGCGCCCGCCGCAGCCAGGCCGGAAGCGCGCCGGGATTGCCCGCATCGGCGGAGACCCCGCGCAACTGGAAATAGTCGTCGAATTTCACGGGCGGCCTTTGAGCTGGAGATGATCGGATTCGGTCAGGGGGCGACAGAGCAACCGGGTCCCGATGGGGTCGATGACCGCGGACGCGAGCAGCGCCAGTCGCAGCGCCATCGGATGGATGGGCCGCCGCGTGATCAGGTGCATGGAGCGGCCATCGGACAGGCAGCGCGCCCCGGAGCGACGGGCGAGGGCCTCGAGGGCGCCCCGCGTATAGAATGAGACGTGCTGGCCGTGGCCCCACCCGTAGTACCACCACCTGTCGGGGGCCGGTGCGGGCGAGGGCAGGAGCAGGGTCGACAGGACGAGGACGTCGGTCTGGGCAAGCAACCGGCCCACGGCGGCGACAGGGTCCCGAACGTGTTCGGCGCACTCGAACCACGTGATGGCCTCGAATCGGGCGTCGGGCGACGGGGCCTCGAAGCCGCGCGCGAAGACGTTCGCCGCGTAGGGGTCGCGCCACCGGAAGTCGAAGCCGCGGTCCCGCATGAGGCGCACGAGGAGACCCGTGCCGCCGGCCTCGTCCAAGAAGGTGCCGCTTCGGTCGAGGCACGCGAGGATGATCGATGAGGCCGCCTTGGCCGCGTCGATGTTTCGGCGCACGAGCCCCGTGTCCGACGCGTTGATGGCATCGCGATGGGCGGCCTCGAGCCAGTGGGGGTCCTCGACAAAGAGGAAGCCGCACGGGCCGCACTGGAGGCATCGGGCGTCATGCTCATTTCGGACCCGCGCGGTGAATGCCGGGTCGGCCCGCCCGCCACAGATCGGGCAGCACGTCATGAGCCCATTGCCCCTTTCAGGAGATGATTCAGCGCCCCGGTCAGTGGCCGACGGCCGGTCTTGGCGTCCGGCCGAATGGACTCGCGCATGAGCCGCGCCCGATCGATCCGCGACCGTGGCACCAGCAATCGGGCGGCGAGGGCATAGCGTCGTGAGATGCCGCTGGCCAGATCGGTTGGATCGGACAGGGGATGGGGCAAGCAGCGGGCCAGGCCGAGCGAGCGGGCGCGCCGATGTGCCAGGAAGAAGCGGGAGGCATCGGCCTGGAAGTGAACAAATGGGACGCGGCGCCCGCCCAGGGCGATGCCGTCGGGCGCGTCTTCAAACTCGGCGTCCACAGTCCCCGCGCTCATGCGATGCCACGCCCCCAAGCATAGCGGGTTCTGCATGTAGTAAAAGCGGTTACCTCGCGCCGTGGCCCACGGGTCCTGGGGCAAGAGACCCTCGCCGATGAGGCA
>JADLBR010000289.1 GCA_020847615.1 Verrucomicrobiia bacterium
CGGGCAGGGGGCTCTGGGCCCGCAGGACCGAACCATCCCAGGGAATGTCCAATGCCGCGGCATGGAGGGCGTGCCTTGGGCACCGCAGGTCCCGCTCGAGCTCTGGGGTCCATCCGGTCTCGATGAACCGGAGGTAATGGCGCTCGTCTGGGCCGTAGAGTTTGTCGCCCACGATGGGAAACCCGATGCTCGCCAGGTGGGCCCGGATCTGGTGCAGGCGTCCGGTGTGCAGGTGGACGCGCAGGAGGGTGTGGCCCCGGAGGCGGCGTTCGACCCGGTACCCGGTCCTGGCGCCGTGGGTGCCGGGCACGATCGCGCGCTTCAGGTGCACGCGCGCCACCGCATGGGCCCCGAGCCGATCGAGCGGGGCCACGATCTCGCCGCACTCGGCCCGGACCTCGCCCCAAACCAGGGTGAGATATGTTTTCTGGATCTCGCCGGCCCCGATGAGCCTCGCCAGTCGTGCGGCGGACGCGGGATTCCGGGCGACCAGCACGAGGCCGCTGGTCTCGCGATCCAGGCGGTTGACAAGGCGCAGCCCCGCCGCCGGATACGCGTCGCGCAGGTCGTCGAGCAGCGTGCGCGGCCCACCCGGTTTGGTCGGGTGGACCAGTTGCCCGGCGGGCTTGTCGGCAACCAGAAGGTCGGCGTGCTCGAGGACCACGGACGGCGACATGACCGCCATCATGCCCAGAATGCCGCGCCCATGGCAATCGCGCCCGAAAAAGGTCCTTGACACCGCGAACCCCCACCGCTTTCTTGCGCCCGTGCTAGGGATCTGGGGACCGGCGTGTATTGCGCTGGTGTCGGGCGTCGCCCCCGTGGGGCCGCGCTCGGACGCCGGGGGACAGCTTTCGACCCATCCGCCGCCCGCCTGCGACGAGGGGTGCCCGTCCCTCCCGGGAACCGACGGCCCCCGCGATGCGCTCGCGCTCTGCCGCGAGGCCATCGGTCGCTTCGGCGACGATCCTGCCAACCGCTCCGTCGATCCGATCCTGCTCACCTACGCCAGGCTCCACCGGAGTCCCGCGGACCGGATCGCGCTGCAGCACGAGATCTCCACCCTGGCCGCGGGCGCCCGCTGCGCGGGGCGGCGCACCCTCGCCGCCCGGTGCGCGTGGCTCTTGGCGCGCATCGCCAAGCGGGGACACCCCGAGAGCACGCGGCAGACGTTCCTCGGCCTGGCGCGCGACGTGCCACCCGAACTCCTGCCCCCGGCGATCGCGATCGAGGTGGCCGAGCACCTCGTCGCCGATCACCCGAACGAGGCCGAGCCCATCCTCCGCCACCTTTCGCGGCTCGAGGGCACCGCCGAGTCACGTCGCGCCCTCGCCGCCCTGGGCCTCATCGCCGCATCCCGGGGCGACCCCCAGGAGGCGCTCGCGATCTTCGAGACCTTCGAGCGGGAGAACGCCCGCTCCGCCCTTCTGCCGGGGATGCTGGAGCGGCACGCCGAGACCCTCGCCGCACAGGGGCGGCACGCCGAGGCGATCGGCATCCTGAACAGGCTGCTTGCGCTGCCAAGGCTCAAACCCGCCATCTCGTCCCGCGCCCTCTGCCGCATCGGCGAGGCCCAAGAGGCCCTCGGGTTGCCCGACAAGGCCATGCCCTACTACCAGCGCGCCAAGGCGCTCTGCGGCGACGACCCCGGCTCCGCCGCCAAGGCCTATCTGGCCTGCGGGCGCATCTTCGAGGCGCTGCAGCAATGGGACAGCGCCCGCCTCACCTACGAGGAGTTCCTCCGCCTCGAAGAACCCGGCGCCCCCGACGCGCGCGCGATCGCCCGCGAACGGCTCGATGCCATCCCATGACAGCGCCGCGCCGCCCACCCGCACCGAGATCCGCAGCCGGGCGGCGCGCGCCACCGACATTGCTGTGGCTCGGGCTCGCCGCGCTCGCATCCGCCGCCCCCCGGCCCCTGCTCCCGCCGCATGCGCCGCCTTCCCAACCCGCCCTTGCGCCTGCCGGGGACGCGCCTCCCGCCGACCTGCTCCTGACCACCGGCTACAGCGCCCATCAGGCCGGGCGATTCGCCGACGCCGCCGCCGCATGGACCCGCTTCTTCGACCTCTACGGCCAAAGCCCCGAGGCCCAGGCCGCGCGCGAGCGACTGTTGCCCCTGCTCGCCGGATCCCTGATCGCGATCCAGAAGCCGGACGGCGCCCGGCCCCTCATCGAAGAATACCTCGCCCGTTTCCCGGGCGGGGCGGCCCGGCCCGAGATGTCGTTCTGGCTGGGCCTCTCGTTCTTCCTCGCGCGGGATCTCGCGGCCTCACAGGGGGCGCTGGATCGCTTCGTCGCCGACTTCCCGCAGCACGAGCAGGCGACCAACGCCGCCTTTCTCGCCGCGCTCGCGGCCCGGGGCAACGGCGACTTGCGGGGCGCGGCGGAGCGTTTCTCGAAACTGGCCGGGGCGCGCGACCCGCTCACCGCAGAGCGCGCGCTGCTCATGCGGGCGCAATGCCTGCTGGAGCTCGGCGACGCCGAGAGCGCCATGGCCCTCGTCGAATCCTTCGCCCGGCGCGATCCACCGCCCAGCCAGCAGGCCCTCCCCGCGGCGCAGGCCCTCGCCCTGGGCGACCGCTTCCTCGAGGGGGGCGACTTCGAACGGGCGCTGCGCTGCTATCTCCTGGTGCCCACGCGGGGGCGCATCCTCCGCCGGCACGGGACCGCAATGTCCGCCATCGAGCGCGACCTGGCCTCCGCGGGAGCGGCCGGCCCGCCGTCCGCCCGACGGCAACACCTCGTGCAGATCCGCGACGCGCTCCTCGCCGAGCGCTCCGCCATCGAAAAGGTCCCGGATTTCGATGCCGCGCGCCACCTCCGCGTCGCCAGGGCTGCATTCCAACTCGGGCGGTATCGGGAGGCGTTCGTCGCCGCCGACGAGGCCGCCGCCGCGGCCCCCGGGGCCTCGCCCCTGGCCGCTGATGCCACCTTCATGTCGGTCCTCTGCTGCATCGAGTCCCGCAGGTGGCGCAAGGCACTCGAGCAATGCTCCGAATTCCTGGCACGCCATCCCGCCGAGCCGCGCGCGCCCCGGGTCGAGTTCCTCGCGGCGCAGGCCCGCCTGGAGCTGGGCGATCACCGCGCCGCCCGCGACGCGTTCCTCGCGCACAACCAGGGGCACCCCTCCTTTCCGGAGGCCGACCGCGCCCTGTTCCTCGCCGGATATTGCTCGCTGCGTCTCACCGCGAACGAGGAGGCGGCCCGATCATTCGCCGAACTGTGCCAGCGATACCCCGGCAGCCCCTTGTGCGAGCAGGCCCGGTACTGGCGGGCCATGGCCGCGGTATTCGCAAAAGATCACGCCGCCATCGCCGATCGCTTCGATGCCTACCTCGCCGCCCATCCCGCCGGCGCCTTCAAACAGGAGGCCATCTACCGCAAGGCCGCGGCCCGCTACGGGGAGCGCGACTTCCCCGGGGCGCGCAGGGCCCTCGGCCGATGGCTCGACGACTTCGCAGGGCACCCCCTCACCGACGAGGTCCGCGCCCTCCACGGGGACGCGTGCCTCGCCTGCGGCGAGATGGACGCCGGGCTGCATGCCTACCGGGCGGTCGGCGCCGCCCAGCCCACGCTGTGGCACTATGCCCAATTCCAGATTGGGAAGGCCCTCCGCCTCTCCGCCCGCCACGCCGAACTCGAGTCGCACTTCCGGGCATTCATCGCGGAACACCCCGACAGCCCCCGCATCGCCGAAGCGCACCACTGGCTGGCGTGGGCCCTCCGCCAACAGGGGCGCCTGCCAGAGGCCATCGAACTGTACCGCTCGGCCATGCGGCGCATCGGCCCCGACCCGGCAAATCGATCGGCCGAGCCCCTCTTGCTCGACCTTGCCGCACTCCACCGCGCGCCCGAGGAGCGCTCTAGATTCGAGGGCGAACTGCGCCGCATCGAGGCGGAGGCCAGGGCCGCCGCCCAACCCGCGCTCGCCGCGCGCTGCGTCTGGCTCATCTCCAAAATGTCGCGCCGCGACCCGCCCCGCGCCCAAGCAACGCTCCTGGAACTCGTGGCCGCACATCGGCCCGAGGACTTGCCCCCCGCCGTGGCCATCGATCTCGCCGAACTCCTCGTCGCCGCCGGGCGCGCGCCCGAGGCCCAACCCCACCTTCGCCGGCTCGTGGACGCCGGACCCGGCACACAGGAATTCCCGAGGGCCCTCGCCGGACTCGGCCTCCTCGCCGCCGCCCGGGGCGACACGAAGCAGGCCCTGGAGTGGTTCGATCGCTTCGAGCGCGATGCCGGCCCCTCGCTGCTGAAGGCCAAGGTGATCGAGTCGCGCGCCGACATCCTCTTGGGCCAGAAACGCCACGCCGACGCCATCGCCGCGCTGGAGGCCCTCCTCGGGACCCCCTCCGCCACGGGCGCCGCGAAGGCGCGCGCCCTCTGCCTCCTGGGCGAATCGCACGAGGCCCTCGGCCAACCCGAAAAGGCCATGCCGTTCTACCAGCGGGTCTACGTCATGTACGGCGCGCACCGCCCCTGGGTCGCCAGGGCCTATCTCGGCAGCGGGCGCGTCTTGGAGAAACTCAGGCTCTGGGATGGCGCCAGAAAGACCTACGAGGAATTCCTGTCCCGGGCGGACCTCGCCCCGTTCGACGAGCATCGCCTCGCCCAGGCCCAACTCGCCAAGCTCCCATGAATCCGCTGATCCCTTTGGCCCTGCTGCTCGCGTCCGCCGCCCCCGACCGCGTCGTGCTGTCTAACGGCGAACAGATCGAGGGACACATCCTCGGCGTTAGCGGCGGACGCCTCCGGATCGAGATGCGCATCGGCAAGGGCCGCGCCGAACTGGCTTGCGAGATCCGGCGCATCGCCCGCGTCGAATTGGGTGCCCCTTTCGCGCCCAGTTCCCTGCCGCCTGACAGCGGCGCCCGGCTCCAATCCCTGAGGGCGCTCTGGAACGCGCGGGCGCCCCTCCTGCCGGTCCCGGGATCCGACGCCGGCCCCATCGGCCTCGCCCTGGCCCAGGCGCTCATCGACGCCGGCGCCGCTCCCGAGGCCATTCCCCTGCTGCAAGACATCGCCTCGCGCCACCCCGACGCCGCACTGCGCCAGACCGCCGACGCTCTCCGCGTCCAGGCCCTCGTCAGCCGGGGCGAACTCGACAGCGCCCTCGATCTCGCCCGATCCCTCGGCAGGGAGTGCGACGACCCCTCCGCCCTCGCTTTCGCCAGCATCGCCAAGGGCCGCACCGAGGCCGGTCGCACCAACCTCGATGAGGCCATCGACCACTTCCTGCGTCCGCGCATCCTCTTCCCCGACCTGCGCCAGGAGGCCGCGCAGGGCCTCTGGGAGGCCTCCCAGATCGAACTGGCCCGCTCCAACCGCGCGCAGGCCCTCCGCTGGCTCTCTGACATATTATCCAATTATTCAAACACGATTGCTTTTTCAAAGGCCGCCGAAACGGCGGCCACCGCGGGGGCCGCGCCCCCGCCCATCAAGGAGACACCGTAGCATGAACAAGACACTCGCCTGCCTCGCGCTCTGCCTGCTCGCCTCGGCGACCTGCCACCCGGCCCCGCAAAAGCGCGGCGCCGAAGATCAGACCGATGCCCTCGTCGCCGAACGGATCAAAAAAAAGCAGAAGGACAAGTCGCTCCTGGACATCTATTGGGCGGGGGGCTGGCTCATGCACCCGATCGCCGCGTGCTCGCTGGGCACCGTCGCCGCCGGCGTCTATGCGTGGATGCTCACCGGCCGCAGCCGGCTGAACGCGCCGGGGATCGTGCCCCACCTCCAGCGCATCCTGGCCCACCGGCGCATCGACGAGGCCTACGAGGCCTGCCGCATGCACCCGGCCCTGCTGACCGACGCCCTCGGGGCCGCCCTCGCGAAGGCCGACCTGGCGCGGGAGGACGCCAACCGCACGCCGATGGAGCAGGCCGCCGCCGACACCATCGCGCATGGCGAGACCCGCTTCATGTACTGGATCAACTACCTCAACTTCTTCGCCACCGTCGCGCCCATGCTCGGCCTCCTCGGCACCGTCACCGGCATGATCCAGGCATTCGACATGCTCTCCGCCGGCCTCTGCGAGCCACAGGATCTCGCCGGGGGCATCGGCGAAGCGATGATCACCACGGCCGGAGGACTCATCGTCGGAATCCCGGCCATGCTCCTCTACCTCCTTTTTCGCAACAACGTCCAGAGCGCCGTCACCGAGGTCCAGAAGGACGTCGTGGCCCTGCTCGATATGCTCGCGGGCGACATGGCCCTGGATGACCCCGGCACGCAGGTCGCGACCCCGTCCCCCGATCCCCTGTCGGAGCCCGCCATCGGCTGATTCTACCCCGGGGAAACACGCCGTCCCACGCCCATGTCCATCCCCGCCCGACGCCCCCAGCCCGACGATGTCGGTTTCCAGCTCGCGCCCATGATCGACATGACCTTCCTGCTGCTCATCTTCTTCATGGTCACCACCCGCATCAGCGACCGCCAGCGGCTCGTCGAGATCGACCTGCCCCTGGCGCGCCATGCCGCGATCCCCGAAGACCTCTCGGACCGCGAGATCGTCAACCTCGATGCCGCGGGCCAGATCTTCATCGGGGAGCGCCCGGCAGATCTGCCGGCGCTCAAGGAGTTCCTCAGGCACCGCTACGTGGAGTATCCGCCGCTGCGGCTCTACATCCGGGGCGACCGACAGACCCCGGCGCGCCGGATCAAGGAGGTCATGGCCGCGGCCGCGGAGGCCGGCGCGATCGAGGTCATTTTCGGTTCCCACAGGGAATCCCAGTGAGGTGACGCATGGCGGCAACGTGGCGCAGGCGCCGATACGACATTGTCGAAATCCCGATGGGGCCCATGATCGACATGGTCTTTCTGCTGCTCGTGTTCTTCATGGTCACCGCGCGACCCAATAAGCCGGAGGCCGATCTGGGGCTGCGCCTCCCGGCCACCGTCGAGCAGGACGAGCCGACCGACCTCCCCGACGAGCAGCGCGTGGAGGTGCGCTCCGGCGGCGAGGTCATACTCAATGACCTGCCGCTGGATGGCCCCGCGTCCCGCGACCTGCCCCAGCTCACGGCGACCATGATCCGGTTCAGGCAGGCCTGCGATGCCAACGGGACCGAGGCGCTCGTCACGATCGCCGCAGAGGACGATGCCACGCATCAGCGGATCGCCGACGTCATGGACGCGCTGGCCGCCGCGCGCATCACAGGCGTGACCTTCGCCACCGAGACCGGGGGGGAAGATCTCCGATGATCACCGCGGCGCGGCAAAAGGCCGACCTCCCTCGGGCCCGGGCGCGCAAGACCCTGGCTGGCGCCGCCATGCTCAGCATCGGCCTGCACGCCGCGGCCGGCCTTGGCGCGGCCGCCTGGATCGTGGCGCGCTACCTGGCGCCCGCCCCCGCCAAGTTCGAGTCCCGCCAAGTCGTCCGCATCGAACCGGAGGCGCGCCAGCACAGCATGGCGCTGGCGGAGTTCGAGGCCGCGGCACCGGCGCCCGCCTTCACCGACCGCCTGACCACGTCACGCCTCATGGACCAGGGCATGCCCGCGCTCCCGAAACTCCCGATCGAGCAACTCATGCCGCTCGATCCCGCCGCGATGGTCGCGGATAGCATCGGCGCCATGGCCGGCCAGGGCCTCGCCGGCCTCGGCTCGGGCATCGGCGCCGGGGGCGGCAGCGGCGACGCCATGAGCTTCTTTGGCATCCAGGACTCCGGACGCTCCGTCGTCATCATGATCGACGTCTCCGGCTCGATGTTCCTCAGGCTGGGCGAATCGTCGTTCGAGCCGGTCAAACGCCACGCCGCCACACTCATCGAGGGCCTCGGGATCAACAGCCGGTTCGGCATCGTGATCTGGAGCGGTGGCGCGGGACGCTGGAGGGAGGAGTGCATCCCCGCCACGGATGCCAACAAGGCCGCGGCCACCGCGTTCATCCGCCAGGACCTCGGCGCCACCGCCTACCGCCGCCTCGACTCCCTCTGCCGCGACGTCCTGCGGGAGGGGGCGGGCGGCACCCGGCACGACCTCGCCCTCCGCCAGGCCTTCGCCATGCGCCCGGAGGTCATCTACATGCTGTCCGACGGCAACGCCCTCATGGGCGAGGTCGTCATCCCCACCGAGGAACTCACGGGCCTCACCGGCCAACTCCAGCGCTCGCTGCCCAAGGAGGCTCGTCTCCACACCATCTATTTCATGACCGGGCCCGATAAGCCCGCCGAGCGCGAACTCCTCAAGACCCTCGCGGCCCGGAACGGCGGACGCTTCACC
The DNA here is from genome assembly GCA_020847615.1 of Verrucomicrobiia bacterium. Taxonomy (GTDB): domain Bacteria; phylum Verrucomicrobiota; class Verrucomicrobiia; order JADLBR01; family JADLBR01; genus JADLBR01. The sequence goes on from JADLBR010000289.1 coordinate 8,226, forward strand.
GACTTCGACGCCAAGGCGCCAGGCCCATAATGCCCGTCGGCGGCTGCCGGAGATCGTTCGATCTGCCCGCGGGTCCAAGGTCGTGGCGACCGCGGCCACGAATCTCCAGCGCCGTCACTCCTTCACGGAGCCAAACACCCACTCCGTCACCTGCACGCGCGAGGAGCGCTCCGGTTCTTTCCGCGAGCGCAGGCTCCCGAGGTACTCGCCCGCCGCATGAAACTCGTCGGGCACCTGCACGTCCCCCTTCTCGACCTTTCCGATATCTTTGACCTTGGCCAGATTCCTGACCACCGCCCTTATCCACCACCCGTTGGCGACCTGCCCCTTGCGCGCCATGATCACGATCTCTAGGGGGTCGGAAGGATCGCCGGCATCCTCCCTGTCGTCCCCCACATCGGCATTCTTGATGTCGGCGGTGCCGATCATGCGATCCGCCTGCGGGATGCCGTATTTGGCGAGGAACCGATACCTGTCGCCCCGGTTGGGCTCCCGGATGAAGATGACGTCGAGGCCCTTGGCGTCGTCGCCGCCCAAAGGCTTGAGGCGGAACATCACGAGCTGCCGCGGCTGGTGCCACGTCGACGAGCCAAACCCGTCGAACGAGAACTTGACCCGCGCCTGGAGCATCGCTCCGGGCTCCAGCCGCACGCCCTTCTTGAACACCGCGCCGGGCCCATCGGGCGGCAGGTCCTTGCCGAAGATGAGCGAGCCGCCCCCGGGCGCAACCGACCACGATGGCCCCTGGAGCCGCTGCCAATCCGGGTGATTTCCCAGGTCGCCCTCCTGATAGCCCTCGGCCGCCGTGAAGCGAACCACGCTCACCTGCGCCGGCGCCTCGCCCGTATCGCCCGGGGCCGCCGCGGGCTTGTCCTTCTCGGGCGCGGCCGCCGGCGCGCCCCCGCCGGTGCCGGCCAGGATATCGCGCTCCGCCTTCAGCTTCAGCGCCAGCCACGCTCCGCCCCCCAGGACCAGCAAGATCGCGCTCGTGATCGCCAGCCACTTCAGGGACCACGCCATGTCCCTCTCGGCCCCGATCACATCCTCAGCGCGCGGCGGCGCGACCTCCGGCGCCATCATCGCGGTGCGCTGCGCCGACTCCAGCGCCTCGATCAGCTCGAAGTAGCTCTCGAAGCGCGAGGCGGGGTTCCGCTCCAGGCACCGGTTGATGATCCACGCGGCCTCCTCGCTGAGGTGCGGCGCGAACGCCTTGACCGACGCCTTGCGCGCCTTCAGATGCTTGGCCGCCAACGCCGAGGCCGATTCCCCTTTGAACGGCGGCCGGCCAGCCGCCGCGTGAAACAGCGTCGCACCGAGGCTGTACATGTCCCCGCGGAAATCCTCCGGTTCCCCCGCCAGGCGCTCCGGGGGAATGTAGTACGGAGAGCCCCATGCCGAGCCGCTGCCCCGCCGCGCCTCCTCCGCGGGCATGGCCAGCCCGAAATCCACCAGCTTCGCGCGCCCGTGGGCATCGAAGACGATATTGCCGGGCTTCACGTCGCGATGGAGCAAGCCCTTCGCGCTGGCGGCCTGCAGACCCCGCGTCACGTCCAGCGCCACGCGCAGCAACTCCCGCTCACCCAGGGGTCCCCCCTTCATCCGCGAGGCCAGGCTCCCGTGATCGAGATACTCCATCACCAGAAAGTGCGTCCCGCCCTCCTCAAAAAAGTCGTAGACCTCGGCCACGTTCGGGTGGTTGATGCTCGCCGCGACCCGCGCCTCCCGCCCAAGCTCCTCCACGTAATCGCCCCGCCCGAAGAGCTCCGGCCTCAGCATCTTGACGCCGACGACCCGCCCCGTCACCGAATCCACCGCCTCCGCGAAACTGCCGAGTCCCCCGCTGGCCACCTCGCGCAGCAACTGGTAGTGCCCCACCAGAGAGCCCGGCGTCACCGGCATCCCACAGCCCGGGCACACCATCTCGGGCCCCCACCCGTCCGCCTCCACCTGCCAGCCGCCGCCGCACGAGGCGCACCGCGCGTGCCGGACACCCATCTCCGCTGCACCCTCTGAACCCACGCCCCCAGCCTACGCCCTGTTCCGCCCCGACCGCAAGCATCCCCGCAACCCCAAAATTCCACCGCGACTTCGCGACACCGGCGACGTTTAATGCTATTAAACGCATATGAAGCGCACCCCCTGGATCCCCGCCGCCCTCTGGGCCGCGTCGTTGGCCATCGCATTCGTCGTCGGTCGCTCGGTCGGCACCGGCCAAGCCGGCGCCGCGGGCAAGTCGTCGTCCGCGACCGCCGCGGGGGCATCATCCTCGTCATCGTCAGCCCGCGGCGGCTCCTTCGGCACCGGCCCCGGCGCATCCAAGACCCCGACGAAGCCCGCCGAGTTCGCCAAGGAACTCAAGGCCGCGCTCGAGGATCCCGACCTCATCCAGCGCGGCCTGCGGCTCATGAAACTCCTAGAGGGCCTCGGCCCAAAGAACCTCGACTCCGTCCTCGCGGCGTTTGACGGCCTCGATGGGGACTCCTTCGAGAACCTGGAGGCATTCCGCCTGCTCATCTATGCCTGGAGCCGCTTCGACCCCAAGTCCGCCATGGGCTACGCCATCGAAAAACTCGGGATGCGCGGCACGTTCGTCGCCCAGCCCGCCATGGCCAACTGGGTGCGCGCCGACGCGGATGGCGCGCTCGCCTGGGCCAAAGGCCTCGGTGGCAACCAGTCCCAGTTCGCCGTCGGCGGCGTCCTCTATCAGCTCGCCTCGATCGATCCCGCCGACGCCGCGAAGCGACTGGCCACCATCGAGGGGGGGGCCGCCAATGCCCGGTACGCCGAGATGATCGCCGGCCAATACGCCCGCAAGGATCCCGTCGCGGCCGCCGCCTGGGCGCAGACCCTGACCGATCCCAATGCGCAACGCGATGCCCTCGACCGCGTCGCGCGCGAATGGGTCGAGAAGGACCCCGCCGCGGCCGCCGCCTGGGTCGCGCAGGGCGCGGCGCAGCTCGACATGTCCGATGCCGCCCGCAGGGTCGCCCAGCAGATGGCCTCGCAGGATCCCGCGCAGGCCATCACCTGGGCCAACCGCTTGCCCCAGGGCGACGAGCGCACATCCGCTCTGTCCTCCGCCGTCGGGGAATGGGCCGAGAAAGACCCCAACGCCGCCGGCAACTGGCTCAACAACAACATCACCGCGGGCCCCGACGGCGACCGCCTCATCAGCTCCTACGCCCGGAACATCTCCGATCAGGACCCCGCCGCCGCCGTCCAGTGGGCGGGCAGCATCTCCGACGAGGGATACCGCTCCCGCGCCACCGTCGAACTCGCGCGCAACTGGTACCGCCAGGACCAGAAGGCCGCAGAAGCCTGGCTCCAGTCCGCCCCGCTCTCCGAGGAACAGAAACGCGAGGTCACGCGACCCAGCCGCTTTGGCGATTTCCGCGGCGGGCCCGGGGGCGGTCCCGGGGGCCCGCCCTGGCGTCGCTGATGCGACGATTTTTGCCATTGGCTAGCCGCCGAATCGCGATTATACACAACCGATATGCTGCGCCTGTTCAGCGGGCTGTGCACGCTTGTGGGGTTCTTGGTTCTGGTGGCCGGGGGCCTCTTTTTCTTCCGCGACCGGCTGGCCACGCGCCTGCTCGAAGGCGGCGTCGAGAGCGAGACCGGCCTCATCTGGACCGGCGGCGCCGCCGAAGTCAATCTGGCCAGGGCCACCATCGACATCAAGGGCCTCGAGCTGGTCAACCCCGGCCACTTTCCCGAACGCCGATGCCTCGACATCCCCAGCGCCAAGATCGAGTTCGACGTGGAGCGGCTCCAGTTCGGCCAACTGGTGGCGCGCAGGGTCACGCTCGACATCGCCAGGCTGGTCATCGTCCGCACCGCCCTCGGCGAGATGAACCTCGACCGCATCAAGGCGCTCGTGCTGACCCCCGAAGAGAAGCGCCCCGGCGGCCGCTCCCTGATGCCGCCCCCCCAGTTCCTCATCGAGCGGCTCGAGATGGGCGCCGATCGCATCGAGGCGCTCGATTTCACGGCCTCGCCCAACCCCGCGCCCCTCATCAACGAGATCAAGCTCTCCGGCATCGTGTTCACCAACCTCAACAACGGTCGCGACCTCCAGCGCGCCGTGCTGACGAGCATCCTCAGGGCGGCCTCGGTCAAGCTCCCCGGATTCGATCTGGAAAAACTCTCCTCCCTATCCCCCCAACCCGCCAAGATCGAGCCGGTCGCCGCCCCCGTCATGAGCCCCATCCTCCCCGGGCTCAGCGATCCGACCGCCAGGCCCGCGAGCCCGGCCAAGGCCCCCTCCGCGCCACAGCCCGCGGACGCGCCCGCTTTCCCCGTCCCCGCCCCGGCCCCAAACCCATAGGCCCACGCCATGCGCGCCGGCGGCGGGGCAAGCCAGAAACTTCAAAGTTCGCGGAAACCAGAACCAAACCGCAAGCGATTAATCAATAACGCTTTACACCTAAGCCGCCTGAAGGCGGCACTACGAGCACAAGACCACGGGAATGTTCGTAGTGGTGCCTTTAGGCACTCCGCGACCCACCAGAAGTTTCCACATGAATGATACGGCGCGCGGAGAACGCTGGCTAGCGCCGCCCCGCGCGCCGGGGGCGGCGCTGACCTGAAATTTCGAACCCCGGATAACAGTCTGCCGCAGATATCTACTTACAAGCAAAGTGCTTGTAGCCGCCGACGTGCGGAGGCGGATGCGTGCCCACCTTGGACCTCCGCCTCCTCACGTCGGCGCATACGAAGAAGAGGTCGTTTCGACATGAATGATGCGGCGCGCTCGCGACTCAGCTCGGGCACACCGGGCACGTCGATACCGTGTGGAAGAAATCGTGCCCCTTGTCGTCGATCAGTATGAACGCGGGGAAATCCTCGACCTCGATCTTGTAGATCGCCTCCATCCCCAGCTCCGGGAATTCCACCAGCTCGATCTTCCTGATGTTCTCCTGGGCCAGCAGCGCCGCCGGTCCCCCGATCGAACCGAGGTAGAAGCCGCCGTTTTGTTTGCAGGCGTCGACGACCTCCTGCCCGCGGTTGCCCTTGGCGATCATCACCATCGAGCCGCCGCGCTTCTGGAATGCGTCCACGTAGGGGTCCATGCGCCTCGACGTGGTCGGTCCGAACGATCCGGAGGGCATCCCCTTCGGCGTCTTGGCGGGACCCGCGTAGTACACCGGATGGTCCTTCATGTACTGGGGCAGGTCGGCGCCCGAATCCAGCCTCTCCTGCAGCTTCGCGTGCGCGATGTCGCGCGCGACGATCATCGGGCCGGTGAGCGACAGCCTCGTCGTCACCGGGTACTTCGTCAGTTGCGCGAGGATCTCCTTCATCGGGCGATTCAGGTCAATGTGCACCGCGCCATCGAACGCGTGGTCGCGATAGCGCTCGGGAATCAGGCGCGCGGGGTCCATCTCCAGCTGCTCCAGCCAGACGCCCTCGCGGTCGATCTTGGCCTTGATGTTCCGGTCCGCCGAGCACGACACGCCCAATCCGATGGGGCAGGTCGCCCCGTGCCGCGGCAGGCGGATCACCCTCACGTCGAGGGCGTAGTACTTCCCGCCAAACTGCGCGCCGTAACCCAGCCCCTGCGCCGCCTTCAGCAGCTTCGCCTCCATCTCCAGGTCGCGGAAGGCCCGCCCGTGCGCATTGCCCGACGTCGGGAGCGTGTCGAGGTATTTCGTCGTCGCCAGTTTCACGGTCTTGAGGCACGCCTCCGCCGACGTCCCGCCCACCACGAACGCCAGGTGATACGGGGGGCACCCCGCCGTGCCCAGCGTGGCCATCTTCGCGACCAGGAACTTCTCCAGCGAGTCCGGGTTCAGCACCGCCTTGGTCTCCTGGTACAGGTATGTCTTGCTCGCCGAGCCCCCGCCCTTGGCGACGAACAGAAACTCGTACTCCATCCCCTCCGTCGCGTAGATGTCGATCTGCGCCGGAAGATTCGTGCCGGAGTTCCTCTCCTCGTACATCGTGATCGGCACCACGTGCGAGTAGCGCAGGTTCTCCTCCGTGTAGACGCTGTAGATGCCGCGCGACAGCTCCTCCGCGTCATTCGCGCCCGTCCAGATCTGCTCGCCCTTCTTCGCGATCACCGTCGCCGTCCCCGTGTCCTGGCAGAAGGGCAGCAGGCCCCGGGCCGCGATCTCCGCGTTGCGCAGCATCGCCAGCGCCACGAACCGGTCGTTCTCGCTCGCCTCCGGATCCTCCAGAATTGCCGCCACCTGCTTCAGGTGCGCCGTCCTCAGGTGGAATGACACGTCCCGCATCGCCATGTGAGCCAGATCCGCCAGGACCCGCGGCTCGACCCGCAAGACTTCCCGCCCCGCGAAATGGTCCGGCGTCACCCCGTCCCGCCGCAGCAACCGATACTCCGTCGCGTCCTCCCCGAGCGGGAAAGGGTCCTGATAATGGAACTCTGGCACTGGCATCGTCGCGTCCTTTCGCTGTCAGAATCAAATATACACTCTACCGCGCCCGCCGCGCGGGCTCCGTGGAGCTATAAGCACCGCTGTCCCCTGTCAAG